>CAYJMY010000102.1:2890-17107 GCA_964371125.1 uncultured Mesorhizobium sp. | reverse complement strand
ACCTCTTCTTCAATGGCCAGGGCCGAAAGGCAGCGTGGCGAGGAGAAGGCGTGTCGCGATGCTGGTTTCGCCCGTGTGCGGAAGTCCCCCTCCCCCTCATCCTGAGGTGCCATCGCCGCGCCCTCATCCTGAGGTGCGAGCGAAGCGAACCTCGAAGGACGAGGGCGGATGGAAGCGCCGGTGCGGGCCTGCTAGAGAAGCTCCGTCCATACCAAGGAGAGCAGACGCAATGACCGACAAGCTCGTCACCGCCGAGATCGAAGGCGCCATCGGCACGATCACCGTGCGCCGGCCGAAGGCGCTCAATGCCCTCAACGCCGCCGTGGTCGGCCAGCTGTTCGACGCCGCGACCGCGCTCGTCGGCGACCCTGCGGTCCGCGTCATCCAGATCACCGGCGAGGGCGACCGCGCCTTCGTCGCCGGCGCCGACATCACGGAATTCGTCGGCGCGACCCCGGCCGACGCCATGGTCATCGCCCTGCGCATCAAGAAGATCACCGACCTCCTGACCGGTTGTCCCAAGCCGGTCGTGGCGGTGGTCAACGGCTTCTGTCTCGGCGGCGGCTTCGAACTGGCGCTCGCCTGCGACATCCGCATCGCCTCGTCGAAGGCCCTGTTCGGCCTTCCCGAGATCAAGCTCGGCATCCTCCCAGGCGGCGGCGGCACGGTCCGGCTGACCAAGGTCGCGGGCTCCTCGGTCGCCCGAATGCTGGCGATGACCGGCGACCCGATCCCTGCCTCGCGAGCGTTCGAACTCGGCCTCGTCGTCTCGGTGCACGAGCCGGAAGAGCTCGCCGGAGCGGCCCGCGCGCTTGCCGACAAGCTCGCCGCGCTGTCGCCCTTCGCGCTGGCGCAGATCAAATCCTCGCTCACCATCGCCGTCGACGCCGACATGGAATCCGCTTGCCAAGCCGAGATCAAGGCCTTCGCGCTGTGCTATTCGACGGAAGACCAGGAGGAAGGCGCAAAGGCCTTCCTCGAGAAACGCAAGCCGGTGTTCACCGGCAAATGAGGCGCGGAGGGCGCAGCCGCGTGGCTCATGCCTTTCGCCGGCGCGACCCGGTTCATGGACCTATGAAGCAGGGCGATTGCCGTATATTCAGCCGTTGCCAGGGCCCGGCCGCCTCGCCGGGCCGCTGCCAGGGAAAGCGGAGAAAGCGGGAACCATGACAATGCACCAGAATTTCGTCGGCGGCCGCTGGATCGACGGCGCCGAAGCCCAGGACAACGTCAACCCGTCGAACACCGGCGACATCGTCGGAGCCTATGCCCGCGCCTCGCGCGAGGATGCGCTCGACGCGATCGCGGCGGCGCGCGCGGCCTTCCCGGCCTGGTCGCGCTCGGGCATCCAGCAGCGCCACGACATCCTCTTGAAGGTTTCCGCCGAGATCATGGCGCGCAAGGACGAGCTCGGCCGCCTGCTCGCCCGCGAGGAGGGCAAGACGTTGCCGGAGGCGATCGGCGAGGTGATGCGCGCCGGCCAGATCTTCGACTTCTTCGCCGGCGAGGTGCTGCGGCTGGCCGGCGAGAAACTGCCGTCGACGCGGCCGGGCATCGAGGTCGAGGTGACGCGCGAGCCGGTCGGCGTCGTCGGCATCATCACGCCGTGGAACTTCCCCATCGCCATCCCCGCCTGGAAGATCGCGCCGGCGCTCGCTTACGGCAACTGCGTGGTGTTCAAGCCGGCCGACCTCGTCCCCGGCTCCGCCTGGGCGCTGGCCGACATCATCGTGCGCGCCGGCGTGCCCGACGGCGTCTTCAACCTGGTCATGGGCCGCGGCTCGGTGGTCGGCGATGCCATCCTCAACGATCCGCGCGTCGACGCCATCACTTTCACCGGTTCCGTCGGCACCGGCCGCAAGGTGGCCGAAGCCTCCGTCGGCCACATGCGCAAGTTCCAGGTGGAAATGGGCGGCAAGAACCCTCTCGTCGTGCTCGACGACGCCGATCTCGGGGTGGCGGTCGAATGCGCGGTGAACGGCGCCTTCTTCTCCACCGGCCAGCGCTGCACGGCGTCGTCGCGGCTCGTCGTCACCGAAGGCATTCACGACCGCTTCGTCGCCGCACTCGCCGAACGCCTGAAGGGCCTCGTCGTCGACGACGCGCTGAAGGCCGGCACCCATGTCGGCCCGGTCGTCGACCAGAGCCAGCTCGATCAGGACCTTTCCTACATCGACATCGGCCGCAAGGAAGGCGCCCGCCTCGCCTGGGGCGGCGAACTGCTCAACCGCGAGACGCCGGGCTTTTACCTGCAGCCCGCGCTGTTCACCGAGACGTCGGCGGGCATGCGCATCAACCGCGAGGAGATCTTTGGTCCCGTCGCCAGCGTGCTGCGGGTGAAGGACTACGAGGAGGCGCTGGCCGCCGCGAACGACACCGTGTTCGGCCTGTCGTCCGGCATCTGCACGACCAGCCTGAAACACGCCTCGCACTTCCGCCGCAACTCGGAGGCCGGCATGGTGATGGTCAACCTGCCGACTGCCGGCGTCGACTACCACGTGCCGTTCGGCGGCCGGAAGGGCTCGTCCTACGGGCCGCGCGAGCAGGGCCGCTACGCCGCCGAGTTCTACACGACGGTGAAGACGGCCTACACGCTGCCGTGAGGCGACGAGGCGCGCCTTCCTGGCGACGGACGATGGAGACGATCGAATGAACTCCCTCAAGGGCGTCATCGCCGCCGCCGCCACCCCGCTGAAGGACGATTGCTCCATCGACCTCGAACGCTTGGTGGAGCATTGCCGCTTTCTCATCGGCGAAGGCGGCTGCGACGGCATCAACCTGCTTGGCACCACGGGCGAGGCCACCTCGTTCCCGGTCGAAGAGCGTATCCGGGCGATGCGCGCCGTCGCCGGCTCGGGCCTGCCGCTGGCGCGCTTCATGGTGGGCTCGGGTGCGGCCGCGCTGGATGACGCGGTCAGGCTGACACGCGCGGCGAAGGAACTCGGCTTCGCCGGCGCGCTGCTGCTGCCGCCGTTCTACTACAAGGGCATCGAGGCGGACGCGCTGGTCGCCTACGTCTCCGCCGTGATCGACCGGACCGGCCGCGACGGGCTTCCGCTCTATCTCTACCATTTCCCGGCCAATTCCGGCGTCCCCTTCACGCCCGAGATCGTCGCCCGCCTGCGCGACGCCTTTCCCGACGTGCTCAAGGGTCTGAAGGATTCGACCGGCGACCTCGACTATTCCGGCGGGCTGGCGAAGGCGCTGCCCGGCTTCGACGTGTTCCCGAGCGCGGAGGCCGCGATCGGCCGCGCCGCGGAACTCGGGCTTGCCGGCTGCATCTCGGCGACGGCCAACGTTACAGGTCCCTTTGCCCAGGCCGCGCTGGCGGGCAACACCGCCGCCGAGCGCGAGGCGGGGCTCGCCGCGGCCGTGGGCATTCGCGCCGAGATCGCCCGGTTTCCGCTGGTCGCCGCCGTCAAGGAAACGCTCGCCCTGCTATCGGGCGATGCCGCCTGGCGGCGGCTCGTGCCGCCGCTGGCGCCGCTCTCGGCGGCGCAGTCGGACGCCCTGGCGAAGGCGCTCGCGGCAACCGCGCTGCAAGGACGCCTGGGTCGGAGCCGCGCCGGCTGACGTCGGGGGCGCTGCCGCCGGGCACGGAGGCGGGCTTCCGCTCATGCCGGGAATATTTCTCCGGATTTGATTTTCCGCAACGTAAGCGTGCGGGGACTTGCGTATGAAAGCCGTATCTTGATGCTCATAGAGACGGCGGCGGCATGAAACGCGATGAGGACACGGACACGGCCTACAACTTGGCCGTGCAGGTAATCGGAAACGCTTTTATAGCGCGGCGTTCGATGATCGATTGCAGCGGAGTCGAATTCATCGATCTCGTGCTTTCGGATGCTGCGACGACGCTGGGACGGCTGGGTTCAAGCTTGAGTGACCGCGAGTCGGCCGACCATCTGGTCGTCGTCACGGCGATCGTCGAATCGCTGCGCGGCGGCGATCGCCACAGGCAGAGAGACGGCGCGGCGACCGCCGCCTGACGGGCGTCGAGCCGGCGGAATTCCGGATCTTCCACGACATTGCCAGCGGTTCCTCCCGCGTCCGATCGCGCCATCGCGGTCGCCGCGAAAAGATCAGGCCGGCGGAGCGATCCGCCGGCCTGTCGTGCCGGGAGGAGAGGACGTGGGAGACTATTCGCAGAGCGAGCGCAGGGCGTCGAGCTTGACCAGTTCGACGGTGCGGCTGTTGACGAGGCGGATGTAGCCGGCCTCCTTGAAGCGCGAGAAGGTGCGCGACACGGTCTCGATCGTCAGGCCAAGATAGTCGCCGATGTCGGTCCGCTGCATGACCAGCTCGATCTGGCGCAGTCCGCCCTGGCGCTCCATCATGTCGACGAGGAACGCGGCGACGCGCTCGGCCGCGTTCTGCCGGCCGATGACGAGAAGGTGCTCCTGGGTGCGCACCAGCGCCTGGAGCGCCAGCGGCAGGATCTCGTGGGCCACCTCGATGCTGGGCGGGAGGCGGTATGCCCTGATGCCGGCGCTGCAGATCGCCTCGGCGAAGAAGTGGTGATAGCCGTCGGCCTCGAAGCCGAACACCTCGCCGGCGACGTAGAAGCCGCTGATCTGGCGGCGGCCGTCGGAGAGGAGCCGGAAGACGCGGACCGCGCCGAACTCGACCTGATAGAGGGCGACCGCCTTCTCGCCCTGGCCGTAGATTTCGGAATTCGCCGGGTAGAGCATCAACTGGTGCTGCTGCGTGGCGGCGAAGCCGGGCAGGAGCGGGATGGAACGGACATCCGTCGCGGACTTGTGCGTCGAGGTGCGGCGAGCGAGGGTGGCGGGCATTGGGGGGTCTCCGGACGTCTTGCGTTGATGCAAACATCGCGGAATTCGCCGGCGGGCGGTATTCGGTTGTGTCCCTACGGGAAACTACGTAGCCGCGCCGTTCGGCCGCCGCCTGCCGTCGCGGAGCGAAATGCGCACGGCCTCGACGAGCGCGCTGCCGAGCAGCGGCTTGCGCACGGAATGGGCGCCTTCCACGGCTCCGTCTTCCAGTGTGTCGACGAGCAGAACCAGCGGCAGCCCGGCGTCCCTCAGCCGCCGCCATCCGTCGGGCAGCGCGCGGATCGCATCCTCGTCGACGACGGCGCAGTCATATCCCGGGTCGGACATCGGCGAAGCGGGCAACTGGTCGAGCCAGAGAACGCCATACCCCTCCGCCTCGAGGACAAAGCGAAGCGATTGCCGGACGGGCGCATCCGGCACGACGACCAGAATCCTGGCTCCTCCCGACGATTCCTCCATGGCCCCTGGTTCGGATGCTGCACAGCGCGGCTACGAATGGTCGAAATTACGTTACCGGACACAGGCCGGCTTTGCGCTGGATCAAATCGCGGTCGGAGGAATAGGTGGATTTCGCGGCGAATCAGGTGCTGACCGACAGCATCATGCGTACGAGTTCGGGAAGGCTCTTCGCCTGCATCTTGGCCATGACGTTGGCGCGGTAGACTTCGACCGTGCGCGGGCTGATGTCGAGGTCGTAGGCGATCGTCTTGTTGGCGAGACCGGCAACGACGCCGGCCAGGACCTGCCGCTCGCGGTCCGTCAGGGTCTCCATCCGCACCTTGATCGCGGGCGCCTCGTCCTCGCGCCCCGCCCGCGCTTCCAGTTCGCGGGCCGCCCTACGGATCGCGTCGAGCAGCACCTCGTCCTCGAAGGGCTTTTCGATGAAGTCCATCGCACCGGCCTTCATCGCCTCGACGGCCATGGGAACGTCGCCATGGCCGGTAATCACGATCGTCGGCAGCATGGCGTTGAGGGTCCGCAGCCTTCTCAGCAGGTCGACGCCGCTCATGTCGGGCATGCGCAGGTCGGTGACCAGGCAGCAGTTGGAGAGGCCGGGGGCCGCGGCGAGGAAAGTGGTCGCCGATACGTGCACGCGGGCCGCATAGCCCGACATCGACAGGAGGAAGGCCAGCGACTTCCTGACCGCTTCCTCGTCGTCGACGATGTGCACAACGAAATCAGCGGTCATCGGGCGTCTCCCCGGCATTGATCGTCGGCAGGGTGAACCGGAATGTGGCGCCGCCGTTCTCGTTCCGGTGCATCGACAGCGTTCCCCCGTGGGCTTCGACGATTCGTTTGGAGATCGAAAGGCCGACGCCCATGCCGCCGGGCTTCGTCGTCACGAACGGCTTGAACAGTTGCGCGGCCATCTCCTCCGACACGCCGGTTCCGGTATCAGCCACTTCGAGCAGGATGGCGTCGGGTCCGTCGGGCAGCGTCTTGATCAGGAGTTCCTTTCGCGGCGAATCCCGCATCGCTTCGCTCGCATTGCGGATCAGGTTGGTCAAGACCTGCTGAATCTGGATGCGGTCGACCAGCACCGTCTTCGGTCCCGGGGCGAAGTCGAAGACCGTGCGCACCCCCAGTTCCCGGGAGCCCATGAGCGCGAGCGCGCCCGCTTCCTCGACGAGATTGCGGATGTCTTCCGGGCCTTTTTCCGTGCCGCCGCGCGTGACGAATTCACGCAGGTGGCGGATGATCTGGCCGGCGCGCAGCGTCTGCCGGGCGGTTTCCTCCAGCGCGTCCTTCATGCGCGAGGCGACCGCGTCGTCGACGTCGCGCAGCAGCCGGTTGCAGCCCTGGACATAGTTGGCGATCGCCGACAACGGCTGGTTGAGCTCATGCGCCAGCGTCGACGCCATCTCGCCCAGCTCGTTCAGGCGGGCGAGTCGGGCGAGTTCGCTCTGCACCTCCTCGAGGCGCGCCTCCGATTCGGCGCGCTCGGTGAGGTCGCGGATGAAGCCGGTGAAGAAGACACGGTCGCCGGTCTTCACCTCGCCCACGGCGAGCTTCATCGGAAATGTCGAGCCGTCCTTGCGCCGGCCGACGACGACCCGGTCGACACCGATGATGCGCCGTTCGCCGGTGTTCAGGTAGCGCCGCATGTAGCCGTCGTGCTCGCCCCGGTAAGGCTCGGGCATGAGGATGCGTACGTTCTGGCCGATGACCTCCGCTTCCGCGTAGCCGAACTGACGGATTGCGGCATTGTTGAACGAGACGATCGTGCCGTCCCGCTCGATGACGACCGTCGCGTCGGGAAGCGTGTCGAGGATGGAGCGCAGATGCGCATCGCGGTCGGCCAGCTTGCGTTCGGTGGCGAGCGCGACCTCCTTCGTGCCTTGCAGGACGCCGCCGGCATAGGTGAGCGACAGGCCGAGCAGGGCGGCGACCATCAGCTCGCCGCTCGAGAATTGCAGATACTGCATCGACGAGCAGAACAGCAGGACAGCCGCGCCGAGTAAAACCGCCAAAAGGCCGGCAGGCCGCCCGCCGACGGAAGCCGACCCGAGCACGACGAGCGCGAAAAGGAGGATGATCGAATCGCCGCCGAAGATCTGGGGGAGGACGAGGCACAACCCGGTCGCCGCCGCGATACCCCCCGCTGCGATCAGGGCGCCATAGCCGAGGTGCGCCGTACCGGCGCCGCCAGAACCCTTCAACCGCATCCCCCGTTTCGGCCGGGTCGCAGGGAAGGTTCGTAGCGTTCCATCCCGTGTCGCTCGCCGATAACTCTCTTTGCAGTCGGGACATTGCTGAATTCGCACGCCGCCCGCAAGTCAAAAGGCGCGGCGGACAAATAGGCCAGAGACGTCAGGAGGCCTTCGTTGGAAACTCGACGACGAAGCGCGCGCCGCCGTCCTGCGGGCTTTCGTAACGCACTGTGCCGCCGTGATGCGCCGCGATCTGGCGTACCAGCGACAGGCCGAGACCCCATCCGCCGGCCGATTCGCTGCGCCCGGATGGCCTGTAGAAGGCCTCGAACACGCGTTCCGCCTCGCCGGCGGGGACGCCTGCGCCGTGGTCGCGCACACTCAGCCGCACCCTGGCGCCGTCGCGCTCGACCCGCGCCTCGACCGGCGGCGCGCCGTGACGCAAGGCGTTCTGCATGAGGTTGCGGACCAGTCGGAGCAGCAGCCGCGGATCGCCGTCGACGTTGGCACTGACGCCGTCGACGGCGACGCCCGAGCGCACGCCCTCCTCGGCGACGACGGCGAGGAGGTCGACAGGCTCCTTGTGATCGAGCCCGTCGACATGGTCGAGCCGGCTGGCGAGCAGGATCTCCTCGACCAGCGAATCGAGCTCGGCGAGATTGCGTACGATCTCGTCGCGCGTGCGCGCGTCCCCCGTCTGTTCGAACAGCTCGATGGCCATGCGCAACCGCGCCAGCGGCGATCGCAACTCGTGGCTGGCATTGGCGAGCAGGCTGCGGTGCGCCTCGATCATGCGCTCGATCTGCGCGGCGGCCTTGTTGAAGGTCTGCGCCACGGCGGCGATCTCGTCGCTGCCGCCGTCGTCGACCCGGGTGGAGAGCTTGCCGCCGCCCCACGTCTCGACGCCGCGCCGCAACCGCTCCAGACGGCGCGTCAGGTGGCGGACGACCGGATAGGCGGCGAGGCCGATCGCCGCCGCGATCAGCGCCATATAGAGCAGCGGGCTGCGCCCCACGGGGCCGAAGGGCATGCTGGTGCGGACGACGAGCAGGCGCCCGTCGGGAAGCCGCATCTCCAGCGGAAAGTCCTCGCGCTCGCGCCAGCGGCGGCTGTCTCGACCGCGGTCCGGCGGCGGCAAGTGATCGGCGCTGGCGATCGGCACGCCGTCCGGGCCGATGAGGAACACCTCGCCTTCGATCGCCGCGGCGAGCCGGTCCAGCACGAGCCGGGTCTCGGCGAGGGGGGCGTCCGGCGGCAGCATGGCGGCGACGAAGTGGTCGCGCCGTTCGCGCCAGCCGGTGTCCTGCTCGTCCTGTCCGAGGCGGACGAAAAGGGCGCTGACGACCGCGACGACGGCGAGGCTGGCCAGCAGCGTCATGTAGATCTTGAGGAAGAGGCTGCCGCGCAGCCGCCGACGGGCGTGGGTCATTTCACGTCGTCCTGCTGGCGGGCGAAGACATAGCCGGCGCCGCGCACGGTGATGATGCGCCGCGGATGCTTCGGATCTGGCTCGATCGCGGCCCGGATGCGGCTGATGTGGACGTCGATCGAGCGGTCGAACGCCTCCAGCTCCTCCCCCTTCAGCAAGTCCATCAGCTGGTCGCGCGAAAGAATTCGCCCGGCGTTCTCGGCGAGTGCGACGAGAAGGTCGAACTGGTGGCTGGTCATGATGCAATCGCGTCCGTCGATGCGCACCGAGCGCGAGCCGGGATCGATCTCGAGGACGCCGAAACGCAGAATGTGCGGCGTGTCCTGGCCGGTCCGGCCGCGCCGCAGGATCGCCCGCAGGCGGGCGAGCAGTTCGCGCGGGTTGAAGGGCTTCGGCAGGTAGTCGTCGGCGCCGATCTCGAGCCCGACGATGCGGTCGGTCTCCTCGCCCTTCGCCGTCAGCATGAGGACGGGAACCGACGACGACGTCCTGATGCGGCGGCAGGTCTCGAATCCGTCGAGGTCGGGCAGCATGACGTCGAGAATGACGGCGTCCGGGCGGTCGCGGTCGATCGCGGTCAGCCCCGCCATGGCAGTGGCGGCGGTGCGCACGGTGTAGCCGTTACCGGAAAGGTAGTCGGCGAGCATGGCGGACAGGCGCGTGTCGTCGTCGACGATGAGAACCTGTTCCGCCATGCAATTTCACCTCCGCCGGCCGCCGGCGCTATCCTTTACCATCGGCCGTGGCGTCCGCGCTCCTTGAAATGATCGGCGAGCTCGGCGCGCTGCTCCGGCGTCAGCACCTCGGCGGCGTCGAGGATGGCGGTGGTCAGCCGGCGCGAGGCCTGGTCGACCACCGCGATGCCGGCGGCGCGCAGCGCCTCGGCCGCGGCGCGGTCGATGGTGGGAGCGCCGAGCATCTCGGCGACCTTCTCGCGGGTATCGCGCATGCCGTCGATCGCCGGTTCCAGGTCGTCGCGCGCGGCGTCGACGATGGCGCGGATCTTCTCGGCCTGCTCCGGCGTCGCGTCGATGCCGTCGAGCATGCGCTCGAGGCCCCGTTCGCCGAAGCCGCGGCCCATCGAGGCGTGCATGGCGGGTCCGCCCTTGCCCCAGCCGTGGCCGTCCATGGCCCAGCCTTGGCCGCCCATGCCGCGGCCGAACTCGCCGCCCATGCCGCGGCCGAACTCGCCGCCCGTCGCGGCGACGAGGCCGATGCCGGCGACCGCCGCGGCGGCGAGACCGCCGATGACGATCCGGCGTCCCCACGGGGCCTTGGCCGGGGTTGCGGCGGTCGAAGTCTGGTTTTCCTGTTCCATTGTCCTTTTCCTTTCGTCCCGCAGCGGACATCGCTGCCATGACGCCAGGTTAGGAGGACGAGGTTTCGCCGGTTCGCGCGCTTTGTAAAGAAATGTAAAGCCGCCCGCCCGGTGCCGGGATCAGGGCAGCATGCGGTCCGCGGCGCGGAAATAGGCCCGCGCATGGGCGACGAGTTGCCCGTCGCTCGGATGGTCCGCCGTCTCGACGCCGATGAGACGGTCGGCCAGATGGGCGTCGTGGGCATGGACGTGCTTGACCAGTTCGAGCTTCGCCGAACCGGGGCCGGTAATCAGCCATTCCCGCGCCGGCTCGAGCGCCTTGACGATTTCGTGGTAGTAGGCGCTGTCGACCGTCGAGCGATTGCCGGTGAGGCTGCCGCTCTTGTTGTGCATCTGGTGGTGCGGGATCTTGGTGGCGAGGCCGTGCGCCTCGACGTTGTCGCGGTCGAAGAAGAAGACCTTCGCCTCGCGGTGATCGAGCCAGACGACGGCGTGGTAGTGGTTCATGGTCTGATATCCTGTTCTGGAGGGTGAAGAAGATTTAGGAGTCGGTGAGTGCGCCGGCTCGCCCCGCGGAGCAGCCGGCCGCGCCTGCGGCGGCCCGCTCAGACGGCCGCCGAGTGGCGGGCCTTCCCGGTGCGAAGGAAGGTATCGAACCCGGCGGCGACCGTGCGCACCAGGGGCCGGCCCTCGGGCGTCACGACGAAGCGGTCGCGTTCCTCGGCGAAGACCGAACCGCGATCGTCCGTGGCGAGCCTGCGCGCGTCGGCGAGGATGCCGGGCGCGTGGGCTGGAAACAGCCGGGCAAGTTCGGCCGGCGAGAAGGCGAAGTCGCACATCAGCCGCTCGATGACCCAGCCGCGGGCGCGATCCTCCTCGGAAAAGGCGAAGCCGCGCGCCACGGCGAGGCCGCTTTCGCCGACCTGGCGCTCATATTCGCCGGTGGCGGGATTGTTCTGGACGTAGCCCTGCGGCAGCCGCCCGATCGAGGACGAGCCCAAGCCGATCAGAACCTCGCCGTCGTCGTCGGTATAACCCTGGAAGTTGCGGTGCATGCGCCCGGTGCGCATGGCCACGGCAAGGCTGTCGTCGGGCTTGGCGAAATGGTCGAGACCGATCGCCTCGTAGCCTCCCTCGACGATCACGTCGCCGGCCCTGGTGGACTGGGCGAAGCGCTGGTGCGCATCGGGAAGCCACGCCTCGTCGATCATGGTCTGGTGCTTCTTGAACCACGGCACATGGGCATAGCCGAACAGCGCGATGCGGTCGGGCTCGAGCAGCAGCGCCTGGCGCACCGTCGCCTCGACGCTGGCGACGGTCTGGTGCGGCAGGCCGTAGACGAGATCGAGGTTGACCGAACGGGCGCCGCGGGTGCGCGCGCCTTCGACGGCGCTGCGGGTCAGCTCGAAGCTCTGCTCGCGGTTGATCGCCGCCTGCACCTTCGGGTCGAAGTCCTGGACGCCCAGGCTGACGCGGGTCATGCCGATCGCCGCGAGGGCGTCGAAACGTGACTCGTCCATGTCGTTCGGCTCGATCTCGACGCTGATCTCGGCATCCGCCTCATAGATGAAGGCCTGGCGAAGGCGGCGGTCGAGGGCGACGATGTCCTCGGGCAGGAGCATGGTCGGCGAGCCGCCGCCGAAGTGTACCGAACGCACACTGACCGAATTGCCGACGAGCGCGGCGACAGTGTCGATCTCCTTGTGCAGCGCAGCGAGATAGCGCGTCACCGGGCCGTACTGGCGGGTCTGCCGCGTGTTGCAGGCGCAGAACCAGCACAGCCGGTCGCAGTATGGGATATGCAGGTAGAGCGAGATGCCGGCGCCGGCGGGGAGGGCGGCAAGCCATTCCCGGTACGTCGCCGACGTAACGCCCGGATGGAAATGCGGCGCGGTCGGATAGCTGGTGTAGCGCGGAACCTGCGCGGACAGCCGGTCGGAGAGCTCAACTTGGGGGGTCGTGGTCATGCTGCCCCCATAGCCGGGATGATGTCCGGGCATGTTGATTTCGATCAAGAATCGGGCACGAGGACAAACTGACGCAAGATTTTTGCACTGCAAAAGGCTAGAAGGGGTGACGAGCCCCACGGACGGACGCAATGAACCTGCGCCAGGATATCCATAATTCGGACACGCCGGTCGTCTGCCAGGCATGCGAGGCGCGCCATCGCGGCGTCTGCGGCGCGCTCGAGCCGCACCAGCTTCTGACGTTGTCCAAGCACTCGTCGAAGCTGACGCTCGAACCGGGCATGGAACTCGTCGGCGACAGCGAGAAGGTCGACAGCTACTCGAACATCCTGTCCGGCGTCGTCAAGCTGACCAAGATGCTCTCGGACGGACGACAGCAGATCGTCGGGCTCCAGTTCGCGCCGGATTTTCTCGGGCGGCCGTTCCGTTCCGAGAGTTCGATCAACGCGGAAGCGGCGACCGTGGTCTTGACCTGCACCTTCCCCAGGGGCGTCATAGACCGGATGATCCGGGAATCGCCGGGCCTCGAACACAAGCTTCTGCAACAGACGCTGAAGGAACTCGACGAGGCCCGCGACTGGATGGTCACGCTCGGGCGCAAGACCGCCTCGGAGAAGGTGGCGAGCTTCCTCCTGCTGATCGCCCGCAACGTCGACCCGACCGCCGTCGACAACAGGCCGGCGACGTTCGACCTGCCGCTGACGCGCGCCGACATCGCCGACTTTCTCGGCCTCACCATCGAGACCGTCAGCCGCCAGTTGACCAAGCTGCGCATCGACGGCGTCATCCAGATCGAGAACAACCGCCACGTCGTCGTCAAGGACATCGCGCGGCTGGCGCGGCGCTCCGGCATCTAGAGGATACCCGCCCTGGAGGCCGGCAGCGCGCCGCCGGCCGACGACGTGTCCTCCTCGTGTCCTACTGCCGCGAAGGGCCTTGCGCGCCGGCGACGTCCGTCGTCCCCGAGATCGCCGGCAGGATATGATCGCGCTCGAAGGCGACGTGGCGGCGGATCGTCTCGAAGAAGCCGCGCAGCATGAAGCCGAGCGCCTCGGGGTTGGCGACCGCCGCGCCGTGGCCGATCGTCATCAGCGCCTCGGTCAGCTCGTCGGCGAAGCACTCATCCTCGACATGTTCGGCCTTCAGCCTTTCGACGCATTGCGGGTCCGCCGTGGCTGCGGCGTAGGCCGGGAAGATGAGCTCCTCCTCGAAGCGGTGGATGTTCCTCAGCATCGGCAGCAGTGTGCTGGCGACCGAAACGCACATGAGCCGGTCGATGCGGTCGGGCAATGCGTCGGCGATCTCCTCCAGCGCGCCGCAGACCCGGAGCTTCTCGCCGTGGGCACGGTGCATCACGGCGATCCGCGCGGCCGCGGATGCCAGGGCCGACAGCCCGGCCCCATCCTCGCTGGAGGTATCGTAGGCAGAAGCCATCCAAACTTCCTTCGCGGACAATTGCCCCTCTCCCGATTGTGGATTGGCGAACACTGGCTAACGGTCCGTTGAACGGCTTTGACCTGGATCAAGGCGAAGATTTACGCGAGGAAGAAAACAACCGACGGGCCGCCCCATATGGCGAGCCTTCGAAACGAATTCGCGTCGGGGATAATCAATGAAACACGGTACCGCGATCGTAGGGGTGGGTCTCGCGACCTTCCTGGCAGTGGTTGCAGCCGCACTCGCAAGGGACGAGCTGTTCCAGGCTCACATGTGGATCCTGACGGTCGTGCTTGCCGGCACGGTCATCGTCCTGCTCCGCAACACCAAATTCGGCAAGACCGCGACGGCCGGCGGAGAAGAGTCCTTCTACATGGACGATCCGATCCGCTACGGCTCGATCGCGACCATGTTCTGGGGCGTCGTCGGCTTCCTGGTCGGCGTCCTCGTCGCCTTGCAGCTGGCCTATCCGGACCTCAACATCGAACCGTGGTTCAATTTCGGCCGCATGCGGCCGCTGCACACCTCGGCGGTCATCTTCGCCTTCGGCGGCAACGCGCTGATCGCGACGTCCTTCTATGTCGTCCAGCGCACCTGCCGCGCGCGGCTCGCCGGCGAT
>CAYJMY010000102.1:750-2880 GCA_964371125.1 uncultured Mesorhizobium sp. | reverse complement strand
TCGCCTGGTTCGTCTTCTGGGCTACCAGCTGTTCATCGTCATGGCCGCCACCGGCTACCTGCTGGGCATCTCCCAGGGCCGCGAATACGCCGAGCCGGAATGGTACGTGGATCTGTGGCTGACCGTCGTCTGGGTCGCCTACCTGCTGGTCTTCCTCGGCACGATCCTGAAGCGCAAGGAACCCCACATCTACGTCGCCAACTGGTTCTACCTGTCCTTCATCGTGACCATCGCGATGCTGCACGTGGTCAACAACCTGGCGATCCCGGTCTCCTTCCTCGGCATCAAGAGCTACTCGGCCTTCGCCGGCGTGCAGGACGCGCTGACGCAGTGGTGGTACGGCCACAACGCGGTGGGCTTCTTCCTGACCGCGGGCTTCCTCGGCATGATGTACTATTTCGTGCCGAAGCAGGCCGAACGTCCGGTCTATTCCTACCGGCTGTCGATCGTCCACTTCTGGGCGCTGATCTTCCTCTACATCTGGGCCGGTCCGCACCATCTCCACTACACGGCTCTGCCCGACTGGGCGCAGACGCTGGGCATGGTATTCTCGATCATGCTGTGGATGCCCTCCTGGGGCGGCATGATCAACGGCCTGATGACGCTCTCGGGCGCCTGGGACAAGATCCGCACCGACCCGATCATCCGCATGATGGTTCTCGCCATCGCCTTCTACGGCATGTCGACCTTCGAAGGCCCGATGATGTCGATCAAGGCGGTCAACTCGCTGTCGCACTACACGGACTGGACCATCGGCCACGTCCACTCGGGTGCTCTCGGCTGGGTCGGCATGATCTCGTTCGGCGCGCTCTACTACATGGTGCCGAAGCTGTGGAACCGGCAGCGCCTCTATTCGCTGCGCCTGGTCACCTGGCACTTCTGGCTCGCCACCCTCGGTATCGTCGTCTACGCGGCGGTGATGTGGGTCTCGGGCATCATGCAGGGCCTGATGTGGCGTGAGTACGACGAGCAGGGCTTCCTGGTCTACTCGTTCGCCGAAACCGTCGCGGCCATGCATCCCTACTATGTCCTGCGTGCCGTGGGCGGCCTGCTCTACCTGACCGGCGCCCTGGTCATGGCCTGGAACATCACGATGACAATCCTTGGCTATCAGCGCGAGGAGGAGCCGATGCCCGGCGCCGCCCCCGCCCTGCAGGCTGCCGAGTAAGGAAGCGCAAACATGGCTTTGATGGATAAACACCAAGTCCTGGAGAAGAACGCCACGCTTCTGCTGGCGGCTTCCTTCCTGGTCGTCACCGTCGGCGGCATCGTCGAGATCGCACCCTTGTTCTACCTCGAGAACACCATCGAGAAGGTGGACGGGATGCGGCCCTACTCGCCGCTCGAACTCGCCGGACGCGACATCTACATCCGTGAAGGGTGCTACGTCTGCCACTCGCAGATGATCCGCCCCTTCCGCGACGAGGTCGAGCGCTACGGACACTACAGCCTGGCGGCGGAATCGATGTACGATCATCCGTTCCAGTGGGGGTCGAAGCGATCCGGCCCCGACCTCGCCCGCGTCGGCGACCGCTACTCCAACGAGTGGCACGTCCAGCACCTGATCGAGCCGCGCTCGGTGGTGCCGGAATCGATCATGCCCAGCTACTCGTTCCTCCTGAACAACGATCTGGCGGTGAAGGACTTCTCGACCCACCTGTCGGCGCAGTCCTTGCTCGGCGTGCCATATTCCGAGGAAATGATCGCCAGTGCCGAAGCCGACATGGCGGCTCAGGCCGACCCCAACGCCGACACGTCCGGGGTCACGGCCCGCTACCCGAAGGCCAAGCTCGGCGACTTCGACGGCAATCCGACGCGCCTGACGGAGATGGACGCGCTGGTCGCCTACCTGCAGATGCTCGGCACGCTGGTCGATTTCTCGACCTACGACGAAGCCGCCGGCTACCGCTGAGGAGGGCGCGATGGAAACCTACACCGCAATGCGCACCTTCGCGGACAGCTGGGGCCTGCTTTTCATGGCTCTCTTCTTCGTCGGCGTCGTGCTCTTCGCGTTCCGCCCCGGCAGTCGCAAGATTGCCGACGATGCGGCCCAAATCCCGCTCAAGGAAGACTGAGTCATGACCGAGAAGCACATCGATGAGGCGACGGGCGTCGCCACGACCGGCCACG
>CAYJMY010000102.1:0-740 GCA_964371125.1 uncultured Mesorhizobium sp. | reverse complement strand
GAGCGCCCTTATACCCACTTGCTGGCGGTGGGGGGGCCCCCCACGACCGGCCACGAGTGGGACGGTATCCGCGAACTGAACAATCCGCTCCCGCGCTGGTGGGTGTGGACCTTCTACATCACCATCGTCTGGGCGCTGGCCTACACCATCGCCTACCCGGCATGGCCGATGCTGTCGTCGGCGACCACTGGCTTTCTCGGCTACTCCAGCCGCGCCGACGTCAAGGCCGAGCTGGCGGCCGCGGAAGCCGGCAAGGCGCAGTATGTCGAGGCGGTGGCCGCCAAGAGCGTAGACGAGATCATCAAGGACGAGACGCTGCGCCAGTTCGCCATCGCCGCCGGCGCGGCTGCCTTCAAGGTGAATTGCGTCCAGTGCCACGGTTCGGGCGCTCAAGGGTCGGTCGGCTATCCGAACCTGAACGACGACGACTGGATATGGGGCGGCAGCGTCGACCAGATCTACCAGACGGTGACCCACGGCATCCGCTTCGCTGAAGACGGCGATACGCGGATCTCCGAGATGCCGGCCTTCGGCGAGATCATCGACGCGACGCAGGTCGCGCAGGTCAGCGCCTATGTCGCGAGCCTGTCGGGCGGCGCCGTCGCCGACCAGGCGATGGTCGAGCCGGGCAAGATCGTGTTCACGGACAATTGTGCGGCCTGCCACGGCGACGACGGCAAGGGCGATCGCGACCTCGGCGCACCCAACCTGACGGACGCCATCTGGCTCCGCGGCGAGGG
>CAYJMY010000101.1:0-17145 GCA_964371125.1 uncultured Mesorhizobium sp. | reverse complement strand
GGTCAAGGAATGGCTGGAGATGTCGGCCGGCATCTTCAACCAGGTCGAGGCGGGAAAGGCCGACCAGTCGCTGGTCAACCCGGATTTCCCCGCCTACAATTTCGACGTGATCGACGGCGTCACCTACAAGGTCGATATCTCGCAGCCGCCGAAATACGACCCCAAGGGCGCCGTGCTCAACGCCGGTTCGAACCGCATCGTCGACCTGATGTTCGACGGCAAGCCGATCGATCCGGCGGCGAATTTCGTCGTGGCGACGAACAACTACCGCGCCGGCGGCGGCGGCAATTTCCCGGAGATCAACACCTCGAAGATCATCGTCGAGGCGCCCGACACCAATCGCGACGTGATCGTGCGCTACATCATCGACCAGGGAACGATCAATCCGTCGGCGGACTCCAACTGGTCGTTCGTTTCGCTTCCGGGGACAACGGTGGTTTTCGAGACCGGACCGAAGGCGAAGGAGTTCATCGGCGACGTCAAGGCGGTGAAGATCGAGGCCGCCGGCGAGGGCGAGGGCGGCTTCGCCAAGTACCGCATCACACTTTAGGCCTGAAGTCGGCCTGACGACTACGCCGCGGATCCCAAAAGGGTCCGCGGCTCTTCTTCGCCTACTGGCAGACGACCTTGACGCGGCCGCCGTCGCCCGTCTCGTTGCGGCAGGTGAGCGGCGCAGTCGAATCGGCACGCTTGAACGGCGCCTGGACGCCGCCGACCTTCCACGCCTTGACCGGCGGCAGCACCTTCTTGCCCGGCGCGCTGCGCACGGTCTGGGCGGCGAGCTGCGGCGCCGGCGGGAACGTGGCGGCCGCGGCCGTCGTTTCCGACGCCGAATTCTTCCGGCCGAGCCTCAGGAACGACGGCACCGCCAGCGAAAGGCTCGGCGGCGTCTTCACTACGACGGAGCCGTCCGACGTGCGCGTGCAGGCGCCTGCCGCGAGCAAGGCGCAGCAGCCGAATACCGCGGCGGGAATGCGGAAACCTTGATTCATGTCTGACCAGCCCCGGCGAATCTTCTTCGCCGCACAGCATCACTCTTGCGTGAATTCCGTCGCATCGACCGATGGACGGATTAAGGCGGATCGGTGGCAAAACGGTGGCCGTTCCGCCGCGCGGGCGCGGTTTGCGGCCTGAAGACGTTTCGCGGGAGCGAGACATGGCTTCCTCCCCCGCTCGGCGGATGAGCGACCGCAGCTTCGCCCCTATGATGTTCATCCATGTCCGGACGTGGCGGCCGGTTCATTTCCGCCGCGGGTGCGGACAGGCAAATCGGAGGAGATGTCATGCAGGGAACGCGGAGTGCCTTGTTCGTGCTGTTCGTCGCAACGGCTTCCATCGGCCTCGGGGCGTCCATATCGGGCCTGCGCGCCGAGAAGATCTCGACCACGTCGTGCAAGGCGGCCGCCGACCGCACCAAGACCCAGGGCGGCAAGACCTACAAGTGCACGGGCTGTGAAGCCTGCACGACGACGACCTGCGAAACCGGCGGCACGCTCGCCTGCACGAACACGACGACGACGACCTGTTCATGCACGGAGGCGTCCGCCGCGACGCGGCCAGACGCCGGTGTGACGACTACCAATCCGGGCGTACTCGATCCCGGAACGGGCGGCCGCACCAAGAATCCGGCGATCAAACTGCCCGGCACGCTGCAGAAGATGCAGTAGCCGGCTTCAGGCCTTGTAGACCACCTGGCGCACGTCGATGTACTCGGCGCGGAAGCCTGCCTCGCAATAGTGGAGGTAGAATTCCCACAGCTTACGGAAGCGCTCGTCGAAGCCGAGCGGGACGATCCGGTCCCACGATGTCCAGAACCTGTCGCGCCAGTCGGCGAGCGTCCGGGCGTAGTCCTGCGCGAAGACGCGCTCGCGCAGGAAGGACAGGCCGTGATCGGCGCCGAGCGAACGCAGCAGGGCCGGCGTCGGCAGCATGCCGCCCGGGAAGACGTAGCGCTGGATGAAATCGGGGCGCTTGCGGTAGAGCGGGAAGGCGGACTCGTTGATGGTGATGATCTGCATGCCGGCGGTGCCGCCGGGCCTGAGGCAGTCCTTCACCTTGCCGAAGAACACCGGCCAGTACTTCTCGCCGACCGCCTCGAACATCTCGATCGAGGCGATGCGGTCATAGCGCCCCTGCTCGTCGCGGTAGTCCTGGAGCTTGAAGTCGACCTTCTCCGCGAGTCCGGCCCGGGCGATGCGCCCGCTGGCGAAGTCGAACTGTTCCTTCGAGATCGTCAGGCCGGTGACCTTGCAGCCGATCTCGCGCGCCGCAAACTCGGCGAAACCGCCCCAGCCGCAGCCGATCTCGAGCACATGGTCGTTGGGACCGATGCCGGTGTCGCGGGCGAGCGCCCGGTATTTGGCCGCTTGCGCGCTCTCGAGGTCGTTGGCGCCATTCTGGTAGAGCGCTGACGAGTAGGTCATGCTCGGATCCAGCCACTGGCTGTAGAAGGCGTTGCCGAGGTCGTAGTGGGCCGAAATGTTGCGCTTCGAGCCGGTCCGCGTGTTGCGGTTCAGCCAGTGCCGGACCCGCTGGATGGTGCCGAGCAGCCAGTTGGCGCCGCCCGCCACCCTCTCGCCGGCCTCGACGTTGACGACGAACAGTTCGAGGAAGGTGGTGACGTCCGGGCTTTCCCAGTCGCCGTCCATGTAGGATTCGGCGACTCCGATCGTGCCGCCGGAAAAGGCCCGAACGGGCAAGTTCCAGTTGTGCAGGACGAGCTTGGCGTCGGGTCCCGGCGCGCGTCCGCCGACGATGAAGGTGCGGCCGTCGGGCACGGTTACTTCGAGCGAGCCGCGCGCCAGGCCCATCGCCGCCGAAAGGACCGCCCTGGCCTTTGCCGGCAGCCTCCTGGTCGAGGCGGCGAAATTGTCTTCGGCGAGACGTATCGGGTCGCTGGCAATCTTCGGCGGATGGTGAGCCGTCTTCATTCCTGTCTTCCGGCCGGTGCGGCCGGGGGCGCCGCGCGGCGTGCTTCGCTCATTCACCGGGTTCGAGCGCGACTGCGTCGCGGCAACTCACCGGCTCCGGGGCCGGCGGGCTCCTGCGAAACCGGGCTCCCTTGAGCCACAATTTCAGCGCCTCCCAATGTATCCCCCAGATAATCTTCCACGTGAGCAGGGGAAACTTCAAGAGGCAAGCCGCCATGGTCGTCGTAGCGAGGGGGCGGGCGGCGCCGTGGAACGCGGCTGACAGCAGCGGTTCGTCGTCTTCGGTTTCGAGGATGCGCAGTCGCACGGTGCGGCCGGGCGGCAGGATGCGGAACTGGTAGCGGGCCTCCATGCCGACGAAGGGCGACACGTGGAAGCGTTTGGCGCGGCTCTGGCGCAGGCCGGCCGGGCCAAGCTCGCCGGCGCCGACCGGGGCGACATAGGTGTGGCGCTGGCCGAATGTGTTGCGCACGGCGTAGATCATGGCGACCAGCCGTCCGCCCGGCCCGTAGCAGAAATAGACCGAGAGCGGATTGAAGACGTAGCCGAGGATGCGCGGATAGGCGAGGAGGAGCACGCGCTCCGCCGGCGGCAGCCCGGCGGCGCCGAGCAGCCGGTCGGCAAGCCCGCGCAGCGTTTCGCCAGCCTCCTCGACATGGTCGCTTTCGTGGAAGGAAGCGAAGTTCGCCCGGTTGACCGACAGGAATCCCGACATGCGGTCGACCTCCGCGAGCCGGTCGGCGTCGACGAGCAGCGAGAACACCGAATAGTCGAAGCGGTGGGCGAACGGCCTCAAGCGGGCGTGCATGACGCTGCCCACGTAGAGCAACGCGGCCGCCGCGGGCGGCGGACCGTTATTTTCGAGCGTCGTGGCGCGGTCGCGGCTGGCCATGGCCTCTCCTACTCGGCCGCGAGGTCGAGTGCGGGCGCCGGCGTTCGCCGCCAGGGCACGGTGGCGCCGAGCGCGATCGCTGCGTCGAGGCCCGAACGCAACCCGTCCTCGTGGAAGCCGTGGCCGGTCCATGCGCCGACGAAGCTGGTGTTGCGTACCCGCTGGATGTCGTCGAGCCGCGCCTGCGCCGAGAGCGCGCGGGTATCGAACTGCGGATGGTCGAAGGTCCATTCGCCGAAGACGAGGTCGGCGCGGGGCTCCGTCGTCGGGTTCAACGAGACGAACAGCGGCCGTTCGGGATCGAGCCCCTGCAGGCGGTTCATCCAGTAGGTGATCGATACGTCCGCCTCGCCGCCCGCCGCCGACGAGCGCAGGTAGTTCCACGCCGACCATGCGGCGCGCCGGCGCGGCATCAGTCTTGGGTCGCGGTGCAGCACCACCCGGTTGGGGCGATAGCGGATCGCCGACAGGATCTTGTGTTCGGTGGGCGACGGGTCGCCCAGCATGGCGAGTGCCTGGTCGGTGTGGGCCGCTATGACGACATGGTCGTAGCGTTCGGGATCGGCGTCGCCGGCCCAAACCGTCGCGCCGAAGGCGTCGCGCAGGATCGAGCGCACCGGCGTTCCGAGGCGCACGCGGTCTCCCAGCGGCGCCAGCAGCCGGTCGAGATAGTTGCGCGCGCCGCCGCTGACGGTGCGCCACGCCGGCCGCTCGTTGTGGATCAATCGGTGGTTCTCGAAGAAGCTGATGAAGGCGACCGCCGGATAGTCGAGCATCTCGGCGCGCGGCGTCGACCAGATCGCGGCGGCCATCGGGATCAGGTAGTCGTCCCGGAAAGCGGCCGAGAATTTCCGCCGGGCGAGGTATTCGCCGATCGTGGCGTGGCCGATGAAGCCACAATCGCGGTCGGCGACGCACTGGCGGTTGAAGCGCAGGATCTCGCGCAGCATCCACAGGAACGACGGCGACAACGCGTTGCGACGGCGGGCGAAGATCGCCCGGTAGCTTTCGCCGCACCACTCCATCCGCCCGCCGTCGAGCGATAGCGAGAAACCCATCGCGCTTTCGTGGGTGGCGACGCCGAGATGGGAAAACAGCGCCGAGAGATCGGGGTAGTTCAACTCGTTGTAGACGATGAAGCCGGTATCCACCGCGACCGGGACGCCGTCGTAGTCGACCACGACCGTCGCGGTGTGGCCGCCCGGCCGCCTGTCCGCCTCGTAGAGCGTGACGTCGGCGACGCAATGGAGCGCCCAGGCGGCGGCCGATCCCGCTATCCCCGATCCGACGACTGCTATCTTCTGTCTTCCGTGATTGCCTCCGTGTCTAAACGGAACGATCGTCATCTTTGCCCCTCGCTGTCTCGTATGCCGCGAGCGCGCGCCGGCGGGCGTGCTCGTGTTCGACGACAGGTACGGGGTAGGTCACGCCGAGTTTCACGCCGGCGTGAAAAAGGATGCCCGCCGGCGCTTCCCAGGGCCGGTGGATGAAGCGCGCCGGCATTTTCGCCAGCTCCGGCACATGGCGGCGCACATAGGCGCCGTCGGGATCGAATTTCTCGCCCTGCAGGACGGGATTGAAGATGCGTAAATAGGGCGCGGCGTCGGCGCCGGAGCCTGCGACCCACTGCCAGCTCGCCGCGTTGGAGGCGAGGTCGGCATCGACCAGCGTGTCCCAGAACCATTCCTCACCGCGCCGCCAGTCGACGAGCAGATGCTTGACCAGGAACGAGGCGGCGACCATGCGCACGCGGTTGTGCATCCAGCCGGTGCGCCACAGTTCGCGCATGCCGGCGTCGACGATCGGATAGCCGGTCTGCCCGCGCCGCCAAACCTCGAGGCCGGGTCCTTCCGTGGCCCAGGGGAAGGCGTCGAAGGCCTTGTTGAAGTTTGCCCTGCCGAGGTCGGGATTGTGGAACATGAGATGCCAGGAGAATTCGCGCCAGCCGAGCTCCCGGCGGAATTTCTCGCGGTCGGCGGGTGAGCCGGCGCCGCGGTGCAGCGCGGCAAACAGCTGGCAGGGGCTGATCTCGCCATGGGCGAGGTGGGGCGACAGCCGCGAGGTGGTGTCGCCGTCGGGAATGTCGCGGTCTTCCGCATAGCCGGCGAGCGCGCCGTCGAGGAAGGCTTCGAGCGACTGCCGGGCGCCGGCCTCGCCGGGCGTCCAGCGCGCGGAAAAAGCCGCCGCCCAGTCGGGCCGGGTCGGCAGGAGCGCCCAGTCGTCGAGACCGTCGCTTCGCACCGGGGAGGGCGGCGGGCGCAGCCGGGCCGGCGGGTCGACCGGGTCGCGCGGCTCGGTCCCCGCCGAAAACGCCTTCCAGAACGGCGTGAAGACGCGGAAGGGGCCACCGCCTTTCGTCTTCAGCAGCGACGGTTCGTGGGCGAGCTGGCCCTCGAAACTCTGCGCGGAATGACCGCGAGCGCGCAGCGACGCCTTCAGCGCCGTGTCGACCGCCCGCCCGGCGGGATCGTAGCGCCGGTTCCAGAAGACAGCATCCGCGCCGGTCTCGGCCAGCAGCGCCTCGACGACGTCCTCCATAGGGCCGCGCCTGAGGACGAGCGGACTGCCGAGGCGGGAAAGGTCGCGGGAAAGCGCCGTCAGCGAGTGGTGCAGCCACCAGCGCCGCGCGCCGCCCGGCGGCCTTGTCCCCGGCGAGACCTCGTCGAGCACGAAGACGGGAACGACGGGGCGACCGCTCTCCGCCGCCGCGGCGAGCGCGCGGTTGTCGGCGATGCGAAGGTCGTGGCGGAAGAGGACGAGGGCGGCGCAACGGGGATTCATGGCGCGCAAAGATGGGGCAGGCCTGCTGTGCCGGCAACGGGGGGCGGCAAACGATCGGGTGCGAAACCGCCCTGCGGCTGACTTTCGCCGGCACTCTGCAAGCGCCCGGGGTCGCCTTGCCGTGTCGGCGCCTAGCGCGAGGCCGAGGTTCCGGCGTAGCCCGGCACGACGATCTGCGTTCCGCCGGTCAGTGGTTGTCCGGGCAGGACGGAATTGAGCTGGCTCACCGCCCAGAGCGGAACGGATCG
Organism: uncultured Mesorhizobium sp.; assembly: GCA_964371125.1. Lineage (GTDB taxonomy): Bacteria > Pseudomonadota > Alphaproteobacteria > Rhizobiales > Rhizobiaceae > DUSC01. Next base: position 10,294 of record CAYJMY010000101.1, on the reverse strand, counting down.
CGCTGCCGCGATGCTCTCCAGCGTGTCGCCCGCCTGCGCCTCGACGACCAGGCCGCCGTCCCATAGCTCGATCGGTGCGTCCGCCGGAACCTCGAGGCGGATTGGCAGCGCGACGCCGTTCCCGCCCGCTTCGCGAAGCCCGAGGATCTTGTCGATCAATTGCCGATGCAGCGCGTCGAGCTTTTCGATGTTCAGATGATTGATGTCGTAGCGCTTCACGAGATTGTAGCTGGCGAAGGAACCGCGGAAGCCCGTCGGCGCCTGCACGTCGCCGGCACCGAGCACGCTCCGCGACGTGAAGACGTTGATGTAGCGGACGATGTTGTTCGGAACCTTGGGATGGATGCGTGTCGTGTCGAAGGTGACGGCCAGCGCCACCGGGATGTTTTCGCCGGCGAGCTTCTCGGAAAACGAAAGCGCACACACGCCCCCGAGCGAATGGCCGATCGTGGCGACACTGAAGGGACGCTGCCGGTAGTCGCGGATGGCATCCTCTGCGGCTCCACCGCAGAACTCGAAGCCGGTGACCGTGGCCTGCACGCCCGACGACCGGAGCCGTTTGCCGAGCCGGTCCATGCCGCGAGAGAAGGCGAGGCCGAGGAAGCCGCGGAAGAGGTAGACGCGCACATCGCCAGCCGCTTCGACCTCGGCCGATTGGGCTTGCGCCGGGCCCGCGGGGATGCCGACGAGCCCTGCGAGCACCAGCAGCACGGCCGAATGCCGCCGCGGGCTGGGTATCGTTCTGGTGTCTGGCGAGCTCATCCGCTTCACGCGAATCGCAATGGTGTAAAAGGCGAATGCCAGTAGGAAGCGGATCGATTCCAGTGAAAATGAGGCACGAGGCCGCATTGCTCGGCTCGGACCGTCTTGCGAAGGCCGGGTCGACATCGAGCGGCCGGCCGATCGCGCTAGAGGGCCGAACGGATCTCGCTCTTGATCATCGACTGGACCTGCGGGTTCGTGTCGATGTTCAAGTGACTGATCCCCTTGATGTTATCGACGTTCACGTTCGACAGCGACCCGCGAAATCCCGCTCCCTTGGCGATCTGGCCGCCGCCGCCGTTCGCGATGTAGTAGTTGATGAACCGGTTGACCGAACCCGAGACGAGGCGGCGCTTCAAACCGTCGACAGTGATCGCCAGGCGCACCGGAACGCCCTTCTTTCCGAGTTCTTCCGTGGTTGCGGTCACCGATCCCGCACCCATCGAATGGCCGACGATGATGATTCTACCGATACGCCCCTCGGCGTAGTCGGCCGCGGCCCTGGTAACGACCGACGACCAGCTGACGTAGCTGTGCACGCGGGCGTCGATCCCCATCTTGCGCAGATCGTCGGCGAGTTGATCCATCCCCGTCGAAAAGACCTCGGCAAACCCGCGGAACAGATAAACGCGCGACTTCGACTGGGCCGCCGATTCGCCTGACCAGAAGCAAAGCAGGGCCAGAGCCGCAACGGCGGCTGCCGCGGCCCGGATGGTTTCCGCGGAACTGCTGAGTAGAGGGTTCGACCTGGCCACTCTCGATGAGGTGCCTGACTGTCTCACAGCCGTCGCCCATCCGGTTTCCGTCGCACAAGCGTGATCCCGACGGGGCACGCTGTCAACTGTCGCGTTCGCCGGCGTCTTTCGCGCCGACGGGACAGCCGTTCCGTTCATGGACGCAGGAACGAGCCGACGGCCAGCACCGATTGATCCGCAAGACGTCTCGGGTGCGGCCAGCCAAACGTCACAGTTTTCCGTTTCCAGGCGGGCCTTCTTCGTCCGAAACGCCGATTCCGAGCCGTTGCGCAAGATACGGCGCGAGCGCGGAAGCGTAGGTCGCCGTAAGATGATGTTTGTCACGCCAGACAATCATGTTGCCGACCACAGCCTCGCACTTTGCGGGATGACAGATGCCGTCGATCATATCGACGACCTGAACTGCCGCCATGCGCTCCGCGGCGGCCTGCAAGTCGCTGTTCGATTTGGCCTTCTCGATCGCCACGAAGCACTTGCCCGGCGTCTTCGAAAGACAGTCGCCGGGGTCGAAAGTCATCTGAGGCGTATCCTGGATGGCAACGACCTGCGATCCGGTGGAAATGAACTCCCGCCAGACGCTCCGCAGTCCTTCCAACATCACGGGCTTTTCGGCCGGGTAGCGGCTCTGGCTGGTGAAAACAATTTGAGGATGAAGCTTCTTGATTGCAGCAATTGCGTTCTCGCGCCATGCCGGGCATGACGGATACGGCTTCCCCGAAAGCTGGACGTCGACGCGCGCGAACGCACACGCCGACTTCGTAAATGTCACGAGCTTCCAGCCTCGCGAGGCGGCGACAATATCCAGCGTCGGGATCCATTGCGCGGCATGCGAGTCGCCGAACACGACCGCAATCTTCCCGGCGTCGGGTTCACCGAGGATGCAGTGGATGGGGTCGGCTTTCTTCTGATCCTGGTGGCACCCGCTGGTGTAGACTATCGGCAAGTCTTTCTTCAGGCCGGTCAAGCTCGGAACAAAGGGAACATCGGCTGGTACGGGTGCTTCGGAAAGGAGGGCGGCCGGTCCGGGATAGCGCGGGTCGCCCGGCTCGAAGGTCAATTCGAGGTGAGCGGAAACCGCATACTGCAAGGCGCCCGATGCCAGCGCGCAGGCGGCGACCGATGCAAACCCGTAGACCAAAGGCCGCATCTCGCGCCGCGCCCGTGGATACCTGTAGCGCTCCTCGACGTAACGATAGGAAAGACTGGAAAGGAGCAGTGTGAGCGTTATCAAGCCGATACCGTCCACCAGCCCGACATCTCCGTGGCGGAACGTGTAGAAAGTCACCAGCGGCCAATGCCAAAGGTAGATGGAGTACGAACGGTCGCCGATATAGCGCAGCACTCCGACGTTCAAACCTCGAAACGCGCCGAGGCGGACGTCGCCTCCCATGATGACGAGCGCGGTTCCGACGGTCGGGAACAGCGCTGCGTATCCGGGGAACGCGGTTTGCACCGAAAACATGATCGCGGACGCGGTGATCGCCGCCAGTCCCAGAACGACCAGGACGGCCCGCAGAACCAACCCAGCGTCAAGCCGATGGATGCTCAGGGCCAGTAGTCCGCCAAGAGCCAACTCCCACATGCGCGTGTGGGTAACGAAGTAGGCGCGAGACTGGTCGTGCGCCGTGATCCATAGGGATGTGGCAAGCGACAGGGCGAAGATCAGCGCGAGGCTGGCAAAGAAGGCTTTGCGCACTTGAACGTTGACGCGCCGAGCGAATGCGATCGCTCCGATCATCAGTAGCGGCCAGACGACGTAGAACTGTTCTTCGATCGACAGCGACCAATAGTGCTGAACCGGGCTCGGGGCTTGCTGGGCGCCGAGATAGTCGACCGACAGCCAGGCGAGCAGCCAGTTCTGCACGTAGAGCGCGCTCGCCGCGATCTGTTGCGCGGTTTCCGCCCAGCGGGCCTGCGGCAAGAGCAGGAACGTGGCGATCAACGTCGCCATCAGGACGAGCGTGGCCGCGGGCAAGAGTCGCCTCACCCGGCGCGCATAGAAGTCGAGCAGGGAGATGCGCCTATCGTGCAGCGCCATCCGCGCGAGAAGGCCGGTGATCAGATACCCGGAAATGACGAAGAATACATCGACGCCGACATAGCCGCCGGGCACGGCATTCGGCCAAAGATGAAACAGCAGAACAAGACCGACGGCGACCGCTCGCAAGCCCTGAATCTCACCTCGGAAATGGCGTTCGAGCGTCATTGGTTCGGTTGTCTCATGCGCGCAGAGCGAATCCTCATAAGGCTGCGGGGCCGGTTTCCAAACATCTGCATCTCGTCTGCAGCGCGTAGGCGATGGGCTTTTCGATTCTCAGGCGGCCGCAGTTTTTTTTGCCTTCGGAGAGAGTTCTCAGGTTGTTTTCGACCGGGCGATCCACCGCGCCACGACCACGACGCCACGGCAACGCCTGGACGAAAACAGGTATCGCCCGCCGGTGATCGCATGTCACCTCGTTCGAAACCGCGCGCGGTCTTATGCCGCGCGATCCGCGACTACGTCCAGCGCAGCGACTTCGACGCGGCGTCGGCGGATTACGAATCGCTTGGCCGCTACGTCTCAGGAACTGATGGTCGCGATGCCGCGCGAGGCGCATAGTCGGCAACGGCGGCGCGATTTCAGACGTAAGCGGGGAGGAAACGCAGGGAATGGCGCGCTGAGCAGATCGGAATGTCAAGAAAAACAAGCGCTTAGTCTTGGACAGTGGCTCCCCGGGCCGGATTCGAACCAGCGACCAACCGGTTAACAGCCGGTTGCTCTACCACTGAGCTACCGGGGAATAGAGGCGCTCGTGCGAGTGGCGCTGCCTATAGCAAACACCTTTCGCCTTTGCAAAGAAGCAAATCGGCATTTTTTCCGCCAATCGTCGCCGGCCTTCTCGAAAAGCCGCAGTCGCCCCATCATATGGTGTGGATGACGCGGCCGGTGGCGGCTTCCGGATTGAATGACAGGGCCCGCCTCGCAGTGGGCCACCAAAGAGGGATCGAACCAACGAACACGATGCGGAACCAGGACGAACAGGACATGCGGCCGCCGGCGCCGGCGCTTTCGCTGATGGGGCGCAGCTTCTCGCTGCCCCAGTCGCGCGCGCAGCGCATCGCCCTCGGCGTCGGCCTGATCGTGCTCGGTACGTTCGGCTTCCTGCCTGTCCTCGGCTTCTGGATGATTCCGCTCGGTCTGCTCGTCCTGTCATACGAATTCGCAAGCGTTCGGCGGCTGCGCCGGCGCGCCATCGTCTGGTGGGAGCGGCGCCGGCAGACGAAGCGTGCGGGCGCTGCGGCGCCGGACGAGGAGTGACGAGAAAAAAGCGTCCCGCCGCCTGGCCGTCGTCGGGCGATACCGCATTCGCGGGCTACCGGTGCGGCAATTGGACCGGCAGCGGAATCTGCCGTCGGACGCTTGTCGCCCCCGACACCCTCTGTTAACAGAGCCGTCGTAGAACGCCGGCGTCGGCGAGGCCTCGTGGCGGAGTGGTTACGCAGAGGACTGCAAATCCTTGCACCCCGGTTCGATTCCGGGCGAGGCCTCCAGTCGCTTCTCCCGGTCGTCCCGGGCGGTGACGTTCTACCCGGACACTAGGCGCACGGATCGGCGCCGGAACGCTGGGCGCCGACACGATGAACGCCGATTATTCCCAGTACCGCCAGAAGATGGTCGACGGTCAGCTGCGCACGACCGACGTCACCAGCGCCGCGGTCCTTGCCGCGATGGGCTCCGTCCCGCGCGAAGCCTTCGTCGACGCCCGCCGCCGCGAACTCGCCTACATCGACGAGGACATCGAGATCGCGGCGCCGAGCGGCGATGCCGGTGGCCGCTACATCATGGAGCCGTCGCCGTTCGCCAAGCTGGTGCAACTCGCCGACATCCGTCCGGGCGACGTCGTCCTCGACGTCGGCTGCGCCACCGGCTACTCGGCCGCCGTCCTGTCGCGGCTCGCCAGCTCGGTTATCGCGGTGGAAAGCGACGCCGCGCTCGCCGAACGCGCCACCGGCATCCTCGGCGATCTCGGCTTCGACAATGCGGTGGTCGTCCATGGGCCGCTTCAGGCCGGATACGCCGCGGAAGGCCCCTATGACGTAATCGTGCTCGAAGGCGCGGTCGGAGAAATCCCCCCGGCGCTGTTCGATCAGCTCCGCGACGGGGGACGACTTGTCGCGGTCGAGGGCTATGGCAATGCGGGCGTGGCGCGTCTCCATGTCAAGGTCGACGGCATCGTCACCGGACGTCGCGCCTTCAATGCGGCAGTAAAGCCACTACCCGGATTCGAAAAGGCGCCGGCGTTCGTATTCTGATTGCGCGGCGCTTCCGCGTGGGTTCAATGTACCGCGTAAGCTCAGAGTTTTGCGTAGGCTGTTGATATAGGGAGATCATCCGTTGTCGGGGGGCGACGGGCGTGGTCAATTGGGAATTTGTCGTGGCGTCGTGACAGGACCGGATTTCGCCGAGGCGGGCTTCACCGGTCAAAGTGCGAGGGAATTGTTGTGAAGCTTCTATCGAAGAGTGTCTTCCTGGCTGCTCTACTGGCCGCGACCGCATTGACCCCCGCCTTCGGGGAAACGCTCACCGGAGCGTTGGCCAGGGCCTACCAGTACAATTCCGAATTGAACGCCGCGCGCGCCGGGGTGCGCGTCACCGACGAGGGCGTCGCCATCGCCAAGTCGGGCTACCGCCCGATCATCGCCGGTCAGGCGTCGGTCGACTACACGACGACGCGCGGCAAGACGGCGTTTGGCAACAGCACGACGAACCTGACCACAGGCAGCTTCGGCGTCCAGATCCAGCAGACGCTCTTCGACGGCTTCCAGACCAAGAACAACGTCTCCGCGGCCGAGGCGCGGGTCCGCGCGTCGAACGAGAGCTTGCGCAATACGGAGCAGAACGTCCTTTTCAACGCCACCAGCGCCTTCATGGACGTCATCCGCGACCGGCAGATCGCGGCGCTGCGCGAGCGCAACGTGCAGTTCCTCGTCGAGCAGGTGAGGGCGGCACGCTCGCGCTTCGAAGTCGGCGAAGGCACGCGAACCGATGTCGCCCAGGCCGAAGCCGGCCGTTCGGCGGCCGTCGCCCAGCTGAGCGCGGCGCGCGCGCAGGCGTTGTCGAGTGCTGCGACCTACCGCCAGATCATCGGCGACGAGCCCGGCAAGTTGTCGTCGCCTGGTCCGGCCAAGGGCCTGCCGCGCAGCATCGACGAGGCCACCGCGGTTGCCGGCACGCAGCATCCCGCGATCCTCGCCACCGAGCATCTGGTCGACGCCGCGGCGTTTGCGGTGAAATCGACCGAGGGCGCGCTGCTTCCCCAGGTATCGGCTTCGGCGGGCGTATCGCGGTCCTATCGCAACACCAGTCCCGACGCCATCAGCGACGGTACCTTCAACTCGGCCACGATCGGCGCCACGCTGACCGTGCCGATCTACCAGGGCGGACGCGTGTCGGCACAGGTCCGCCAGTCGAAGGAATCGCTCGGCCAGGCGCGCATCCAGGTCGACGTCAGCCGCGACCAGGTCCGCGCCGCGGTCACTTCCGCCTGGACCATGTACCAAGCGGCCCAGGAATCGGTCGGCGCCAACCGGGAGCTCGTTTCCGCGGCGCAACTCGCCCTCAACGGCGTCATCGAGGAGCGCAACGTCGGCCAGCGCACGACGCTCGACGTGCTCAACGCCCAGGCCGACGTGATCGCCGCGCAGATCAACCTCGTCTCCGCCGAGCGCGACGTCGTCGTCGCCAGCTACGCCATCCTGTCGGCGACAGGCCGGCTTTCGGTGAAGAAGCTCGCGCTACCGGTCGAAGAGTACAAGCCGGAAGAGCACTACAACGCTGTCAAGGACAAGTGGTTCGGCCTGCGCACGCCGGACGGCCGCTGACCGTCCCAACCCACAATCTTGTGTGTAAGGCCGATACCGTTCCTAGGGGGGATTCTCTCGAAGCTCCGCCTCCGCTACGCTAATCTTTGATTCGGAACCGCAATTTTTGGGTTTCGCGTCAGACCGATTGCTCTCGAGTACGGCGGAAACGAGCATGGGACCGGCAAACAGCGCGCAGCGCGAACCCTCCATGGAAGAGATACTCGCTTCCATCCGGCGGATCATTGAAGACAGCGACAGCGCCCGCGGGCCGATCGGACATGGCGACGAGCCCGCATCCGCGGGGCGGCCGGAAGGTTCCGTCATCGAGGTCGACGCGTTCCGCGCCGAGTTGCGCGGCAAGGCCGACCAAGCGGAGCCGTCTCCGTCGCCCCGCGAGGCCGATGTCGTGGTGCGCCCGCCGGCCGCGACCGTTTCACCTGCGGCCCAGATGACGCCGAAGCGGGCAGCGCCCGCCGAACCGCCGGCGGAGCCAGAGCCGGATGCCGGATTCGAAAAGGTTTTCGAATCCGTCCGCGATAACGAGGCCGAACGCCCGGCTGCAGCCTCGGCGGCGCCTGCGCCGACGGTCCCGGCGGTCGAGGCCGGGCGGGCCGCGATCATCTCGGAAAAGACCGGCCGCCAGGTCGCCGCCGCGTTCGGTGAACTGTCGGAAGCCTTCGCCGCCAGCCGGCGGCGCAGCTTCGACGAGATCGCCGAGGAGATGCTGCGGCCGATGCTCCAGGACTGGCTGGACAACAACCTGCCGACGCTCGTCGAGCGGCTCGTGCGCGAGGAGATCGAGCGCGTCGCGCGCGGCGCCTAGTGCCGTATCGTCAGCCCCCTTTCTTGCTCGCTTGATGAGGTCATGCGCAACTATCTGACGTTTCTCGGAATACTGGGTGTTGCGACATGCATCGCAGACAACGCCATGGCGATGGGATTGAGCTTCGACTGGGGGCCAACGAAAGAGTGCTTCGACAAGAAGTCTCCTCCCATGCGGGTGTCCGCCGTGCCTGCGGGAACGGCGAAACTTCGTTTCAAGATGATCGACCTGAACGCGCCAGACTATCCTCATGGTGGCGGGACGGTCGCCTACAGCGGCAACGGCAATCTCCCGTACGGCGCCTTCCGCTATACCGGCCCGTGCCCGCCGTCGCCTCATGTCTATCAGTTCACGGTTGAAGCACTGGATAACTCGGGGAAGATCCTGGCCAAGGCGACCGCTAAAAAGCGGTTCCCGTAGACGCGGGATTCGTCTGGTCTTTTAGGCCTTCTGTGTTGCACGGACCTCGCGGCCCAGCCGCCGCGTAGTTGACTTGGTCCCGCCCATCCGGTTTACACCGTCGCAGCCCGTTCCCCCGACGCCTCGGACATTCCCATGCTGGACAAAACCTACGACGCCAAGACCGTCGAGCCCAAGATCGCCAAGATCTGGGAGGATGCCGACGCGTTCCGTGCCGGCGCCGGCGCCGAAGAGGGCGCCGAGCCCTTCACCATCGTCATCCCGCCGCCCAACGTCACCGGCTCGCTGCACATGGGGCACGCGCTGAACAACACGTTGCAGGACATCATGATCCGCTTCGAGCGCATGCGCGGGCGGAACGTGCTGTGGCAGCCGGGCATGGACCATGCCGGCATCGCCACGCAGATGGTGGTCGAACGCCAACTGATGGAGCGGCAGATCCACCGTCGCGACCTCGGCCGCGACGACTTCGTCCAGCGCGTCTGGGACTGGAAGGCCGAGTCCGGCGGCATGATCTTCAACCAGCTGAAGCGTCTCGGCGCCTCGGCGGACTGGAGCCGCGAGCGCTTCACCATGGACGACGGCCTTTCGAGCGCCGTCATCGAGGTATTCGTCACGCTTTTCCAGCAGGGGCTGATCTACAAGGACAAGCGCCTGGTCAACTGGGACCCGAAGCTGCTCACCGCCATTTCCGACCTCGAGGTCGAGCAGCAGGAGGTCAACGGAAATCTCTGGCACTTCCGCTATCCGGTTGAAGGCAGGAAGTTCGACCCAGAGGACCCGTCGACCTTCATCACGGTGGCGACGACGCGGCCGGAGACCATGCTCGGCGACAGCGGCGTCGCCGTCCATCCGGACGATGAGCGCTACCGCAATCTCGTCGGCAAGAACGTCGTCCTGCCGCTGGTCGGACGCCTCATCCAGATCGTCGCCGACGAGTACTCCGACCCGGAAAAGGGCACCGGCGCCGTCAAGATCACGCCGGCGCACGACTTTAACGACTTCGAGGTCGGCAAGCGCCGGCGGCTCGCGGCGATCAACGTCATGACGGTCGCAGCGGCCATGAATCTCAGCGAAAACGAGGACTTCCTCGCCGGACTTGATTCGACGGCCGAGCTGGCGGCGACGATCGAGACCCTCCACGGGCTCGACCGTTTCGCAGCGCGCAAGCGCGTCGTCGAGATGATGGAGGTCGGAGGCTTCCTCGCCAAGGTCGAGCCGCACCGCCACGTCGTTCCCCACGGCGACCGCGGCGGCGTGCCCATCGAGCCGTTCCTCACCGACCAGTGGTACGTCAACGCCGCCGAACTGGCGAAGCCGGCGATCGCCTCGGTGCGCGAGGGCCGCACCAAGTTCGTGCCGAAGAGCTGGGAAAAGACCTATTTCGACTGGATGGAGAACATCCAGCCCTGGTGCATCTCGCGGCAGCTGTGGTGGGGCCACCAGATTCCGGCATGGTACGGGCCGGACGGCCACGTCTTCGTCGAGCGCAACGAGGAGACCGCGCTCGAGGCGGCGATCCAGCACTACCTCGCCCTCGAAGGGCCGTGGAAGGCCTGGGTCGAGGACAAGCTGGAGAACTACAAGCCTGGCGAGATCCTGACCCGCGACGAGGACGTGCTCGACACCTGGTTCTCCTCGGCGCTGTGGCCCTTCTCCACCCTCGGCTGGCCGGAAGAGACAGCGGAAC
>CAYJMY010000100.1:0-17486 GCA_964371125.1 uncultured Mesorhizobium sp. | reverse complement strand
GCAGGTTGAAGTCGACCTGCGTGGTGCCGCACTGCCAGTCGCGGCCGATGGCGTCCTTGAGCACGTATTCGAACTTCGGCCCGTAGAAGGCGCCCTCGCCCGGATTGATCGAGGTGCGGATCTTGCCGCCCGACTGGCGCTCGATGGTGGCGAGCACGTTGCCCATGATCTCCTCGGCATGGTCCCATGCCGCATCCGACCCGACCCGCTTTTCCGGACGGGTCGACAACTTCACCTGGATTTCGTCGAAGCCGAAGTCCGCATAGGTGGTGAGGATCAGGTCGTTGATCTTCAAGCACTCGTCGGCCAGTTGCTCTTCCGTGCAGAAGATGTGCGCATCGTCCTGGGTGAAGCCGCGCACGCGCATCAGCCCATGCAGCGCGCCGGACGGCTCATAGCGGTGAACATTTCCGAATTCCGCAAGCTTTACCGGAAGATCGCGATAAGACTTCAATCCATGCTTGAAGATTTGCACGTGTCCGGGGCAGTTCATCGGCTTCAGCGCGAAGACGCGGTCGTCGTCGGTGCCGTCGCCGGCGACCGTCACCTTGAACATGGCGTCGCGGTACCAGCCCCAGTGGCCGGACGTCTCCCACAAAGACTTGTCGAGCACCTGCGGGGCGTTGACCTCCTGATAGCCGAGGTCGTCGAGGCGGCGGCGCATGTACGAGACGAGATTCTGGAACATCTTCCAGCCCTTGGCGTGCCAGAAGACGACGCCCGGCCCTTCCTCCTGGAAGTGGAACAGGTCCATCTCGCGGCCGAGCCGGCGGTGGTCGCGTTTCTCGGCTTCCTCCAGCATGTGCAGGTAGGCGTCGAGCTGGGCCTGGTCAGCCCAGGCCGTTCCGTAGATGCGGGTCAACATCGCCTTCGAGGAATCGCCGCGCCAGTAGGCGCCGGCAACCTTCATCAGCTTGAAGGCCTGGCCGATCTGGCCGGTCGAGGCCATGTGCGGACCGCGGCAAAGATCGAACCAGTCTCCCTGGAAATAGATCTTCAGGTCCTGATCGTCCGGGATCGCATCGATCAACTCGACCTTGTAGGCCTCGCCCTTGTCGCTGAACACTTTTTTCGCGCGGTCGCGATCCCAGACCTCCCTGGTGAAGGGCTGGTTGCGCGCGATGATCTCGCGCATCTTCTTCTCGATTGCCGGGAAATCCTCTGGCGTGAAGGGCTCGTTGCGGGCGAAGTCGTAGTAGAAGCCGTTCTCGATGACCGGTCCGATGGTCACCTGCGTCCCCGGCCACAGCTCCTGCACCGCCTCGGCGAGCACGTGTGCGGTGTCGTGGCGGATCAGTTCCAGCGCGCGCGGGTCGTCGCGGGTGATGATCTCAATGCCGCCATCATGGCCGACCCTGTCGGCGAGGTCGCGCAGCACGCCCTGGTGGGCATAGGCCACAGCCTTCTTGGCGAGCGACTTCGAGATCGACTCGGCGAGCTGCGCGCCGGTCGTCGCCGCGTCGTAGCTGCGCACCGAACCATCGGGGAATGTCAGGGAAACAGAATGTGCCATCGGGTATCTCCTATCCAGTCCCGCATACGAACGCGGGTGGTGAGTTCGCCGGCTGAGTCCGGCGGGCGAGCGGTCTTCTATTGGGACTTTGCGGCGCCGTAAAGCCTTGTCGAGGACCTGCGGCGGCGCTGCGTCTCAGTGATGGTGGCCGCAGCCGCCCGCCTGGCGCGCGACCTTCCAATATCGCCAGGGCAGGTACCAGCGGTAGCTTGCGTCGAGCGTCTCAGGTACGTTGTCGATGCCGTGCGTACCGCCGGGACCGCAGCGCGCGACGCGGAACAGCCCCATCCAGCCCCCCGACCACAGGCCATGGCGGGCTATCGCCTCGTAGGCGTATTCGGAACAGGTCGGCATGTGCCGGCAGGAATTGCCGATGAATCCCGACAAAGTGAGCTGGTAAAAGCGCACGAAACCGGTGCCGAGCAGGCGGCCGGGCGTCCTGCGCCACGGCCCGGCCCAGTTGCGGCCGGCGCGCCGCACGCCCGGCGTTGTGGGGAGGTCGTGTCTCGCCATTATCTTCGATTGCCCGTTCAACCCGATAGGTGTGCACTTTTGGGCAGGAATTCAACGGCCGGTAACCGGCGCGACGGGCGGCGGCGTGCCACAGGCAGTGCCCGCGAGCAGGAGATTCTCGCATGCGGTGAACAGTCCGTCCCTCAATCGGCACATTTGATCGCGCGGGATCGCCGGCCTATGTGTGGACCCTCAACCAGACCGGATCCTGTCGTCCGGACATTTCGCGGAGCATCGAATGGCGGACCGGATCGAACTCGGGCTTGATACCTTTGGCGACGTCACCCTCGGCCCTGACGCCGTGCTGCTTTCGCAGGCCCAGGTGATCCGCAACGTCGTCGATGAGGCCGTGCTCGCAGACCAGGTCGGTATCGACTTCATCGGCGTGGGCGAGCATCATCGCGACGATTTCGCGGTATCCGCTCCCGAGGTCGTGCTCGCCGCGATCGCCGCGCGTACCGACCGCATCCGGTTGGGCTCGGCCGTCACGGTGCTCTCCTCCGACGATCCTATCCGCGTCTTCCAGCGCTTCTCCACGGTCGACGCGATCTCCGGCGGACGCGCCGAGGTGATCCTCGGCCGCGGTTCCTTCACCGAATCCTTTCCGCTGTTCGGCTTCAGGCTCAACGACTACGAAACGCTGTTCACAGAAAAACTCGACCTGTTCGCCGCCATCATCGCCGGCGGCCCGGTCACGTGGCAGGGTAGCGTCAGGCCGCCGCTGAAAGACCAGCCGATCTACCCGCCGATCGAAAAAGGTACTCTGAAGACCTGGATCGGCGTCGGCGGCAGCCCGGAATCCGTCGTCCGTGCCGCGCGCTACGGCCTGCCGCTGATGCTCGCCATCATCGGCGGCGAGCCGAAGCGCTTCCGCCCCTTCGTCGACCTCTACCACCGGGCACTCGACCAACTCGGCGGCGACAGGACGCTGCCGATCGGCGTGCACTCGCCGGGCCACGTCGCCGAGACGGACGAAGCGGCGCGCGAACAGCTCTGCCCCGGCTACAAGGCGATGCACGACCGCATCGGCGGCGAGCGCGGCTGGGGACCGACGACGCGCAGCCGCTTCAACGCCGAGGCCGACATGGGCTCGCTCTACGTCGGCTCGCCGGAGACCGTGGCGAGGAAGATCGCGGAGACGATGAAGACGCTCGGCGTGACGCGCTTCGACATGAAGTATTCCGGCGGGCCGACCCCGCACGAGCAGATGATGAAGAGCGTCGAGCTCTACGGCACGAAGGTGATCCCGATGGTCCGCGACATGCTGGGCTGACGGTCGAGGGATGCGACGGGACGCCGCCCGGTCAGGCGGCGGCCCCTGCCCGCTTCTTTTCGATCTGGCCGATGGCGTCGACGACGGCGTCGAAGGTGAGCATGGTGGAAGCATGGCGCGCCTTGTAGTCGCGCACCGGTTCCAGATACTTCAGGTCAGCGAAGCGGCCCTCGGGCGGCGGCCCGTTCTCCTTGAGCATCCTGAGCATGGTTTCGCGCACGGAGCGCAGTTCGGCTGCGGTGGCGCCGACGACGTGCAGCGCCATGATCGACGAGGACGCCTGACCGAGCGCGCAGGCCTTCACGTCGTGGGCGAAGTCCGAAACCGTGTCGCCGTCCATCGTGAGGTCGACGGTGACGGTCGAGCCGCACAGCCTGGAATGCGCCGTGGCGCTGGCGTCGGGATGGTCGAGGCGACCGAGTCGCGCGATGTTGCCGGCAAAGCCGAGGATCTTCGCATTGTAGACGTCGTTGATCATCGCTTTCCACTTCGCCGCCGGTCGAAGACGGGCGGATGTCGCAGGCTCTCTTTCAATGCGGGCCCGGCGCCATATATAATGTCCGCGATCCCCCATCGACAAGTTCGGACGATGTGGGGCAAATGCCGCCGTCGGGACTGGAAACTTTTTGCCTCCGGAACCCGTAACGGGCGCGAGACCGTTCAACTCGTCCCCACGAAGCGGGACTACGGGAGACGCCTTTATGGATGCCGTGATCAGGAAGTTGATGCCCAAGGCCGAGTATCTGGAAAAGCCGGTGACCGACCGGCCCTCTCAGGAGGAAGTCGAGGCGGCCGTCTACACGCTGCTGCGCTGGACCGGCGACAATCCGGAACGCGAAGGCCTGAAGGACACGCCGAAGCGCGTGGCCAAGGCTTTCCTCGAAATGTTCGGCGGCTACGACATGTGCCCGGCCGAGGAACTCGGCCGCACCTTCGAGGAAGTAGCCGGCTACGACGACCTCGTACTCGTCAAGGACATCGGCTTCCATTCGCACTGCGAGCACCACATGGTGCCGATCATCGGTAAGGCGCACGTCGCCTACCTGCCTGACGGCAAGGTCGTCGGCCTGTCGAAGATCGCCCGCGTCGTCGACATCTTCGCCCACCGTCTGCAGACCCAGGAGGCGATGACGGCGCAGATCGCCGGCGTCATCCAGGAAGTGCTCAATCCGCGCGGCGTCGCCGTGATGATCGAGGCCGAGCACATGTGCATGGCGATGCGCGGCATTCGCAAACAGGGTTCGACGACGCTGACCTCGACGTTCACCGGCGCCTTCCGCGACAGTCCGGAAGAACAGGTCCGCTTCGTCACCATGGTCCGCGGCGGCTCGGCAAGCTGACGGCCGACCCCTCATTTCGGGAATTCCTCATGTCCATCGCATTCGATCCGCCTTCGCCGAACAAGGCGGAAACGGAGGAAGGCGCCGCCTTCACCCCCCGCTTCGACGCCAACGGCCTGGTGACCGCAGTGGTCACCGATGCCGGCGACGGCGAACTCCTTATGCTGGCACACATGAACGCCGAGGCGCTATCGCTCACGCTCGAGACCGGCATCGCCCACTACTGGTCGCGCTCGCGCTCCTCGATATGGAAGAAGGGCGAGACGTCGGGCAACCTCCAGCGCGTCAGGGAAATCCGCGTCGACTGCGACCAGGATGCGGTCTGGCTGAAAGTCGACGTCGCCGGCCACGATGCAACCTGCCACACCGGACGGCGTTCCTGCTTCTACCGGACGGTGGAGATGCAGGACGGGCGCGTCTTCCTTGCCAACGATGGAAGCGCGCCCGCGTTCGACCCTGCATCCGTCTACCCGTCCGGCGGTGAACCTTAAGTCATTTCGAAACCACTCAGGTTCATCCTTTCGATACGGAGCCCCTGTATAAGGATACACGGGGGATGGATGGGAGAGTGTGATGCTCGAATGGGCGTCCATGCGAAGCAGGCCCGACGTCCGGGAAGCCAACGGCTTCTCGTCGATCACGGGCACGACGGAGAACAAGCCGCTTCGCAAACAGGGAATTGCGCTCGCGCTCGGCGGCGGCGCGGCGCGGGGATGGGCCCATATCGGCGTCCTTCGCGCTCTCGACGAAGCCGAGATCCAGATCAACATGATCGCGGGAACCTCGATCGGCGCGCTCGTCGGCGGGTGCTACCTCGCCGGGCGCCTCGACGAGCTCGAGCATTTCGCCCGCGGTCTCACCAAGCGCAAGATGTTCGGTCTACTCGACTTCCATCTGGGCGGCGCCGGCCTGCTCGGCGGCATGAAGCTCGACGCCCGCATGCGCCAGCACATGGACGGCATGACGTTCGACGATCTCGACCGCCCGTTCGTCTGCGTCGCCTCGGAGATCCGCACCGGACACGAGATCTGGCTTTCCAGCGGCTCGCTGATCACCGCCATGCGCGCGTCCTATGCGCTGCCGGGCGTCTTCGAGCCGGTGACCTGCAACAAGCGCGTGCTGGTCGACGGTGCGCTGGTCAATCCGGTGCCGGTCTCGGTCTGCCGCGCCCACGAGCAGCCGTTGGTCGTGGCGGTCAACCTGCACTACGACCTCTACGGCCGCGCCGCGGTCATCAAGCACAATGCCGGCGACCTCGTCGTGGAAAAGGACGCCGACCCGCGCAAGGCGCCGAGCGCCGACACCCGCGAGGCGCGCCTCGGCATCACCGGCGTCATGGTCGAGGCCTTCAACATCATCCAGGACCGCATTTCGCGGGCGCGGCTCGCCGGCGACCCGCCGGACATGTCGCTGCAGCCCAAGCTCGGCCATATCGGCCTTTCCGAATTCCACCGCGCCGAGGAGGCGATCGAACTCGGCTACGAGGCGGCGCGTGCGCACCTGCCGGAATTGAAGCGACTGCAGACGGTCCTCGCCTGATCTGGAACGTGTCGTGCCGGCGGCTGCCCCGCCGTCACGCGAGTGCTGCGTCGACGATGCGGAACTGCACCGAACGGGCGCCATTCCAGTAGTTGGCAGAGATGTTGCCGGCGACATGAACCGTGCGTCCGCGATTGGCCATGAAGAAATCGCCGAGCGGCGTGCCGACCGAGCGGAATGCCATTGCACGCAGCGTCGCGCCCCCCTCGGACTTGAGATCGACGCGAAGGTGGCCGGTGCCGACTTCGCGCACGTCGCCGATCCGGTGTCGCGGCAGGACGAAGACCGGTTGCGGATGGCCCGAGCCGTAGGGACCGGCCTTCTCCAAAAGATCGAGGAGATCCTGCGTAGCGCCTTCGGCCGAAAGCGCTGCGTCGATGGGGAGCGTCTCGCCGTCGCGCAGACGGGAGACCTCGGCCGCCGCCCTCGCCTCGAAGTAAGCGCGTAGATCGCCGAGCCGGGCACGCTCGACGGTGATGCCCGCAGCCATGGCGTGGCCGCCGCCCTTGACGATCAGGCCTTCGGCGAGCGCGTCGCGGACGAGGCGGCCAAGGTCGAAGCCGGCAACGGAGCGCCCCGATCCCGTGCCGAGGCCGCTGGCGTTGAAGGCGATGGCGAAGACCGGGCGTCGCGCATGATCCTTCAGCCGCGAGGCGAGCAGGCCGACGATGCCCGGATGCCAGCGCTCGTTGCCGGTGACGAGGATCGCCGGGCCGCCGCCGCCGGCGATCTCGGCGTCCACCTCGGCGCGCGCCGCCTCGAGCATCTGCTGCTCCATAGCCTGGCGCTCCTGGTTGAGCCGGTCGAGGGTTTCGGCGATACGGTCCGCCTCGACGGGATCGTCGGTGGCGAGCAGGCGGCTGCCGAGCGCGGCATCGCCGATGCGGCCGCCGGCGTTGATGCGCGGGCCGATGAGGAAGGCGAGATGGAAGGCGTTGACCGGCTCGCCGATGCGCGAGACGCGGACCAGCGCCCCCAGCCCCGGATTCTGCTGCCGGCGTATGGCGAGCAGCCCCTTGACGACGAAGGCGCGGTTGACGCCGGTGAGCGGGACGACGTCGCACACCGTCGCCAGCGCGACGAGATCGAGCCAGCCGAGCAGGTCGGGCGGCGACCGGCCCGGCGCCGCCGCGCGCAGGGCGCGGACAGTTTCCACGAGCGTCAGGAAGACGACGCCGGCGGCGCAGAGATGGCCCTGCCCGGAAAGATCGTCCTCCCGGTTGGGATTGACGATCGCGACGGCCGGCGGCAACGGACCGCCGACCTGGTGGTGGTCGAGCACGACGACGTCTGCGCCAGCCTCATTGGCCGCCGCGATCGACGGAGCGCTGTTGGTGCCGCAGTCGACGGTGACAATCAGGGTGGCGCCGCGCGCGGCGAGATCGCGCATCGCCTCGGGATTGGGTCCGTAGCCCTCGAAGATCCGATCGGGGATGTAGATCTCGGCGTCGATGCCGTAGTGGCCGAGGAAGCGTTTCATCAGAGCAGAAGACGCGGCGCCGTCGACGTCGTAGTCGCCGAAGATGGCGACGCGTTCGCGCCGCCGTACCGCTTCCGCGATGCGCGCCGCAGCTTTCGCCATGTCGGTAAGGCTGGCGGGATCGGGCAGGAGGTCGCGGATCGTCGGATCGAGAAAGCGCGGCGCGTCGTCTGCCAAGACCCCGCGGCCGGCGAGCACGCGGGCGATAAGATCACCGGTGCCGTGGCTCTGCGCGATCGTCAGCGCAACCATCTCCTGCCGGTCGGAAAGCCTGTGCTCCCAGGCCAGCCCGGTCGCCGAGCGGCGGACGTCGAGGAAATAGCGCTTTTCCGCCGTCATTTTCTGGAATCGTCCCGGTGAACGGCGGGACGATAGCTCAGCGGGCAGCCCGCGCGCAAAGCGCGTCGGCTCAGAACTTGTCCATGTCCTGGTGGCGGGCCTTGATCTCGCGGACCGTCTTTGACGACGAGCGCATGACGATGGTGTGGGTCTGGATGTCGACGCGGCCGAACTTGACGCCCGACAGCATGTTGCCGTCGGTGACGCCGGTCGCGGCGAACAGCACGTCGCCGCGCGCCATCTCGTCCATGCGATAGACCTTGTTGGGATCGGCGATGCCCATCTTGGCGGCGCGAGCGATCTTCTCCTCGGTGTTGAGCTGGAGGCGGCCCTGCATCTGGCCGCCGATGCAGCGCAGGGCGGCCGCCGCGAGCACGCCCTCGGGCGCGCCGCCGATGCCGAGATAGATGTCGATGCCCGTCTCGTCCGGATCGGTGGTGTGGATGACACCGGCGACGTCGCCGTCGCCGATCAGGCGGATCGCCGCGCCCGTCTGGCGGACTTCGTCGATCAGGCGGGCATGGCGCGGGCGATCGAGGATGCAGGCAGTGATCTCGGAGATCGGCACGCCCTTGGCCTTGGCGAGGTTCTCGATGTTCTCGACCGCAGGGGCGTCAAGGTCGACGATCCCTGCCGGATAGCCGGGGCCGATGGCGATCTTGTCCATGTAGACGTCGGGGGCAAACAGCAGGCTGCCCTTCTCGGCGATGGCGATGACGGCGAGCGAGTTCGGCAGGTTCTTGGCGCAGATGGTCGTGCCTTCCAGAGGGTCGAGGGCGATGTCGACCTCCGGCCCCTCGCCCGAGCCGACCTCCTCGCCGATGTAGAGCATCGGCGCCTCGTCGCGCTCGCCCTCGCCGATCACCACCGTGCCCTTGATCGGCAAGCGATTGAGTTCGGAGCGCATAGCGTCGACGGCGGCCTGATCGGCGGCCATTTCGTCGCCTCGTCCACGCAGCCGCGCCGCCGCCACCGCCGCGCGCTCGGTAACGCGCACGAGTTCGAGGGTCAGAATCCGGTCGAGACCGGCGGTCACGCCTTTGGCCATGAGGTCCATCCTGCTAGGTCGATTTCGAAGCCGCACCGGGCATGGCGCAGCGGCGCGCCTCTTTTGTCAAACCGCCATGACGACGGCAAGGCCTTCGGCGGGCTTTCCGCAGGATCGCCCGAGACTCAATCGATTGAAGACCTTCGCCCCGGATCAGCCGGCGCGCTCGATTCGGATGACCTGCGGCTTGTCGACCAGATGGCCGTCCTTGGTGACGCCGTCGACCGCCTTGCGTACGGCCGCCTCGGTGGTCTCGTGGGTAACCAGGATGACGGTCTTCTGCGTGGCATCGGCCGTGCCGCCAGCGTGCTGTACGATTGATTCCAGCGAGATCTCGTTGTCGGCCATGCGCTTGGCGATTGCCGCGAAGACGCCGATGCGGTCGTGCACGGTGAAGCGGATGAAGTAACCGCCTGCATGGGCACGCATGCGCGCCTTCTTGTAGGGCGCGAGTTCCTTGGCCGGCCGGCCGAACACCGGCCCGTGCTGGAAGCCGGGGCGGCTCTTGGCGATGTCGGCGATGTCGCCGATGACCGCCGAAGCCGTCGCGTTGCCGCCGGCACCCGGACCCGACAGCAGCAGCTCGCCGAGGATGTCGGTCTCGATCGCCACCGCGTTGGTGACACCGTGGACCTGGGCGATCACCGAAGCGGTCGGCACCATGGTCGGGTGGACGCGCTGCTCGATGCCGCTCTCGGTGCGCTGGGCGACGCCGAGCAGCTTGATGCGGTAGCCGAGCTCGCCCGCGGCGCGGATGTCGGCCTGGGTGATGTTGGATATGCCCTCGAGATAGATGTCGTCGGCCGCGATGCGGTGGCCGAAGGCGAGGCTGGACAGGATGGATAGCTTGTGCGCCGTGTCGTGGCCCTCGATGTCGAAGGTCGGATCGGCCTCGGCGTAGCCGAGGCGCTGCGCATCCGCCAGGCAGGCATCGAAGGACAGGCCCTCGGCCTCCATTCGGGTCAGGATGTAGTTAGAGGTACCGTTGAGGATGCCGAAGACGCGCGTCACCGAATTGCCCGCGAGCGCCTCGCGCAGGGTCTTGATGACGGTGATGCCGCCGGCGACCGCCGCCTCGTAGTTGAGCAGGACGCCCTTCCTCTCGGCGATCTCGGCGAGCGAAACACCGTGCCTGGCGAGAAGCGCCTTGTTGGCGGTCACGACGTGACGGCCGGCCTCGAGCGCGGCCTTGACGGAGGCCCGCGCGGGTCCCTCGTCGCCACCGATCAGCTCGACGAAGACGTCGATCTCCGCCGATTTCGCCATCTCGACGGGATCGTCGAACCACGTCGCACCGGAAAGGTCGACGCCGCGATCGCGGCTGCGGCTGCGCGCCGAAACCGCGGTGACGACGATGTCGCGGCCGCACTGGCGGGTCAGTTCGCCGGCCTTCGCCGCGATCAGCCGCGCGACCGACGCGCCGACCGTGCCCAGACCGGCAATTCCAACACGCAATGCTTCGGCCATGACCGGCGGGTCCCCCGTGGAAAAAGTCTCGTGAATCGGTGCCGCGCGTCAGCGCCGCGCCACCAGCGGCACGACATTGTTCGGCTGCTTCTCGGCCGAGGCGAGAAAGCGCTTGATCGAACGCGCCGCCTGGCGGATGCGGTGCTCGTTCTCGACGAAGGCGAGCCGCACGTGGTCGTCGCCATGCTCGCCGAAGCCGATGCCCGGCGCCACGGCGACGTCGGCGTGCTCGATCAGGAGCTTGGAGAACTCCAGGGAGCCGAGATGGCGGAACGGCTCGGGAATCGGCGCCCAGGCGAACATGGAGGCGGCGGGCGCCGGTATCTGCCATCCGGCCTTGCCGAAGGAATCCACCATCACGTCGCGGCGGCGGTGGTAGATCGAGCGCACCTCGGCGATGTCGGAACCGTCGCCGTTGAGCGCAGCCGATGCCGCCACCTGGATCGGCGTGAAGGCGCCGTAGTCGAGATAGGACTTCACCCGGGTCAGTGCCGCGATCAGCCGTTCGTTGCCGACGGCGAAGCCCATGCGCCAGCCCGGCATGGAGAAGGTCTTCGACATCGAGGTGAACTCGACGGTGACGTCCATGGCGCCCGGCACCTCGAGCACCGAGGGCGGCGGATTGCCGTCGAAATAGATCTCCGAATAGGCGAGATCCGACAGGATGATCAGGTCGTTCTTGCGGGCGAAGGCCACGACGTCCTTGTAGAAGTCGAGCGAGGCGACCAACGCCGTCGGGTTGGACGGGTAATTAAGGATCAGCGCCAGCGGCTTCGGGATCGAATGGCGGAAGCCGCGCTCGAGCGCTGGGATGAAATGGTCGTCCGGTTCGACCTGCAGCGAACGGATGACGCCGCCCGACATGATGAAGCCGAAGGCGTGGATCGGATAGGTCGGGTTCGGGCAGAGGATGACGTCGCCGGGCGCAGTGATCGCCTGCGCCATGTTGGCGAAGCCTTCCTTGGAGCCGAGGGTGGCGACCACCTGCGAATCGGGATCGAGCTTCACGCCGAAGCGGCGGCCGTAGTAGTTGGCCTGGGCGCGGCGCAGGCCGGGGATGCCGCGCGAGGACGAGTAGCGATGGGTACGCGGGTCGCGCACCACTTCGACCAGCTTGTCGACGATCGCCTTCGGCGTCGGCAGGTCGGGATTGCCCATGCCGAGGTCGATGATGTCGGCGCCGTTGGCCCGCGCGCTGGCCTTGAGCCGATTCACCTGCTCGAAGACGTAGGGCGGAAGGCGGCGGACTTTGTGAAACTCTTCCATGGCGGGGTTCCAGGGGCGACGGGGTTGCGCGGGCCGCGATATACACGCATTCGCGGCGGGGGTCGATAGAATTGGACGCACCTGCGAAATGCATGCGTGCGGCGATTTCGGGGCGGACCGAGAACTTTCAGAAGACGTCGAAATCGCCGTAGATCTGGTTGCGCGCGATCCACGGGATTTGCCGGCCCTCGGATCCGCCGGCCACCGAGGCCTTCACCGCCCTGTAGAGCTCGAGCAGGCTGACTGCGCCGTTGCCGTCCGTGTCGGCGTGCGTCCGGCCCGCCGAAAGGGCATCGTCGATCGCCACGGAGAAGCGGCCGCCGCCGAGCGTCGCCAGTTCCTCGCTGAACTGGCGGCCCTTCGACGCCGACAGGATGACGATGCCGGCGCCGCCCTGCGTGACCAGCTGGGCGACGGCGTCCTCGTTGGTCGCGGGATCGGCCTGGCCGGTGACGCCGGAATGGCAGGCGTCGAGCAGCACCACGACGCGCGCCTTCGCCGCCTTGAGACGGCGCGCCACCGCGTCGAAGGCGAGGCTGCTGCCGTCGATGTCGGCGCGGTCGGTCGACGACAGCGCGAGCCTGAGGCGCCCGTCGCCGCCGATCAGGCCGTGGCCGGCGAAGGAGAGAAGCAGCGTGTCACCCTCTCCCGCCTCTCCGATCATGACGTCGAGCCGGGCGAGGATCGCCTCGGCGGTGGCGTCGGCGTCGAGCATGGTGCCGACGTCGACAGAGGCGTAGAGCGGCGATGAGGCGACGGCCCCGGCGATCCGTCGCGCGTCGGCCGCCGCATAGCGCAGTTCCGAGCCGGGCATTCTTGGGTAGCGGTCGACGCCGACGGCGAGCCCGAGCAGGCGCCCGGCCCCGGCCGGCGCACGCGTTCCGAGGACAATCTCGGTCGGCGGGCTGGTGAAGCCCTCGCGGTCGATCGCCAGCAGCGTGGCGAAGGCGGCCGGCGGCAGGTCGGCCGGGTCGAGCGTGACCGAGGCGGCGAGACCGTCGACCGTCGTGCGCCGCGCCAGGCGCCCGTTGATGTAGACGTCGAGCGACCGCAGGCCGCGCGCTGCACGCAGGTCGACGCGGAAAACGCCGGCCTCGCCGGACACGGACAGCGACGGCGGGTCGAGCGCGATCGGCGCGCGCTGTGCCTCGCCGGCGAAGGCGGCGCTCGCCAGCCCCGGATAGCGAAGCCGTCCGGCGAACTGCGACAGGAGGTGGCGGCCGGGGAGCCCGGCGATCTTCAGTTCGACATAGCCGGCGGCATCCTCGGATCCGTCGAAATAGCCGTTGCGGTCCATCAGCACGAGTTCGTCGTCGGCGACGAGGCCGCTGAGCACGTGGCGGCCGTCGGCGCAGGCGTAGACCTCGACGCGGCCGTCCCTGTTGACCTGTGCGAGTTGCCGGCCATCCGCCGTGATCGAGAGATGGTCGATGTCGGCGGCATTGAGCGGCGCCGCGACAGAGCAGGCCGGGCTCCACGAGGCGAGATCGAAAGCGACAAGCCGCGCGATCGGCCGCGTCGCCACCAGCAGATAGCGCCCGCCGGCGACGCCGACATAGCTCGGCTCGGCGAAGGTGCTGCCCAGTTCGCCGCGCGCGTCGCCGCGGTTGATGAGGGCGAGCGGCGCGCCCTCCCCGGTGCTGGCGCTCTCGGCCTTCAACTGTTCGGGCGAGAGCAGGTCGGCATGGCGCAGGCTGCCACCCCTCTCGCCGAGCAGCGTGAAGCTGAAAGCATGGGAGAGGCGCCCGGACTCGACGGTCTCGGTCAGCCAGAAGCGGTCGCCGCCGAGTATCCAGCGCCAGGTGTCGCGGCCTTCGGCAAGGAGATTGATGGTGACGGCCTCCTCCGGCGCTGCGGCGGGCGACGGATTGGGGAACGGGAAGGTGAGATATCCACCGCCCTCTTCCTCGACGCCTGCTGCGAACCGGGCGAAGGCATCGTCGTAGAGGGCGTCGAGCTCGGCTGCGATACGCTCGAGGTTGCGGTCGTCCCGCCCCGAGCGCAGCGGCGGGATCGCCCGGTCGGGGAGCAGATCGAGCATGGCGTCCGCAGTGTCTGCAAATGAACGGACGGAAGGCGCGATCGCCACGGCGCCCCGCAGAATCGCGCCGGCACCGTCGCCATCCCCGGTGCCGGGGCCGGCGGCGACCACGCCACCGTCCATGGCGACCGTCTGGGTCGGCTCCTCGCTGAAATCGATGGGTTCCTCGAAAGGTTCCGGGATGGCTTCGGCGTCCTCGGGCGCAATCTCCGCGGCATCGGCCTCATCCGCCGGTGCGGGCGCGGCCTCCGTCCCGTCGGCATCCTCTTCCACGACGTCGCCGGACTGGTCGTCGTAGTAGATGAACGTGCGCCGTAGCGTGTCGTGGACGTTCCATTTCGCCACGTCCGCGGTCTTCACCGTAAAATCGCGGGAGAGGATCTGGTCCAGTTGGCTGCGCCGTTCGGTGACGATCATCGGATTGAGCAGCCCGAGGTCGATGATGCGGCCCGGCAATTCGTCGGTGGGATCGGGATAGAAGAACGGGTTGGTGGCGAGGAAGGCGACGACGCCGCTCTCCAGCGAAAGCTCCAGCGACCACGCTTCGCTGCCCGCCGTGAAGGAGGCGCCGCCCTCGCCGGGGTCGAGATCCTCTCCGTCCGGGTCGAGGCCGCCGTGTACCGCGCCTTCGGCAAGGACGGCCTCCTCCTCCATACGGAACTCGTTGAGCAGAGCCAGGCGCGGCGTTTCCTCGGGTGCGTCGCGCCTGCCATGGAGCGTGCGCACGATCTGCAGTGCACCGGCCCACTCCTGGTCGAGATAGAGGAAGCTGTCGGCATGGCTCCAGTACATGGCTATGCTCTGGAACCGTCCGACGCGACGCTCGGCCACGAGGTCGTAGATGTCGGCGACCTGGTCCTCGTCGGTGCGAAGGGCGATGAAGCGGCCGGTCGGCGAGAACACCGGGGCGTGTCCCGTCGCCTGCAGGATCACCTCGCCGCTGCGGCTGTCAGCGACCTCGACCGCTCCTTCGAAGACGCGCGCGCGGAATGGCCCGGAGACCGGCGTCACTTCCGCCGTGGGACGTCGCGAGTAAAACTGATCGCGGGCGACGAGTTTCGGCGCGCCGGGAGCGACGTCGTGGCTCTTGTTGCCTTTTGCCGCGACGGCTTCGCCACAGGCCGAGACCAAGACGACCGCCCATTCGGACTCCATCGGTCCGGCCCTATACGGCAGCACCTCGATGACGCCGGCGGGCCGAGCGAACGGCGTCGACAGCGGTACCACCGCCCGCGACCGGTCCTTGCCGAAAGCGATGCCGTGCGGTCCGCGGGCGCCAGGCGCCAGCGCAAAGAAGCCGCGCCCCTCGAAACGTGACGCCTCGGGTACGGCGAGGACGAGATAGGCGGCCGCTTCAGCGGCCGCAGCGCCCGCCGCAGCGCGGCTCCAGCGGAACGCGACCGGCTCGCCGACGACCGCAGCGGCGACCGGCAAAACCAGATCGATCAGCGGCGCTTCGGCCGGCGCGGCGGCACAGCCCGGCGTTTCCGCCCACGCCGGAGCGGCAGGCGAAAAGGAGGACAGGACCGCCGCAACGGCGGCGCCAAGGCAAAGGATCGAGAAACGGCCCATCCATCCCACCCGGCCGAGGTTACGAGACAGTATCAATAGACCGGAAGCGGTGGCCGCGGGCGGCAATTTCGTGTGAAGATCCGTCTGTGCGACCGTCCAGCCGACGGGCCGGAGGGCGTCCGCCGGCACCAGCTCGACTACTCCCCCTCGATCTCCTTGAGGGCTTCTTGCGCGTGGGTCTTGGCCAGCTTCTTCAACTTCGCATCGTTCGACACCGGCTTCCCGGAAGCGCCACGCACCGCCTGCTTCCGCGCGGTTTCCAACTCGGCGAGCTTGGCATTCTTGTCGGCCGCGGTCAGTTGCGGCGCGGCGGCTGTCGGCACGATGTTCAGGTTAGGATATTGGCCAGTCGGGAGCGCCGGCCCTTGCGCTTCGGCGGCAGTACCTTCCAGGGATTCGCCGGTCCCGGCCGCGACCGCGGGAGTATCGGTCACGGGTATCGCAGCCACCGCGTCGGCGGAGGTAGGCGTGGGCGTCGGAATGGCGGGGGTCTGCTCAGGCAGCGTCGCCTCGACCGTCGCGGTCATCGGCGCGGCGTCCTCGAGGCTTGCCGTGGTGCACCCGGAAAGCGCTGCCGTGGCGAAAGCGATCAGCGCGACGCCACGCCATCCGCGAATTTCATGTCCGTTCAGTCCAGTCGTCATTCTTTTCCCGCACGGGCATGCCAAAGAGTCGCGAATGGCGGAACTTCATTGGACCGCGCCAAGGCTCTCATTATATTGTGTCAACATAACGCCCTGGGGAGGACAAGCGCCAGTCATGACGAAGCCAGCCGATTCGGACAAGGCGGCCGATGGGACCGCTTCGTCGGTCGAACAGTATCTCGTCAAGGATCCCGAGCGCTTCGCGTTGAACCTTGCACGCATGGTCGAGCAGGCGGGCAAGGCTGCTGCGGCGTGGGCGGAACCGCGCGAGAAAGGCGAGGTGCGCGACACGGTCGCCGAGCCCGTCGCGGACATGGTCAAGACCTTCTCCAAGCTCAGCGAATACTGGCTGTCGGACCCGAAGCGGGCGCTCGACGCGCAGACGAGGCTCTTCGCCGGCTACATGCAGGTGTGGTCGAACTCCATTAAGCGATTCGGCGCCGAGCCGGAGAGCGCCGAGACCGAGGCTGTCAGGCCCGAAAAGGGCGACAAGCGTTTCCAGGATCCCGAATGGGGGCGCAACGCCTTCTTCGACTTCCTCAAGCAGGCCTATCTGGTGACGTCGCGCTGGGCAGGCGACCTCGTCGAGCACGCGGAAGGACTGGACGAGCACACGCGCCACAAGGCCGGCTTCTACGTCAAGCAGATCAGCCATGCGATCTCGCCTTCGAACTTCATCCTGACGAATCCGGAACTGTTCCGCGAGACTGTCGCCACCAACGGCGAGAACCTGGTGCGCGGCATGAAGATGCTCGCCGAGGATATTACCGCCGGCAAGGGCGACCTGAAGCTGCGCCAGGCCGACTATTCGCGCTTCGAGATCGGCAGGAACATCGCCGTGTCGCCTGGCAAGGTGGTCGGAAGGAGCGACGTCGCCGAGATCATCCAGTACGACCCAGCGACCGAAACGGTACTGAAGCGGCCGCTGCTCATCTGCCCGCCCTGGATCAACAAGTTCTACATTCTCGACCTCAATCCGGAAAAGTCTTTCATCCGCTGGGCGGTCGAACAGGGGCACACCGTCTTCGTCATCTCCTGGATCAACCCGGACGAGCGTCACGGCGCCAAGGGCTGGGAGGCCTACATCCGCGAGGGCATCGAATACGGCCTCGACACGGTCGAGGCCGCGACCGGCGAGCGCGAGGTCAACGCCATCGGCTACTGCGTCGGCGGCACGCTGCTGGCGGCGGCCTTGGCGCTGATGGCGCAGGAGGGTGACGACCGCATCCGTTCGGCGACGCTATTCACGACCCAGGTCGACTTCACCTATGCCGGCGACCTGAAGGTGTTCGTCGACGAGGAGCAGGTGGCCGCGATCGAGCGGTCGATGAACGAGAAGGGCTATCTCGACGGCACCAAGATGGCGACGGCCTTCAACATGCTGCGCTCGGGCGACCTGATCTGGCCCTATGTCGTCAACAACTACATGCGCGGCAAGGACCCGATGCCGT
>CAYJMY010000099.1:11961-17526 GCA_964371125.1 uncultured Mesorhizobium sp. | reverse complement strand
GCTGTCATGACCGCAATTCCAAAGACCGTCCCACCCGCCCGCCACGCCGCACAGGACCATTTCCGCACGTTGCGCCTGGCCTCGCCGTTGCAGCCGCGGCTGGAAGCGCTGAACCGCCAGGAGGACTGGTATACGTGGGCCGGCTACAAGGTGCCGCAGTCGCTGTGGGACGAGGAGCTGGAGTTCTTCGCCATCCGCAGCCAGGCCGCGGTCTTCGACATCTCGCCGATGGTGAAGTACCGGATCGAAGGCCCCGATGCGGAAGCCTATCTCGACCGGCTGACGCTGCGCGACGTGACGAAACTCGGCGTCGGCCGCGTCCACTATACGGCGTGGTGCGACGACGAGGGCCACGTGCTCGACGACGGCACGCTGTTCCGGTTGGCCGCCGACTGCTTCCGCCTGTGCTGCCAGGAGCGGCACCTGCCCTGGCTGCTCGACAGCGCCATCGGCTACGACGTCGCGATCGAGGAGGAGACCGAGGCTGTCGCCGGCCTGGCGCTGCAAGGCCCGACCTCCTGGGCGGTGCTGCGCGACGCCGGCTTCGCCGGGGCCGAGAGGCTGAAGGCCTTCGACCTCGCCGACTTCGCCCACGAGGGCGGCAGCGTCACCATCTCGCGCACCGGCTTCACCGGCGACCTCGGCTACGAACTGTTCGTGCCGGCGGACGCCGCGCTGTCGCTGTGGGACCGGCTGTTTGCCGCGGGCCGCGTCCACGGCATCCGCGCCATCGGCTACGCGGCGCTGAACCGCGCCCGCACCGAGGCCGGGCTGATCGTCGCCAATGCCGACTTCGTCACCGCCGAGCACGCCGTGCGTGCCGATCGGGTGCGCCAACCCGACGAGATCGGGCTGGGCTTCATGATCGACGCCGCCAAGGCCGGCCACTACAACGGCCGCCGCGCCATCGAGGCGGCGCGCAGGGACAAGACGCTGCGCCACATTCTGGTCGGGCTGGAGATCGAGGGCAACGTGCCGGCCGAGCATGCCATCGTCTACCACCGCAGCAAGAAGGAGGTCGGCCTGGTCAGCGCCGCCATCTGGTCGCCGACGGCCAAGCGCAACATCGCCATCGCCAGCCTCGAACGGCCGTATGGCGACACGGTCGTCGACGACCTCTGGGTCGAGATCTACGCCATGCGCGAGCAGCAGTACCAGAAGCTGATGAAGCGGGCGAAGATAGTCCAGCGGCCTTTCGTCAAGCTGGCGCGGCGCACTGCCAACCCGCCGGGAATCTTCTGATGGCCGTCGAGGCGGACAGCGAGATCGTCGAGCAGTGGGCGCTGATCAACACGCCGCTCGGCGAAGACTGGTCGGGACGCACCCGCTACGCGGCGGCGATGTTCTTCTACAAGCGCGGGCTGATGGACGCGCCGACGCTAGAGGTCTACCGCATCTGCTCGCGGCTCGACCACCAGGACCCGCTGTCGATCATCCGCGAGCGCGGCGCCGGCAAGGAGTGGCTGAAGCGATTCGGGTCTTCGGTCTAGCCACTGTCCGCGTGACAAGACGCCCCCTCCACCGCCTTCGGCGGTCCCCCTCCCCCGTAAACGGGGGAGGGGGACCATGCAAAGCATGGTGGAGGGGGCCACGCGTCCCCGAAACCGGTGCCCGACAAACGGTCCCTACCCGATGGTCCGCTCCAGCATCGACAGCCAGTTCTTCCAGGCGATCTTCTCGACCAGATCGCGGCCGTAGCCGCGCGAAAGCAGCGCGTCGAGCAGCACGGGAAGGCCGGCCGCGTCGCCGATCGCCGCTGGCACCACGGCGCCGTCGAAATCCGAGCCGAGGCCGACGCCGTCCTCGCCGAGCGCCTCGACCAGCGCATCGACGTGGCGCAGCATGATCTCGAGGTCGGTCGCCGGCGTCATGCGCCCGTCGTCGCGCAGGAAGCCGGGAGCGAAGTTGAGGCCGACGATGCCGCCGGTCTCGCGGATGGCGCCGAGCTGCCAGGGCGTCAGGTTGCGCGCATGCGGCGACAGCGCGTGCACGTTGGAATGGGTGGCGACCAGCGGCGCGTCGGAGAGCGCGGCGACGTCGCGAAAACCCTTCTCGTTCAGGTGCGACAGGTCGATGAGGATGCCGAGCCGGTTGCAGGCCTTCACCAGCGCCTTGCCGGCGTCGGTGAGGCCGGGGCCGGTGTCGGGCGAGGACGGGAAGCGGAACGGCACGCCGTGGCCGAAGGCGTTGGGCCGGCTCCAGACGATGCCGAGCGAGCGCAGGCCGGCAGCGTAGAGCACGTCGAGCGTATCGAGGCGGGTATCGATCGCCTCGGCGCCCTCGATGTGGAAGACGGCGGCGAGGCGATCGCCCTCCATCGCCGCGCGCACGTCGGCGGCGGACCGGCAGACGGCGAGCGCGCCGGTCCGCTCCAGCCGGTAGAGGATCGAGGCCATGGCGAAGGTCGAGGCGCGGGCGTCGCCGAGCGACAGCATGCCGGGCAGCGGCAGGTCGTAGGCTCTTGCCTCCGGGTCGGGGTCGAAGGACAGCTTCTCCACCGGCGGCGGGAACATGGCGAACATGCCGCCGGCGAGGCCGCCGGCGCGCGCCCTGGGCAGGTCGATATGGCCGCCCTTGCCGCCTTCGACGAACAGCGCCTCGGCATTGGCCGGATCTGTGGACAGGAGCCTGAGCAGCGTGTCGTTGTGGCCGTCGAAGACGGGAATGCGGGCGGTCATGGGCTTCTTTCGTCTGACGCGGGAGGCGGGGGGCGTTTCGGGCACCCTTCTAAACCGGATGGGCGGCGTCTGGCAAAGCGGGCGGGCTGAGGGGATGGCTGAGGGGCCGATTTCGCTGGAATCTCCTGGCGGTCCGGCGCCGGAACGAACCGTTGCAGTTTCCGCAACGGTTGCCCCCCATCTTACCCCTTGCCCGCCGACCGCCGCGGTGCTGGATAGGGGCCGATACCGCAGACGCGGCCGACCGGAGTTTTCCATGCCGAACACGCTCTACGACGCCCTCTTCGCCCCGCATGCCGGCAGCGGGAAGACTTTCCTGATCCTCAAGGACGGGCGGCGGATCGGCTACGGCGCGTTCCTCGACATGGCCGGCCGCTTCGCCCATGCCATCGCCGCGGCGGGCGTGCGACCCGGAGACCGCGTGGCGCTGCAGGCGAAGAAGTCGGCGGAGGCGCTCGCCGTCTATGCCGCCTGCGTCCAGGGCGGCTTCGTCTTCCTGCCGCTGAACACGGCCTATACGCCGGCCGAGGTCGAGTATTTCGTCACCGACGCCGGCGCCCGGCTGCTGATCTGCGACGGGGCGAGCGCGGCAGCCCTCGCCCCGGTGGCGGAGAAGGCGGGCGCTACGCTGCGCACGCTCGACGCCGACGGCGGCGGCACGTTGTCCGAGGCGGCCGCCGGGCAGCCGGCGGAATATCCGGTCGCGGAGCGCGGACCGGACGACCTCGCCGCGTTCCTTTACACGTCGGGCACGACCGGGCGATCGAAAGGCGCCATGCTCACCCACGACAATCTGCTCTCCAACGCCGAAGCCCTCGTCGGGGAGTGGCGCTTCAGCGGCGACGACGTGCTGCTGCACGCCCTGCCGATCTTCCACACGCACGGCCTGTTCGTCGCCACCAATGTCATCCTGCTATGCGGCGGCTCGATGATCTTCCTGCCCGGCCTCGACGTCGACGACCTGATCCGCTTCATGCCGCAGGCGACGACGATGATGGGCGTGCCGACCTTCTATACGCGGCTGCTGGCCGACCCACGGTTGGACAAGGCGCTCGTCGGCCACATGCGCCTGTTCGTCTCGGGCAGCGCGCCGCTGCTCGCGGAAACCCATGTCGAGTTCGAGAAGCGCACGGGCCTGCGCATCCTCGAGCGCTACGGCATGACCGAGACCAACATGAACACGTCGAACCCCTATGACGGCGAACGCCGCGCCGGAACGGTCGGCCCGCCGCTGCCCGGTGTGACGGTGCGCATCCGCGACCCCGAAACGGGCAGGCCGGTGGCGACGGGCGACATCGGCGTCATCGAGGTGAAGGGCCGCAACGTCTTCATGGGCTACTGGAACATGCCGGAGAAGACGAAGGAGGAGTTCCGCGCCGACGGCTTCTTCATCACCGGCGACCTGGCTGAGATGGATGCCGACGGCTACGTCACCATCGTCGGCCGCGCCAAGGACCTGATCATCTCGGGCGGCTACAACATCTACCCGAAGGAAGTGGAGATGTTGCTCGACGAGCAGCCGGGCGTGCTGGAATCGGCGGTGGTCGGCGTGCCGCATCCGGACCTCGGCGAGGGCGTCGTCGCCGTCGTCACGGCGAAGAAGGGCGTCGCGCTCGACACCGCCGCACTGCTCGCCGGCATCGCGGAAAAACTCGCGCGCTTCAAGCAGCCGCGCCACGTCGCCGTGCTGGACGAACTACCGCGCAACACGATGGGCAAGGTGCAGAAGAACGTGCTACGCGACCGCTACCGGGACGTGTTCGCCCGGTAGTGGCAGGTCATCCCCTTACTTCATCAGCACGTCGTCCCATGCGGGATGGTGGCGCTTGAACTCGTCGGCCACATACCAGCAGGCCGGCGTGATCTTGTTGCCGGCGGCGCGCGCGTCGGCGACCAGGCGCTCGACGAGGGCCTCGGCGACGCCGTCGCCGCGATAGGGCACCGGCACGAAGGTATGGTCGGCGACGATGTGGCCCGGACCGGCCCTGACGAAGGTCAGCTTCGCCTCCTCGCCGTTCGGCATCACCATGAAGTAGCGGCCGCCTTTCGCCGTCTCGGCGAATTCGAACCGCGCCGCGAGATCTTCCATGGCTTCGTCTCCCGTCATTTCTTCAGAACGTCCGCCCATTCGGGGTGGCGGCGGAACTGGGCGGCGGCGAAGGGGCAGAGCGGGATGATCGTCTTGCCCGCCGCGCGCGCGTCCTCGACCGCCCGGGCGACCAGCAGCGCGCCGACGCCCTTGCCGCGGAAGATATCGGGCACGCCGGTGTGGTCGATGATGACCTGCTTCGACCCGACCTTGGTGAAGGTCATCTCGGCGACGGAGCCGTCGGGACCGTCGACGACGTAGCGGCCCTTGCTGTCGCCTTCCTCCAGCCTGATGTCGAACGTCTCGCTCATGGCTTGTCTCTTCTCGCCGGATCCGCCGGCCGCAGGGTGCAGGAAGGCGCGCGCCGCCTCGATCTCTTCCGTGCGCACTTCATGGGCACCCGGGTGCCAGACAACTTCGACGTCGGCGCCGAACGCGCGCAGATAGGCCTCCAGCCGCGACGTCAGCGTCGGCGGGCAGATGGGATCGTGGCGGCCGGCCGTCACCAGGATCGCGCGTCCCGCGAGGCTGCCGGACACCTCCGGCTCGAACGGGATCAGCGGGTGCATCAGCACGGCGCGGTCGAAAAGGTCCGGCTCGGCGAAGAGCGTCGCGGCAAGTACGTTGGCACCGTTGGAGTAGCCGAGGGCGTAGACCGCGGACGGCGCCAGGGCGGCGACATGGGCGCGGACGAAGCCGGCGAGCTTGGCGGCGGCGCGGGCAAGGTCGTCCATGTCGTAGACGCCTTCGGCGGCGCGGCGGAAGAAGCGCGCCGCGCCGTTCTCGGCTACCTCCCCC
>CAYJMY010000099.1:0-11951 GCA_964371125.1 uncultured Mesorhizobium sp. | reverse complement strand
GGGGGGGGGGGGCTCAAGCCGCGCGCGGCGCGGTGCGCGCCGCGGGCGCGGCGCGCCCCCACGACCGTCGCATCCGGCAGCAGGTCGCGGCCGAGCCCGAGGAGCTGGCGCTCGTCGCCGCCGGTGCCGTGGAGGACGAAGAGCAGCGCGCCGCCCTGCTCGCCGGGCAGCACCTGGTGGATGTAGGCGTTCGTGGCCATGGCGTCCTCAATCGTCGAGCGGCTGGAGGTGTTTCTCCAGATACGGGCGCAAGTGAGCATGCTGGACCGGCAGCTTCAAGGCCTCGCCGAGATGGGCGGTGTCCTCGTCGCGGTCGAAGCCGGGCTCGTTGGTGGCCACCTCGAAGAGCACGCCGCCGGGCGTGCGGAAGTAGATCGCCCAGAAGTAGTCGCGGTCGATGACCGGCGTCACCTGGTAGCCGGTGTCCATCAGCGCCTTGCGCACCTCGAGCTGCTTCGCCCGGTTCTCCACGGCGAAGGCGACGTGGTGTACCGAGCCGGCGCCGAGCCCGGCGAGCGACGCGCCCGCCAGCGTCTCGACGTCGACGACATCGGCGCCGTTGCCGCCGGGAATGGCGAAGCGGCGGATGCCGCGCGACTGGCCGATCTCCTCGTAGCCCATGAACTTCAGCAGCTCGGCCGTACGGCCGGCGTCGCGCAGCCGCATCGACACCGAGTGGAAGCCGCGGATCGCCTCGTCGTCCGGCACGCCGCCCTTCCCCCAGGGCGCACGCTGGTCGTCATTCGCCTCGACGAGGGCGAAACCGTCCCTGTCCGGCCCGAGGAAGGAAAGCCGCTTCTCGCCGAAGCTCTCGTCCTCTTCGAGGTTTGCCACGCCTTCCTTGACCAGGCGCTCGCGCCAGTAGGGCAGCGCGCCCTCCGGCACGGAAAAGACGGTCGTGCCGACCTCGCCGGCGCCGGGGCGGCCCTGGCCGATGTTGGGGAACGGGAAATAGGTCATCACCGAGCCCGGCGTGCCGAACTCGTCGGCGTAGTAGAGGTGGTAGACGTCGGGCGCGTCGAAGTTGACGGTCTTCTTCACCCGGCGCAGGCCGAGCGTGTGCGTGAAGAAGGCGTTGTTCCGGCGGGCGTCCTTCGCCATCGACGTGACGTGGTGAAGGCCCTTGATCTGGTCGAGCATGCGGTCGCTCCCTCGATTGCGTTGTCGCGGCGGTTGGCCGTCGTTCGTTCACGTCCTTATGTCGGTCGGCGGTGGCCGAATGAAAGGGCCGGATGG
Organism: uncultured Mesorhizobium sp.; assembly: GCA_964371125.1. Lineage (GTDB taxonomy): Bacteria > Pseudomonadota > Alphaproteobacteria > Rhizobiales > Rhizobiaceae > DUSC01. The sequence continues at coordinate 10,715 of CAYJMY010000099.1, read as the reverse complement.
AGAATGAACCGTCTCTGATTGTCGAACAATGAGGCCTTGATCGTTCACTGACAGGACTCGAAGGGCGGCTTGCGCGCCGCCGGCTTTTCGGGCTGATGGCGCGGGAGGAGCAAGGGAGATCCCGTCGTGAAAGAGCGGACCGCCAGGCCGAACGTGCTGTTCATCACCTGCGACCAGTGGCGCGGCGACTGCGTCGGCGCCGCCGGCCATCCGTCGATCAGGACGCCCAACATCGACGCGCTGGCGCGCGAGGCCGTGCTGTTCCGCCGCCACTATGCGGGGGCCGCCCCCTGCTCGCCGGCGCGCGCCTGCCTCTACACCGGCCTCTACCAGATGACCAACCGGGTCTGCCGCAACGGCACGCCGCTCGACGCCCGCCACGGCAACGTTGCGCTGGCAGCAAGGGCGCTGGGCTACGACCCGACGCTGTTCGGCTATTCCGACATCGCGCCGGACCCGCGCCGGCACGCGCCGGGCGATCCGCTCCTGAAGAGCTACGAGGGCGTGCTGCCGGGTTTCAGCGTGCGCCAGCTGCTGCCCGAGCACCAGAAGCCGTGGCTCTCCTGGCTGGCCCTGCGCGGCGTCGATTCCAGCGCCGGCTACCCGATGATCCACGCGCCCGCCGGCAGACCGGTCGACGACGTCACGCTGGCGCCGCCGGTCTACGGCGCCGACGAGACGCCGGCCGCGTTCCTCGCCGGCGAGTTCATCCGCTGGATGGGCGAGCAGGACGAGCCGTGGTTCGCCCACCTCTCCTTCCTCAGCCCGCATCCGCCCTTCGTCGTTCCGGCGCCGTGGAACACGCTCCACGATCCGGCGGACGGCCCGGCCTTCGCCCGCGCCGCAAACCACGGGGCGGACGCCGCGATCCATCCGCTCGTGGCGCTGGAGATCGAGACCCAGCTCCGGGCAAAATTCCTCCCCGGGACGCAGGGCAGGGTCGCCGACTGGAGCGAGGCGAGCCTCCGCAGGATCCGCGCGCTCTACTACGGGATGATCGCCGAGATGGACGCCCTGATCGCGCGCATCCGCGCCGCGCTGGAGCGGGCCGGCACCTGGGACGACACCATCTTCGTCCTCACCTCGGACCACGCCGAGATGATGGGCGACCACCATCTGCTCGGCAAGGGCGGCTTCTTCGACGCCAGCTACCATATCCCCCTGATTGTCCGTGCCCCCGGCCAGGCCGCAAGAGGCCGGATCGTCGAAGCCTTCACCGAGACCGTCGACATCCTGCCGACCCTCATGGACCTTCTCGGCGCCACCCCTCCCCCACACCTCGACGGACGTTCGCTGGCGCCGTTCCTGCGCGGCGAAACGCCGGCGGCATGGCGCGACGCCGTCCACTGGGAGTACGATTTTCGCTCGGTTGCCAGCGGCGCGTCGGCACAGCCCTTCGGCCTGAAACCGCAGCAGTGCAACCTGGCCGTCCTGCGCACCGAGACGCTGAAGTACGTCCATGTCGGCGGCGGCCTGCCACCGGTGCTATTCGATTTGCGCGAGGATCCCGCGGAGACGCGCAACGTCGCCGAGGACCCAGCCCGGCGCGGCGCGCAGCTGGAAATGGCGGAGCGGCTTCTCGACTGGCGGGCGGAACATCTCGATCAGTCGCTGGCGCTTTCGGAACTCACCGGGGACGGAGTGGCGGGACATGTCGCTGGCGACATGCGCGGCGGGTTGCGCTGACGTGAAAAGGCCCGCGCCGGGATTCCGGCGCGGGCCATGCAGATCCGTCCGGCGACGGACTACTGCGTCATGATCAGGCGCTGCTCGTCGCGCTTCTCGGCCCAGGTGCTCTTGTCGTAGGCCGCCTGCGCCTCGAGCTGCTCCTTGGTGAAGGAGGTGTAGAGGTACTTGTTGCCGTCCTCGTCCGTGAGGAAGGCGAGGTTGTCCATGCCGACGGCAACCTCCTTCTCGCCCATGCCGAGGAAGCCGCCGACGTCGATGATGATCGCGTCGACCTTGCCGTCCTGGGTCATGATGACGTCGCCGATCTCGCCGACATTCTCGTCGCCGGCGCCGTAGACGGTGGTGCCGATGAGCTCCTCGGCGCGGATGTCGGCCGTGTTCAGCTCATCGAGCTGCGAGCGGTCGATGGCGCCGGTCTTGGTGGTGTCGGTCGCTGCCGGCTGGTCGGCAGCCGGAGCCTGCGCGGTCGTCTCGTTGTCCGACGCAGGGGCCTGGGCCGTCGTGTCATTCGACGCGCCCGTGGCATCGTTCGACGGCTTCATGGCGGTCGTGTCCCCGGCGTTGTTGCCGCTGGTGGACTGACCGGCCGGCGCCATCGCGGTGTCGCCGGTGGCGTTGCCGGAGCCGTCGGCCGGGGCCTGAGCGGTCGTGTCGTTCGTCGCCGGCGCGGTCTCGTCCATGGCGACCGCCGGGGCCATGTCGTAGGCGGAGCGATCGAAATCGGGCAGTGCCTTCAGCGCATCGACCGTCGAATTGACGACGATCCAGCGATCGCCATCCTTCTCGGCCCATTCGATGGCGTCGAATTCGAGCGCCACGTTCTTCTCGCCGATGCCGAGAAAGCCGCCGACGCCGACGACGACCGCCTGGACGTTGCCGTCGCCATCAATGACGAGGTCGTTCACGTCGCCGATGTTCTCGGCGTCGTCGCCAGTGCCGTTGTACACCGTCTCACCGATGAGGTTGGTAGCAAGGTAGCCGTCGGCGCGCATCGCCGGGGCCGCCTGGTCGGCCGGCTGCTGGATTTCGGCCGGGGCTGCCGGCGCGGGCGCCGTCGTGGTCTGCGCATGGGCGCCGCCGGCGATGAGGGTTGCCAGTGCTGTCGTAGCCAAGAGCTTGCGGATCATAGTATTCTCTCCTTGTGCGGTTTTCCTGCACTGCCGCGCCCGGGATCGACCGTGGCTGGAAGAACGGGCGCGGCATCGAAGTCACAACGCCCTTCCGCGCCGGTGGTTCCGGACGGCGCGTGTCCTGGAGCACGCATCGATCCCAGCGCTCCCGCGGGAACGAATGGTCAGCGCGGCCGTTTAGCGCGCCCGTTCCCTCAACTTCCGGACGATCACTGCCATGCACTTCTCGACGGTTCTGAACCGCGACGGCGGCACGCTGCGAACGATCGACCTCGAACAGTTCTCGACACGGCTGCGCCAGTCTCTGGAACGCAGCGGGCACAGCTCCACCGTCGCGATCGTGAACGGCGGCGACATAGAGTGGGCGCTTAAAGCCGCGGCGACCGAGGCGGGCGTCGACGTCGTCATGGTGGGTGGCGGAGACGGCACGGTCTCGGCGGCCGCAGGCATGCTGCGCCGAAACGACAAGGCCCTGGCGATCCTGCCGGCGGGGACGATGAACCTCTTCGCCCGCAGCCTCGGCATTCCGCTCGATCTCGACGCGGCCGTCGACGCCTTCGCCGCCGGCCGCATCCGCCCAGTCGATACGGCCAGCGCCAACGGCCGGCCCTTCGTCCACCAGTTCTCGATCGGGATGCATGCCAAGATGGTGCGCCTGCGCGAGCGGCTGGATTTCGCCTCGCGGCTTGGCAAGATGGGGGCCTCAGCCAAGGCCGCCTACTGGACGATCCTCAATCCGCCGCGCATGCGCGTGGCGCTGAGAATGGGCGAGACGGAGATCCTGGCGACAACCTCGAACATCGGTATCACCAACAACCTCTTCGGCGAAGGGCATCTGCCCTATGCCGATCATCCCGATGGAGGCATGCTCGGCATCTACGTTACCGTGGCGCGGCAGCGCGGCGAGATCGTCCGCCATGCACTGAACATGGCGATCGGCCGCTGGCGCGACAACGAACTCGTCGAGATCCACCAGGCGGACCGCGTGACGCTGAAGATCCTGTCCCCGGACCGATCCACGATGGCCGTCGTCGACGGAGAACTGCAGCCCGCCGCGCCCGAAACCGACATCGTCATCGAACCCGGCTCGCTGCGGGTTCTCGTGCCGGCCTGACCTCGCCCTATTCGGCGGGCGGCTTGCCGTCCTTCGGTCGCGTGTTCTCCCGATAGATGCCGTAGGCCAGGATGCCGAGCGCGGCAGCGGCGATGCCGCCGACCGCCGACCTGCCGCGCAGCAGCGTCGGCAGAAGGGTTACGGCGGCGACGCCGGCGATCGTCGCGACATCGGCGGTCCGCCGGCCGGATACGGCCTTCTTGCGACGCTTCTCGGTCATCGAGTGGATCGCAACGATGGCGAAGGCGATGACGAGGAAAGCGAAGCCGAAGGCCAGCGCCGCCTCGATCGTGCCGAAACGCCGCGCCGCCGCGACGAAACCGGCGCCGACGAGAAAGCCGACGCCGAGCAGCCCGAGCAGGCCGGCGACGGCGTAGGCGATCGCCGCGCTGCGGGCGCGCCGCGCCGCATCGAGGGCCTCGCCTGAGAGGATCGTCGCGATCAGCGATCCGAGCATTGCAGCGGTTTCAGCGGCGCGACAGGAGTGCGAGCAGGAAGCCGACGCCGGCGGCAATCGCCAGCGCCGTCACCGGCTTCTGGCGCACCGTATCGACCACCTGACGTTCGAGGTCGCCGGCCGTCGAGCGGAGGTTCTCGATCGCCGCCTCGCCCTCGCTCCAAGCCCGCTCTTTTCCCTCCGTCGCCATCCGGCGCGCCGCACCGTAGGAATGGCGACCCGTGATGCGCAGTTGCTCGGCCAGTTTCTCGATGTCCGCCTTCAGCTGGGCGATATCCGCTTCCAGATCACGCTGGGTCGATCCGTCTTCGCTCTTGCCCGATTTACCGGTTGCAGTGGCCATGTATCCAACTCCTTGTTTCGCAACGAACAGAAACGGGGCGAACCCGGCGGAGTTCCGTCTGAACGAAACCTGCCGCATGAAAGGACCTTTCAAGGTGCGAGTCCAGACGAAAACCGGACCGGGCGGAACCCCGCCCGCGGATGTGCCGTTCCGCCGCACGCGGCCCAGGCATGGCCGAGCGCGCCGCGGGACGACGCACGTCTGTCAAGCGGCGTTCGATCCCAACACTTGGGCGGCGATCGCGTCCGGACCGAATTCGTCCTCGCCAGCGATCTCGAGCATGTCCTGGAGGCGCGAGCGCGCGCGGCTGACGCGGCTCTTGATCGTCCCGACGGCGCAGCCGCAGATCTCGGCGGCTTCCTCGTAGGAGAAGCCCGAAGCGCCGATCAGGATGACGGCCTCGCGCTGGTCGTCGGGGAGTTTCTCGAGCGCGGCGCGGAAGTCTTCCAGGTCGAGGACGCCGTGCTGGCTCGGATGCACGGCGAGGCGGGCGGTCATGATACCGTCGCTGTCCTGGATCTCGCGGCCGCGCTTGCGCATCTGCGAGTAGAACTCGTTGCGCAGGATGGTGAACAGCCAGGCCTTCAGATTGGTGCCCATCTGGAAGCTCTGGTGCTTGTCCCAAGCCTTCACCAGCGTCTCCTGGACGAGGTCGTCGGCCTTGTCGGCGTTCTGCGAGAGCGACATGGCGAAGGCCCGGAGACTGGGGATCGCGGCGAGCAGATCGTTCTTGAAACCCGCGGAGACGGCCATCAAGTCAATCCTTCTTCTGGGCGGATTCGGCCTGTTCGAGCCGGCTCAGGAGTTCGGCGAACCGGTCAGGGACATCCTCTGACACCAGCCCGTCGTAATACTGCTTCAGCTTGCGCCCGATCTCCGAATTCGCGCCCAGCGTCTTCGATCCGCCCGTCCGGGCGCGCTTGGCGCCTGCCCCACCCATGTCGTTGGTCATGATGTTCATTGCCCCGTCTGTCCTTGAGCCCCCATATAGCGCGATCGATCCCGCGCGACACCGGCCAGGCATGTTTCCGCGCCGAGTTCGACGGCCTTAACGGGACAGGCGGGAAAACGTTCCCAGCGTGGAACTTTTTCTTCGGCGTCGCGTTTTCGATCGCAGGTGCGGGGATTCGGGCCATAACCGGGGCCGGTCCTGCATCTCGCACACATCGTCCATCGGCAGACGCATCGTCCGCCATGACAATTTGAGGGAGCCGTTTACGCATGAGCCTTTCCGCAACCATCGCACCCCATCTGCCCTTCCTCCGGCGCTTCTCCCGCGCGGTGTCCGGGTCCCAGGCCAGCGGCGACGCGCTCGTGGCAGCCATGCTGGAGGCGGTCATCGCCGACGTCAGCGTCGTCCCCAGGGCGTCGAGCGACCGCATCGCGCTATACAAGGTCTTCGCCAAGCTGTTCTCCTCGGTCTCGATCAGGGTTCCACATGAATCGCCTGCTTCCGCGTGGGAGCAGCGCGCGGCGGCCAATCTTTCGGCGCTGTCGCCGCGGCCGCGGCAGGCCTTCCTGCTGGTAGCCGTCGAAGGTTTCTCGGACGAGGAAGCAGCCGAGATTCTCGACGTGCCGCCCGAGGAGTTCGCCGCTCTGCTCAACGACGCCAGCGCCGAGATCTCGCGCCAGGTCGCGACGGACGTCATGATCATCGAGGACGAGCCGCTCATCGCCATGGACATCGAGGAGATGGTGGAGAGCCTCGGCCATCGCGTCGTCGGCACCGCCCGCACGCACAAGGAAGCGACGGCGCTGTTCGCCGCCGCCAATCCGAAGCTGGTGCTCGCCGACATCCAGCTCGCCGACGGAAGCTCGGGCATCGACGCGGTCAACGAGATTCTCGCCACCACCCCGGTCCCGGTGATCTTCATCACCGCCTTCCCCGAGCGACTGCTGACCGGCGAGCGGCCGGAGCCGGCCTTCCTGGTCACCAAGCCGTTCAACCCCGACATGGTCAAGGCGCTGATCAGCCAGGCGCTGTTCTTCGACCGCCAGGCCAGGATCGCCGCCTGATACCTCCGGAGGAGGTCGAGCCTGCTCAAGGCCGCCGCGAGGCGGCCTTTTTCGTTCGGGGCAGCGGCGCTCGACCGGATTCTGCCCGGCGGCCGGAACGAAAGATCAAGGCCGGCGTTTCATGAACCGTGACGTGAAAGGAGAGAAGACCATGCTTTACTGGGCCCTCGTTTTTCTCGTGGTGGCGATCATCGCCGGCGCGCTCGGATTCGGCGGCATAGCCGGCGCCTCGGCCGGCATTGCGCAGATCATCTTCTTCATCTTCCTCGCCTTCCTGGTCCTGTCGGTTGTGGCGGGCCTGTTCCGGCGGGCGAGCTGACCGAGCACAGCGAACTGAAAGCCGTTCCCCTCAAGCGGTTTTCGGCGGCCGCCGGGCAGCACTCCGCAAGGATGCTCCCGGCGGTTCTGTTTCCGGCCAAGGCGAGCGCCGGGTCGGTTCGGGGGGAGCCGCGGAACCGGGACCCGGCTGCGCATTAACGAGCGGTTTACCATGAGGGCCCACCATCGCCGTGGGAGTCGAGAAGGCGAATGGCCGCTGCCCGGCCAGGAGGAGCGCAGATGGTTAGCCGGATGAGGAACCTGGAAAACGCGGCCCGCCTGGCCATGGCGCATGCCGACATGCCGGTCGCAGGCGTACGCCCCGCCGCGCCCGCGGCGGAGAGCCTGGTCCGCCGCATCCTGGCGATGCTGGCGAGGCTCGTCGCCGGGCATTAAGCCCACCCGGCGCGCCTTGCTGCCGGCCCTGCCGGATTTCCTCCGTGTAACCCCGCCGCCGGTCCTTCCGCCTCGCCTCCGCGGATAGGCCCCGCCTCTTCTGCACCGCAGGACACCTGACCTCAAGGGCTCGTCGCCCGCGCGTATTCCGCCGGCAGCCGGGAACCGCCGGCCCGCACGGCCGTTTCCGAGGCGGAAGGAAACGCGTCATGGAACACATCGCCGCCCTGCTGCTCATCGTCGGATGCTCCGCGGATCTCTCGGACTGCCGGGAGTTGCCGGCACCGGTGCCGATCTTCGAAACGGCCGAGGAATGCGGCGCGGAACTGCCCCGCGCCTTCGCCGGCTACGACGGCGCCTATCCTCATGTCGTGGTGCGCTGCATCGCGGTCGATCCCGCCATGGAAGAGGCGGACGCCGAGCTGGTCTGGGACGTTCGGCCCGACGGGAGCCTCGTCGCCAGCGTCGAATCCGCGGGCGTCATGGTTGCGACAAATTCACCACGCACGGAAAAGGGCGACAGATTTCGCGAATGATTGATTTCAGGCAGACGCCGTTTTTGGCATAAATCGGCAGGGACGGCTCACATCAAGGAGAGAGACATGAGGAAAATCGTACTCGCACTGGCGGCGGTGACGGCGCTTTCGGCATGCACGACCGCCGAACAGACGGCGATCGGAGGCGCGGCCGTCGGCGCGGCGATCGGCGGCATCGCCACGGGAAGGCTCGAAGGCGCGGCGGTCGGCGCCGCCGCCGGTGCGGTCACCGGCTACCTGATCGGCAGGGTCGCCGATCGTCCGGGCTATTGCCGCTATCGCGACCGGTACACCGGAAAGATCTACATCGCGCGCTGCTGAGCCAGCCGATACATCCCGGCAGCCGGCCCTGAAGCAGGGGCCGGCTACCTTTTTTGCGACATCTCACAACCGACGATCCGCCCTTCGCCTCCCGCCGAGGGGAATGACGATATCGATGCGCAGGCCGCCGGCGCCGAAATCGCGCACGATGGACCCGCCGAGTTCGCGCTCGACGTTCATGTCGATCAGCTTCGTCCCGAATCCGGTCTTCGCCGGCGCTTCCGCCGGCGTCTCCGTCCTTTCCAGCCAGGACAGCGACAGGCGCCACGCGCCGCCCGGCTCCTCGATGAGTTTCCACGAGACCTTCAACTTGTCGATGTCGCCGTATTTCAGTGCGTTCGTCGCCAGTTCATGGAAGGTGAGGCCGAGCGCCTGGGTGGCGGCTTCGTCGAGAACGACCTTCGGACCCGACAGCATGCCCTCGGGCAGGTCGCGACCGAATGCCTGGGCGAGTTCGGTGCGCAGGAGGTCGGCGAGATCGGCCTTCTGCCAGTGCGACCGCGTCAGGATGTCCTGCGAGGCGGCCATCGCCTGGAGCCTGGCGCCGAAGGAGGCCATGAACGCATCCATGTCGGCCGACCCCGCGGCGGTCTGCCGCGCGATTGCCAGCATCCGGGTGATCGAGTTCTTGATGCGGTGCTTCATCTCGTTGAGCATCAGATCCTTCTCGACGAGCGAACTCTCGCTGGCCTGGCGAAGCGCTTCGGCCGCGGTGTAGGCCTTGTCCTGAAGCCTCGCCGCGACCGCGATGGCGGTGGCGAGAAGCAGGCCGAACAGGCCCAGCATCAGCGGAACGGCGCGCGAAGTCGGTGCGGCGAACCCGCTGGTCGGGCGGAAGACGATCGTCCACTGGCGGCCGGCCACCTTCGTCGAGCGCACCGCCACATAGCCGGCCCCGAACCCGTCGTCCGGCGGCACCGGGGAGCGGTAGATGAGCGAGCCTTCCGTGGTAGGACCGTCATAGACCTCGACACTGAGCGGAAGCAGCGGCGACGTGCCGAGCGCGGTGGCGAACAGCTCGGTGGCGCGAAACGAGGCGAAGACAAAGCCCGAGGTGCGCAGTTCCGGCGCAGCCGACGTAGCCGGCGTGGTCCCGACGTCGAGGCGCTTGAAGACGAGGAAGCCCGGATGAACCTGGCCTCCAGTGCGTTCCCCGAGATGCACCAGCCCAGTCGCCTGCGGGGCGTCTTCGCGCATCGCGGTCGCGATTGCGCTGCGCCGCCCCGGTTCGGCGAACATGTCGTAGCCGATCGCCTTCTGCCCGCTCTCGTCGAGCGGTTCGAAGAGCACGACGGGTGCGCGCCAGAGTTCGCCGGTGTCGGGGAACAGAGGCCGCGCGGCACCGAAGTCGCGTTCGATCTGCCGCTCGACATCCTCCTCCTTGCCCGTCTCCGCCAGCCGCAGGAAGCCGATGCCGCGCAGGCCGGGGAAGTTCTCGTCGACCTGCAGTGCGTCGAAGAAGGTGGCGAAGGCGACGCGGCTGACATCGCCGTCGCGCGCCTTGAACAGCGCGTGCACCGAATTGAGCAGCGCCAGATGCATGGTGAGGCGGCTCTCGATGCGGTTCAGCGCATCGTCGACCGTCGCCGCGAGTTTGATCCTCGCCGCCTCCTGCGTGGCGAAATAAGCGAAGCCCGCCATGACCAGGCTCGCCAGAGCGACCGCAAGAAACACCGCTGCGGGAAGGTATCTTTTCAACGTGGGACACCCGTCACTGCTGAGCGGCCCTTATCGGCGAGGGCCCCCCACAATGCAACCGCACGGCCCGGGTTCCACGGTCCGGATCTGCCTCCCCGCCTGGCCCAGGGCCGGCGGCGGCATTCCTCTATTTCGCCTCGCGCAGGACCGCAAAGCGGCCCTGCGGCGATCGCCTAGGCCGCTGTCTTCAGCGCACCCGGACCCGGGACCGCGCCGGGGGGACACTTGCCGAGGATGATCATGCCGAGCACCTCGTCCTTGGTGACGTCGCTCGTCTTCGCCATGCCGACCACCTGGCCGTTCTTGATGACGTAGAGGCGGTCGCACAGATCGACGACGTCGTGGATGTCGTGACTGATCAGGAAGATGCCGATGCCTTCCGCCTTCAACTGCTTGACCAGGTCGGCGACCTGTGCCGTTTCCTGCGGCCCGAGCGCAGCCGTCGGCTCGTCCATGATCAGCACCCGTGCATTGAAATGGATCGCACGCGCGATCGCCACGGACTGGCGCTGGCCGCCCGACAATGCGATCACCGGTTCCTTGAACCGCACGAAGCGCGGATTGAGCCGTCCCATGACCTTGCGAGCTTCGGCCTCCATCGCCGCATCGTCGAGCGTGCCCCAGCGGGTCATCAGCTCGCGACCCAGGAACAGGTTCGCGGTCGCGTCGACATTGTCGGCCAGCGCCAGCGTCTGGT
>CAYJMY010000098.1:0-17630 GCA_964371125.1 uncultured Mesorhizobium sp. | reverse complement strand
GCTCGCCATCATGGCGGCGCAGGGCCGCGACGTAAAGCTCGACCCGGCGCGCATCGCCGGTTACCGCAACTTCGGCACCAAGCTGTGGAATGCGACGCGCTTCGCCGAGATGAACGGGGTGTCGCGCAACGATGACGTCTCGCTCTCCGAGGCGAAGCTCACCATCAACCGCTGGATCCTGACCGAACTCACCCGCGCGTCGCGCGAGATCACCGACGGCATCGCCAACTACCGCTTCAACGAGGCGGCCGGCGCCGCCTACCGCTTCGTCTGGAACTTGTTCTGCGACTGGTATCTGGAACTCTTGAAGCCGGTCTTCATGGGCGATGACGCCGACGCCAAGGCAGAGAGCCAGGCGGTCGCGGCCTTCGTGCTCGACGAGATCTACAAGCTGCTCCACCCGTTTATGCCGTTCATGACCGAGGAGTTGTGGGCGCATACGGCCGGCGAGGACAGGACACGCACCTCGCTGATCTGCCACGCCGCCTGGCCGCAACCGGTCTTCGAGGACGCCGAGGCGGCGGCCGAGATCAACTGGCTGGTCGACCTCGTCTCCGGCATCCGCTCGGTGCGCTCCGAGATGAACGTGCCGCCGGCGGCGATCGCGCCGCTGGTCGTGATCGGCGCCGATGCGACGACAAAGCAACGCCTCGACCGCCACGCGCCAGCGATCGGCCGTCTCGCCCGCATCGGTGACGTCACCCATGCCGCCGAGGCGCCGAAAGGCTCGGCGCAGATCGTCGTCGACGAGGCGACGTTCTGCCTGCCGCTCGGCGCGCTGATCGACCTCAAGGCGGAAGCCGCGCGCCTCGACAAGGCCCATGCCAAGGCCCTGGACGAGATCGCCCGCATCGACAAGAAGCTCGGCAACCCGAACTTCGTCGAGAAGGCCGATCCGGAAGTGGTCGAAGCCGAACGCGCCAAGCGCGCCGAGTTCGCCGCCGAAGCCGACAAGCTCGCCGTGGCGCTTTCGCGGGTTCGCGAAGCAGGTTGAGGGTGCTCAGTTCCGGTCGACGCGCATCGGGTCGTCGAGCGCGTCGATGACCGGCTCGAGATCGGGCGGTCCGGGTGCGGTGTAGCGCACCTCGGGAAAGGGTTCCGGTCCCGGACCGCCGGGATTGTAGAACGCCGCGTAGTCCCCTGGCAGGGCGGGGATCTCGACATGGGTGATGTTGCGCGCGGCGGCCTCGTCGCCGGCGAGCACGATGTCGATGTAGTTGTCGCGGTCTTCCGCGTAGCAGTCGTCGCGGCCGGCCGCCTTCTTCGCGCCGAGGTCGGACAGGCCGACGACCCTGATTTTTCCGCCGGAGACGGCGTAGTCCGTGCCGCTCCTGTCGATCAGCACGGTCGTGCCGTCGGCACCGCGCGCGTGGAGGCGGAAATACCGCTCGAATGCCTCCGGCGTGAGCGCTGTGACGCCGTCGGGCGAGAAGCCGCCGGTGGTCAGCACGCGCAGGCGATAGTCGCCGCCGCCCAACGTGGCGAATTCATCGTTGGGAAAATAGTCGGCGAGGCCGAACAGCATGACGCCGCCTTCGCCGGCCGGCGGCCCGTCGATGCGATTCAGCTTGGCGCCGACCAGTCGCGGGCCGCTGTCGTAGGGCGTCTCTCTCGTCGTCCACGACATGCCGACGGCGGAGACTTCGCGCCCACCCGGCCCGACGAGCACGAGCGGCGAGGCGTCGTCGACGATGTCGAGCCTGACGGGGAAGACCGCATCGGCTTCGCCCGCCCGTCCGCGGTTGCCGAAGTCTCCGAACAGCACGACGACGTTGCGTTCGTTCCGCTCCCAGTTGGGAAAGAGCCCGGCTGCGTGGGGCACCGCGGTTTCGCCGGTGTTCAACGTCAGGCGGAAATCCGTCGGATCGACCGTCTCGCCGGCGACCGGCCAGCTGAACACCACCGGCAACCCATCGTCGCGGTCGGCATAGCCGCGGAAGGAGATGCCGATGCGGCTCGCCGGTGCCGCACTTGTGCGCGCCGCGTCGGGGGGCTCGCTGCCATCGGCGCAGCGCGCGCCCGCGAACCAGGCACCTCCGGCCTCTCGCACGCTCTCGGGCGTGATCTCGGCGAGGCCGATGATGCCGTCGAAGCCGAGGCCGGCCGAAAGGATCTGCGGTTCGGCCGACCAGTAGTCGGCGGCGCGCAGGCTGCCGTCGTAGAGCTGCCAGCGGACGCTGCGCTGCGCCGCGAGACCCGCCGCGGCCAGAATGACGACCGTCGCTGCCGCGGTCGCCGCAACCCTGAGAAACCGTGAACGCCGCGCCTTTCCGTCAGCCATCATCGTCCTGCCACTGTTCGGTGGAAACCTGTCTTCGAGGCGCCGGCCTGTCCGGCGCCGATCGCCGGGCAGGGGCTACACCGTCATCGTCGTTATTCTTTGTGACGATTCCGCAACACTCCGGCAAGAAGCATAGCGATATGAAAAGGGCCCGGTGCAGTCGCCCATTTCCCGCCATAAACCCGGAGCACCCCGAAAGCTCTCTTCGAGCGGGCGTTGAGACCCGCCGGAGTTGCCGCGCCGCCCGCGGCCAGGGAATATGATGGACGACAGGTACTTTTCGAGTTCGGCAACGGCGCTGGGTAACGGGAACCGGATCACGGTCCCGAATTTGCGCGCCATCGTGCGAGTGGCGTTCGTCGCCGTTGCGCTCGGCGCCGGAACGGCCGGCGCGCTCGCCTTCGATGACAACGTGTTCGACGACAAGAGCGGCGTGAAGGCGCAGTCGAGCCCCTGGGCGGTGTTCCGTTTCGGCTTCTCCGCCTACAAGAGCGGCCACAAGGACCAGGCGGTCGAGGCCTATCGCTACGCCGCCGAGAACGGCCAGATCGGTGCCCGCTGGAAGCTCGCCCGCATGTATGCCGAGGGCGACGGCGTGGCGCGCAACGACTACGAAGCCTTCAAGTTCTTCTCGGCGATCGTCCAGCAGGATATCGAGCCCGGCAGCCCGGACGAGAGCTACGTGTCCGACGCGCTGGTGGCGCTCGGCCGCTACCTGAAGAAGGGCATCCCGGACAGTCCGGTACGCCCCGACCCGGTCGCGGCGCAGGAATACTTCATGCGCGCCGCCGCGACCTACCGCAATCCGAACGCGCAGTTCGAGATGGGCAAGATGTTCCTCCTCGGCGACGGCGGCGTGAAAGCCAGCGTCCGCCAGGCCGGCCGCTGGCTGCAGCTTGCTGCGGAGAAGGGCCACTCCGGCGCCCAGGCGACGCTGGGCAACCTGCTCTTCGAGAGCGGCAAGGTGGTACGCGGCCTCGCCATGATGACGGCGGCGCTCGAACGCGCCAATCCGATCGACCGCGCCTGGATCCAGACGATGCAGGAAGAGGCGTTCGCCCTCGCCGGCGAAGCGGACCGGCGCACGGCGATCGCGCTGGCTCAGGACATCCTCACCAAGGGCGATTAGTCCCGACTATCCGGCTGCCTGGGGCGAGGGGGCTTCGTCGCTCCCCGCGGGAAGCATCGGGCCGTCCGTCCCGTCGTCGATCCGCGAGCCGGCATCGCCGACTGACGCTTCCGGGCAGCCGTCACGCACCTTCTTCCAAGCCGAATTGTTGAGAACCATGTCGCAGCGGGCGAGCTGGTCGCCGGTCGGCAGGCGTAGGCACGCCAGTTCGCCGTGTCGATAGAGCCGGCCGTTGGCGCGGCATTCGCAATCGGCCAGCGCAACCGCCTGCCCGCCGAGGAGCAGCGCGGCGGAGAGCAGTCCGGGTGCGAACGCGCGCATGAATGAAGGATAGCATCGAACCGGCGGTCCGGCCACCGTGCATCCGCGGCTACCGCCGCGGGCCGGCCCCGGGATTTTCGGCGTCAGGCCGCCTGCAGCGACAGGTCGATCGCCGCAGGGACGTGGTCCGAGGGCTTCTCCCACGCGCGCACGTGCTTTTCCACCGACGCGGCGGCGAGCCGGTCCGCGGCTTCCGGCGACAGCATCAAATGGTCGATGCGGATGCCGTTGTTCTTCTGCCAGGCGCCGGCCTGGTAGTCCCAGAACGTGTAGACGCCGGCGGCGTCGGTGACGGCGCGGATCGCGTCGGTGAAGCCGAGCGCGGCGAGGCGGCGGAACGCCTGGCGGCTCTCCGGCTGGTAGAGCGCGTCGCCGAGCCATGCGTCGGGGTGTTTCGCGTCTTCCGGCATTGGAATGACGTTGTAGTCGCCGGCGAGCACCAGCGGCTCCTCGAGCGTCAGCCTGTCCTCGGCCCAGGCTTCCAGGCGCCGCATCCAGGCGAGCTTGTAGGCGAATTTTTCCGTGCCAATCGGATTGCCGTTGGGCAGGTAGAGCGAGACGACCCTGAGCGCGCCGTTCGTCGTCGAGAACACGCCCTCGATGAAGCGCGCCTGCTCGTCGCCGTCGTCGCCGGGCAGGCCGCGGTTGATCTCGTCGAAGGGCAGCTTCGACAGGATCACCACGCCGTTGAAGCCCTTCTGGCCGTGGGTGGCGACGTTGTAGCCTGCCGCCTCGATCTCCAAGCGCGGAAACTGCTCGTCGACCGATTTGATCTCCTGCAGGCAGACGATGTCCGGATCGCTCTCCTTCAGCCAGTGCAGGAGATTGTCGATGCGCGCTTTCACGCCGTTGATGTTCCAGGTCACGATTTTCATGAAAATCACGCGAGAATTTCAAAATAAACTGGATAGAGCGTCTCGACCGTCTGGCCGATCCTGCACCAACGCGCCGCAGAAGAAAACCCGAAGAATCCGGCGCAAGGCGAAGGGGAAAATAATGTCGACAACTGTCCACCCGGTGGACGAGGTGCTTCCCGCACCGCGTCTTGCCGCACTCGGAATCCAGCACGTCCTCGTCATGTATGCCGGCGCCATAGCCGTCCCGCTGATCATCGGGCGGGCGCTGAAGCTGGATCCGGAACAGGTCGCGTTCCTGATCTCCGCCGACCTCTTCGTTTGCGGCATCGTCACCATCATCCAGTCGCTCGGCGCCACACAGTGGTTCGGCATCAAGTTGCCGGTGATGATGGGCGTCACCTTCGCCGCGGTCGGGCCGATGGTGGCCATGGCCAACGCCAATCCGGGCGTCGACGGCGCCCGCATGATCTTCGGCGCGATCATAGGGGCGGGTATCGTCGGCATCGTCATCGCGCCGCTGGTCAGCCGCATGCTGCGCTTCTTCCCGCCGGTCGTGACCGGCACGATCATCGTCGTCATCGGTATCTCGCTGATGCGCATCGGCATCAACTGGATCTTCGGCAATCCCGTCGGGCCGACCGCGCCAAAGATCATCGCGCCCGAACATGCCGCATGGCTGAAGGCCGTTGCCGAACTCGCCGCCCAGTCCGGATCGCTCGTGCCGGCGATCCCCGACAAGCTCGCGCTCGCGGTGTCGGCGGCGAATCCGGCTTACGCGCCGGTCGGCAACATGGCGATCTCGGCGATCGTGCTCGTCTCGATCCTCGCCATCGCTCGTTTCGGCAAGGGTTTCGTCGCCAACATCGCCGTCCTGCTCGGCATCGTCATCGGTGGCGTCATCGCCGCCGCGCTGGGCATGATGCATTTCGAGAAAGTCGCCACCGCCGGCTGGTTCGCGCTGGTGACGCCGTTCCGCTTCGGCATGCCGATCTTCGATCCGGTGCTGATCGTCACCATGACGCTGGTCATGATCGTCGTCATGATCGAATCGACGGGCATGTTCCTGGCGCTCGGCGACATGACGGGCAGGAAGGTCACCCAGCCGATGCTGTCGGCCGGCCTGCGCACCGACGGTCTCGGCACGCTGATCGGCGGCATCTTCAACACCTTCCCCTACACCAGCTTCTCGCAGAACGTCGGCCTCGTCGGCGTCACCGGCGTCAGAAGCCGCTTCGTCTGCGTGGCCGGCGGCGCGATCCTGATCGTGCTCGGCCTGGTGCCGAAGATGGGGGCGCTGGTCGAGGCGCTACCGACCTTCGTGCTCGGCGGCGCAGGGCTGGTCATGTTCGGCATGGTCGCCGCCACCGGCATCCGCATCCTTTCGGCGGTCGACTTCAAGGGGGGCCGCAACAACCTCTTCGTCGTCGCTGTATCGATCGGCTTCGGCATGATTCCGCTGGTCGCGCCCGACTTCAAGACGTGGCTGCCGCACGCCATCCACCCGCTGATCGAATCGGGCATCCTGCTCGCCTCGATCTCGGCCGTCGTGCTCAACGCCTTCTTCAACGGCGCGGCCGGCGACACGGCGGGCGCGAAGGAAGCGGCGATGGCCGCGGAAGCCTGAAACCAGACGCGAAGGCGGGCCGCCCGGCGCGGCCCGCCAGTCTGGGTAGCTCGTCAGTTTGGATTGTCCGTCAGGTCGGGGAGCCGGTCAGACCGAAAAACTCGTCCCGCAGCCGCAGGACGCGACGGCGTTGGGGTTCCTGATCTGGAACGACTGGCCCATCAGGTCGTCGACGAAGTCGATCACGGAGCCGCCCATGTAGATCAGCGACAGTTCGTCGATGAGCACGGTCGCGCCGTCCCGCTCGATCGCCACGTCGTCGTCGTTTCGCGTATCGACCAGGTCGAACCTGTAGGAGAAGCCGGAGCAGCCGCCACCTTCGACGGAGACGCGAAGCGCGGTCTTGCCCGGTTCGCCGGCAAGAATCTTGGCCACACGCTTCGCCGCGGCGTCGGTCACGTCGACTTTCATGGTAGACTTGGCATCCGCGCCCATGGCCGTCACCTTGCGTTCGCCTCTGCGCAATAGGTATGAAGCGGGTATCGGCAAGTCAACCGGCGGCGGGAATGGTTGAGACAGGCGGACTCGGCGACATCGGCTTCGGCTACCGGCCGCGCGCGTCCTATGCCTGCGATCCGGCGCGGTCGCGCGGACGCTTCTACGCGGAGACCGAAAGCCCGACGCGGACCGCCTTCCAGCGCGACCGCGACCGCATCATCCACTCCACCGCCTTCCGCCGGCTGAAGCACAAGACGCAGGTCTTCATCGCCCATGAGGGCGACCACTACCGCACCCGGCTGACCCATTCGATCGAGGTCGCGCAGATCGCCCGCGCCCTGGCCCGGGCGCTGCGCGGCGACGAGGACCTCGCCGAGGCCGTGGCGCTGGTCCATGATTTTGGCCACACGCCGTTCGGCCACACCGGCGAGGACGCATTGAACGCCAGGATGGCCGCGTGGGGCGGTTTCGACCACAACGCGCAGTCGCTGCGCATCGTCACCCGGCTGGAGCGGCGCTACGCCGAATTCGACGGGCTGAACCTGACCTGGGAGACGCTGGAAGGCCTGGTCAAACACAACGGGCCGTTGACCGACGCGTCGGGCGAGGGGCTGTCCGGCCCGGTACCCCAGGCGATCCGCGACTTCAATGCGCTCTTCGACCTCGAACTCGACCGCCATGCCGGTATCGAGGCGCAGTGCGCGGCGATCGCCGACGACATCGCCTACAATACCCACGACATCGACGACGGACTGCGTTCGGGTCTACTCACGCTGGACATGCTGGCCGAACTCGCCCTACCTGGCGAAATCCTGGCCGAGGTGCGGGCGCGCTATCCCGCGCTCGACCCGGTGCGCACCGGCCACGAACTCATGCGCCGGCAGATCACGCGCATGGTCGAGGACGTCATCGTCACCGCCGGCGCCGCGCTCGAGGAACTGGCGCCGCAGAGCCCCGAGGACGTCCACGCCGCCGGCCGCACCATCGTCGCCTTCTCGAAGGACATGGCAGCGCGCGAGAAGGAGCTGAAGGCCTTCCTCTACCGCAACGTCTACCGCCATCCCGAGGTGATGCGCATCAGGGCCGGCGCCGACCAAATCGTGCGCGACCTATTCGACACCTATTTCGCCGATCTGCGAGCCATGCCCGAAGGCTGGCGCGAGGGCCTCGACCGGGCCGACGAGCGCATCCGCGCCCGCCACGTCTCCGACTTCCTCGCCGGCATGACCGACACCTACGCGGTGAAGGAGCACCGGCGCTTGTTTGACCATACCCCCGATTTGGGCTAGGGCAGCCGCGTTTTGCGGCCTTTGCGCCGGCTTTTTCCTCCAGACTGCCCGGAAGTCGACCATGAACATATTCGCCGAGTTCAACGAGCGGATCAGGAAGATCGTTGAAGGCCTTGGAATCACGGCTGCCGACGGTGCGCCGCTCGATCTCGGTCGCGTCTCTGTCGAGGCACCGCGCGATCCCTCGCACGGCGACCTGGCGACCAATGCCGCGATGGTGCTGGCCAAGCCCGCCGGGCAGAACCCGCGCGCGCTCGCCGAGCGCATTGCCGAAGCCCTGCGCGCCGACCCAGACGTGAAGGCGGCCGAAATCGCTGGGCCCGGCTTTGTCAACATATCGCTCGACGACCGTTTCTGGCAGGACGCGCTCGCCACGATGCTGGCCGCCGGCACAGGCTACGGGCGCTCGCAGAAGGGCGCCGGGCGCAAGGTGAACGTCGAATACGTCTCGGCCAATCCGACCGGGCCGATGCATGTCGGCCACTGCCGGGGCGCGGTCGTCGGCGACGCGCTTGCCAACCTGCTCGCCTTCGCCGGCTGCGATGTCACCAAGGAGTACTACATCAACGACGCCGGCGCGCAGATCGACGTGCTCGGCAGCTCGGCGATGCTGCGCTATCGCGAAGCGCTGGGCGAGAAGATCGGCGAGATCCCCGCCGGGCTCTATCCCGGCGACTATCTCGTACCGGTCGGCCAGGCGCTGGCGAAGGAGTTCGGCGACCGGCTCCTGCGCATGCCGGAGGCGGAAGCGCTGGCAATCGTCAAGGACCGCACCATCGACGCCATGATGGACATGATCCGCGACGACCTGGCGCTCCTCAACGTCCGCCATGAGATTTTCTTTTCCGAGCGCACGCTGCATGCCGACAACGCCAGGGCGATCCGCGCCGCGATCTCCGACCTGACGCTGAAGGGCCACATCTACAAGGGCAAGCTGCCGCCGCCGAAGGGCGAGAAGCCGGAGGACTGGGAGGACCGCGAGCAGACGCTGTTCCGTTCCACGGAGGTCGGCGACGACATCGACCGGCCGCTGGTCAAATCAGACGGCACGTTCACCTACTTCGCTGCGGACGTCGCCTACCTGCGCGACAAGCTGGCGCGTGGTTTCAACGAGACGATCTTCATCCTCGGCGCCGACCACGGCGGCTACGTCAAGCGCATGGAGGCGCTCGCCAGGGCGGTGTCAGGCGGCTCGATGAAGCTCACCGTCCTGCTCTGCCAACTGGTCAAGCTCTACCGCGACGGCGAGCCGGTGCGCATGTCGAAGCGCTCCGGCGACTTCGTCACGTTGCGCGAGGTGGTGGAGGAGGTGGGGCGCGATCCGATCCGCTTCATGATGCTCTACCGCAAGAACGACGCGCCGCTCGACTTCGACTTCGCCAAGGTCACCGAGCAGTCGAAGGACAATCCGGTCTTCTACGTGCAGTACGCCTCGGCGCGGACCCATTCCGTGTTCCGCCAGGCCGCCGAACAGCTCGGCGCGGCGAATCTCGATCGCACGGCCCTGGCGCGCCGCGTCCATCTGCTCACGGACGAGGGCGAGGTCGGACTGATCCGCAAGCTCGCCGAGTATCCGCGCGTCGTCGAGCAGGCGGCGCAGGCGCTGGAGCCGCACCGGCTGGCGTTCTACCTCTACGATCTCGCCAGTTCCTTCCACGCCCAGTGGAATCGCGGCACCGAGAATCCCGACTTACGGTTTGTTAAGGTTAACGATCCAGAATTGAGCCATGCCAGACTAGGGCTGGTGCAGGCTGTGTCGGACGTCTTGACGTCGGGACTGGCGCTGATCGGGGCCGAAGCGCCCACGGAAATGCGCTAGATTCGCCGCAAAACCTGTCACCTTTTGCCCACATTGCGCTGGTAGGGCCAACCCCGCGGCATGCCCTGCGTGCCTGAGTGCGAGTATGGGAAGAAGTATGGCAGACGCAAACCAGCTCAAGCGTATCGCGCCCATCGAATATGGCGAGGACGATCCCTTCGCCGAACTGACCCGCATCATGGGTTTCGATCCGCGTGTACCCGTTCGCCCCGCTGCGGCCAACCAGCCTGCCCAGGCAGCCGTTGCGCCGGTCGTCCAGGCGGAGCCAGCGGCGGTGAGCCATGACGACTTCGGTTTCGACATCGATCTCGAGCGCGAACTGATGGGCGGGCTTTCGTCTGACGACGAGGCACCGGCCATCGCTGCGCCGGCGACGTCGTTCGCCATGCCCGCGCAACAGCCGGTTGCCGGCGATCTAGACGAAGACTTCGACGCCGCCTTCGCCTTGGAGGTCGGTGACCTGGATTTCGACCTCGATACGGTGGAAGCGGCGAACGACGACATTACGCTCGATTTCGCCGAGCCCGCCGCTGCGCCGGTCGCCGAGATGGTCGCCGAGCCGGTCATGGAGGAACTGCCGATGGCCGCCGATCGACGGGACGACCAATTCACCCGCGGAGCGATCGGCAACGAAGCCGGTCCGGCCGCGACCGATGCCACCCGCGGCGCGGTCGACGAGGATATCGAATTCGGCTTCGACGTCGCCATGGCGCAGGTCGACATGGATTTCGACGCGGAAACATCCGCGCCAGCGCAGACTGCCGGCGAAGAGGCCGAGCTTGATTTCTTCGATGAGGAGGCGTTCGAGCAGGCGCTCGCCCTGGAGCCGGAGACGGCTGCCGTCGAGGAAGAGCCGGCTTTCGCCGTCGAGGCAGAGCCGGCTTACGCCATCGAGGAAGAGCCGGCTTACGCCGTCGCAGCCGCGCCGATCGAGCGCGTGTCCGCAGCGCCGTCGATGCAGCAGGAAAACACGACGCTCGAGGACGAGCTCGCCGCACTGCTCGCCAATCCCGTCGCCCGGGCCGAACTGCCCGGCAGCTATGACAACCAGCCGCTGACGGCCGTATCGGCGGCTCCCGCCGCGAACGATCTCGCCGATTTCGAGGCCGAACTGGCCGCCTGGCAGCCCGAAGAAGCCACCGACGCCGGCGCATACGATGCCGACCACGCCTACGATGTTTCACAACCGGCGGCGTTCGACGCCGCGCCCGATGCCGGTGCATACGATCCGGAGACGGAATACCGCTCCGACGACGACGGTTATTATGCCGACGAGGACGCGGCCGACGCCGAAATCGCCGCGGTGGAGGAGACGGCTGGCCTCGAAGCTGGCGCCTACGCCGACAAGTACGACGCCGCGGCCTTCGACGTCGAACTCGAAGAGCCCATCGCGGAGGAAAGGCCGGTCGCCGAGGAGCCGGTCGTCGATCCCCTCGCGGCGTTGCGCTCGATGGCGACGGATGTTGGCCGGGGCAGCGCATCGCCCGCATTTTCGGGCTACCGTTCGCTGGCGACGCCGACGGCCAACCCGGCCTATGCAGCGCCCCAATCCTCCTACCAGTATCCCGCGGCCACGCAGTCCTATACGGCCCCGGCTACCCCATCCTATGCGGCTCCGGCTGCTGCCGATCCGCTCGATTACTTGGATCTCGGCGAAGTCGACGACAGCGCGCAGTACGCCGGCGCGGACGACGGGGCTCCCGATATCGAGACGATCGACGTGCCCGAACACGCCTTCGCCGTCGCCGACGACCTCGACCTCCCCGAACTGGCCTTTGCCGTCGACGACCAGACGACGGGCGGCTTCGACGACTTCGAGCGGGATCTGGCGGTCGCATATTCCGAGCCGGAGCAGGTCGACGAATCCAGTTCGGCCGAGACCGCCGACTATACCGGTTACATGGACGAGGCCTACGATTCGCGACCGATCGACCTTAGCCCGGCGGCCGTTTCCACGGCGGGTGCGGCCGGCTGGTCGCATGCGTCCGTCGACCCGCGCCTCGACGATCTCGACCTGGAACTCGACGCGGCCGCGAATGCCGCCTTCGCCGACCTCGGCGACTTCGACGGCGACGATTTCGACGAACGGGCGGCCGCTCCGCTCCCAATCGAAACGCGGCGTCCGGACGGGGCCCGTCGCGGCCTCATGATCGCGGCGATCGTCGGCGGCGTCGCGGTCATCGGCGGCATCGGCGCCTTCGCTCTGTCCTTAGGGGACAGCTCCGGTTCGGACGTCCCGGTGGTGGTCCGCGCCGACGACACTCCGGTCAAGGTGCGCCCCGAGAATCCGGGTGGCGCGGTGGTGCCGAACCAGGACAACAAGGTCTACCAGACGGTGACGGGCGGCGTGTCCGCGCCGTCCCAGGAAAAGCTTATTACAAGCAGCGAGGAGCCGGTCGACGTTGCCGCCGAGGCCTTGCAGGGCGCGTTGCCGCTGAACGAGGACGACGTGGCGGTCGATCCGACGGCGAAGGGCGAAGACCGCGTGGAAGCTACGGCGGACACGGCCGCGACCGGTGCGGCCGAGGAAGTCGCCGTAGTTGCCCCGCGCAAGGTGCGCACCATGGTCGTCAAGCCGGACGGATCGCTCGTGCCGCGCGACGAAATTGTCGAAGAGACCGCCGTTGCGGAGCCGCAGCCGGGCGCCGAGGCTTCGGCCATCGAACCGGCCGCAATTGCCGCCGACGCGGAAGAGACGGAAGGCGGCGCGACCACGCAGGCGCCCGCTTTGGTCGAACCGGTGAAGACGGCGGCGCCAAAGGCCGCCGACAAGCCGAAGGTCGTCGATGCGCCCAAGCCGGTCGAGAAGACCGTCGAGAAGACTCGCACCGCGTCCATTCCCGATGCGGGCCCCCTGGCGCCGTCGCGGCCCGCCGACCAGCCGGTCGACGTGGTCGGAGAGGTGAAGCCGGATCAGGTCGCGGCTGCCGGCGCCACCGCTGCAGCGGGCGCATGGTCGGTGCAGATCGCCTCGCAGCCGAACGAAGAGGCGGCGAAGTCGACCTATCAGGATCTGTCGCGCCGCTATGCCAATGTCATCGGCGGCAAGGGCGTAACCATCGTCAAAGCGGAGATCTCAGGCAAGGGTACGTTCTACCGCGTCCGCGTGCCGGCCGGCAGCCGCAGCGACGCGATCGCGCTCTGCGAGAAGTACAAGGCCGCAGGCGGCAACTGCTTCGTCTCGAAGTAACCGATCCGCGCGAATCCAGATCGACGGCGCGGCTTCGGCCGCGCCGTTGGCGTTTGCGGGCGGGCCCCGGTCATCCGCGATTCCAAGGAATCGAGAAACCGTCTAGGATTCCGTGATGATCGAATCAAAAGCCATGATCCTCGGCTGCGCCGGGAAGTCGCTGAGTGACGACGAGATCCGCTTCTTCCGCGACGAGAGGCCCTGGGGCTTCATCCTGTTCGCCCGCAACATCGGCGAGCCGGCCGAGGTCCGCGACCTCGTCGCCGCGATGCGCGACTGCGTCGGACGCGGCGACGCGCCGGTCTTCGTCGATCAGGAAGGCGGCAGGGTGCAGCGGCTGCGGCCGCCGATCGCGCCCAACTATCCGGCTGGCGCCTCGGTCGGCGCACTCTACCGCCAGGACCGCGGCTCCGGCCTGCGGGCGTCGTGGCTGCTCGCCCGGCTGCTCGCCTACGACCTCAGGCGCCTCGGCATCACCGCCGACTGCATGCCGGTGCTCGACGTGCCGATCGAGGGCGCCAGCGACGTCATCGGTTCACGCGCCTACGGCCGCGATCCGCGCTCGGTCGCTGCGCTTGGCCGCGCCGCCGCCGAAGGACTGATGGCCGGCGGCGTCCTGCCGGTGATGAAGCACATCCCCGGCCACGGCCGCGCCGCGGCGGATTCGCATCTGGCGCTGCCCGTCGTCGACGCGCCGCTAAGCTCGCTACGCGAGCGCGATTTCGCACCCTTCCGTGCCTTGAACGACCTGCCGATGGCGATGACCGCGCATGTCGTTTACACCGAGATCGACCGGGAGCACCCGGCGACGACCTCGGCGAGGGTCATCGGCGAGATCGTGCGCGGCGAGATCGGCTTCGACGGGCTTCTGGTCAGCGACGACACGTCGATGAAGGCGCTTTCTGGGGATTTCCCCGAGAAGGCGGAGGCGATCCTTGCGGCGGGCTGCGATCTCGTTCTTCACTGCAACGGCGTGATAGAAGAGATGGCGGGCATCGCCTCGCGTACGGGACCTCTCGCGGGCCGGTCTCTCGAACGGGCGCTGAAGGCGCAGGCGGTCATCGGCCCGGCCGACGAAGTCGAGGAAGCGATGGTGCGCGCCGAGTTCGCGAACTATTTCGAAGCGGTCGCCTGAGCGGCGGAAGGAACAGGGAACGTGGCCGAGAAAGCCGTTCAGAGGCCCGACAGAGCGGTACCGATGGACAGCCTGTGGACCGAGGACGCGCCCGAGCGCGCCACCGGCGAGCCGGCGCTCGTCATCGACGTGGCCGGCTTCGAGGGCCCGCTCGACCTCTTGCTGCATCTCGCCCGGAACCAGAAGGTCGATCTCGCCCGGATCTCCATCGTGGCGCTCGTCGACCAATACCTCGCCTTCATCGATCGCGTCCGCACCCTCAGGCTGGAACTTGCCGCGGACTATCTGGTCATGGCTGCCTGGCTCGCTTTCCTGAAGTCGAGACTCCTTATTCCCAAGCAGTCCGGCGACGAGGAGGCGAGCGGCGAGGAACTGGCCGCCGTGCTGCAGTTCCGGCTGAAGCGGCTGGAGGCGATGCGCGACGCCGCCGCGCGACTGGTCAACCGCAACCGGCTCGGCCGCGACGTCTTCGCCCGCGGCATGCCGGAAACCGTCATCGTCGAGAAGCGCAACAACTTCTCGGCGTCCCTCTACGACCTCCTGACCGCGTATGCCGGGCAGCGGCAGCGCCAGGCGATCACCAACGTGCGCATTGCCAAGCGCGGCGTGTGGTCGCTCAAGGAGGCGCGCGATATCCTCACCCGGCTCCTCGGTTCGTTCCCCGACTGGACCGAACTGGACAGGTTCCTCGTCGAATACCTCGCGACGCCCGAGGAAAGGCCGACGGCGATCGCCAGTTCGTTTGCCGCGAGCCTGGAACTCGTTCGGGAAGGAAGGATCGAAATCCGCCAGCACGAACCGTTCGCACCGCTCTATCTGCGCAACCGGGCGGCGACCAAGCCGATCGAGGTCGTTCATGACTGACACTGCGCCGGCAGCCGTGCTGCCCTTCATGATCTCGGAACAGGACGACCAGCGGGAGCACAATCCCGCCGGGCGGCTGTTCCTCTCCGAGGCGATGCGCATGGCCGAGGCGATCGTCTTCGCCAGCGCCGAACCGGTCAGCGAGAAGGCGCTGACGCAACGCCTGCCGGACGGCGTCGACGTTGCCGAGGCCATGGCCGAGTTGCAGCGCGCCTACGAGAAACGCGGGGTGAACCTCGTCAAGGTCGGCGACGCCTGGGCGTTCCGCACGGCCGGCGACCTCGCCTTCCTGATGAGCCGCGACACCGTGCAGCAGCGCAAGCTGTCACGCGCTGCGCTCGAGGTCCTGGCGATTGTCGCCTATCACCAGCCGGTGACCCGTGCCGAGATCGAAGAGATCCGTGGCGTCGAGACGTCGAAGGGCACGCTGGACACTCTGCTCGAGACCGAATGGGTGCGCATGCGCGGCCGCCGCAAGACGCCGGGCCGCCCCGTCACCTACGGGACCACGGACGCCTTCCTCGACCATTTCCAGCTCGAGGAGATCCGCGACCTGCCGGGCATGGAGGAACTGAAGGGCGCCGGACTGCTTTCCGCGCGCATGCCGTCGAACTTCTCCGTGCCGCTGCCGCCGTCCGATCCGGACCAGCTGACGGAGGACGAAGACCCGCTCACCGACATCGACCTCGAGGAACTCGGCCTGTTGACACCCCGGGTCGAGAATGATTGACGGGGATTGAGTTCATCCCAGAGGCCGGGTCTTGACCACGCAGGAAGGCTCGCGGGTATCGGCCGGCGTCACCTTCGCGGCGCGGCTTTCCTTCGAGAACATCAGCCACGCATTTCCCAACGGCGTCGACACGCTGCGCGACGTCTCGCTCGCCGCGGAGCCGGGGGAGGTGCTGTGCCTGCTCGGACCGTCGGGATCGGGCAAGACGACGCTTCTCAGAATCGCTGCCGGGATCGAGACGCAGACGACCGGCCGCGTGGTCATGAACGAGCGCGAGATCGCCGGGCCGAACGTCTTCCTGCCGCCGGAAAAGCGCTCGATCGGCCTGGTCTTCCAGGATTTCGCTCTGTTTCCCCACCTGACCATCCTCGAGAACGTCCGTTTCGGCCTGACGGCCTTGTCGAGGGACGAGGCGAACCGTGAGGCGATGATCTCGCTCGCCCGCGTCGGACTGGAGCAATACGCCGACAAATACCCGCACGTGCTGTCGGGCGGGGAGCAGCAGCGCGTGGCGCTCGCCCGTGCGATCGCGCCGCGGCCGGCGGTGCTTCTCATGGACGAGCCGTTCTCCGGCCTCGATTCGCGGCTGAAGGACGCGGTGCGCGCCGAGACGCTCGATATTCTGCGGCGCAGCCGGGCTACCGCAATCGTCGTCACCCACGATGCCGAGGAGGCCATGCGCATGGGCGATCGCATCGCGCTCCTTCGCGGCGGGCGACTGATGCAGGTCGGCCGCGCCGAGGAGCTCTACCAGCGCCCAGCCGATCTTTTCGTCGCCGGCTTCTTCTCCGAGCTCAACCTGTTCGAGGCCCGCGTGTCCGGCGGCATGGCGGATACGCCGGTCGGACGCGTTGCGGCGCCGGGCTTCGCCGACGGGACGAAGGTGACGGTCGCGGTGCGGCTTTCGGGGTTCGACGTGGGCGAGGTGGCCGGCGCCATTCCGGCGCGCGTGCTCACCAGCCGCTTCCTCGGTGTCGTCGACCTGGTCGATCTTGCCGTGCCGGGTGCGGATCGCCCGGTCCGCGCCCGAGTCCGCTGCGGGGTGCTGTCGTACGGCGGGCGAGATATTTTCGTCTCGGTGCGTCCCGCCGACGTACTTGTGTTTGAATCCCACGGCGAAAACGCCTAGATCAGGTCCAGGGAAACCGTTCGAGAGAGTTTGACAATGGGTTCGTTTTCGATTTGGCACTGGCTGATCGTACTGGTCGTCGTGCTGCTCCTGTTTGGCCGCGGCAAGATTCCCGAGCTGATGGGCGACATGGCCAAGGGCATCAAGAGCTTCAAGAAGGGCATGACGGACGACGACGCCGCGGACGACGCCAAGACGGTCGAGCATCGCGCCGACGAGACAGTCGGTACGCCGAAGGAGAAGGCCAGCAAGAGCTGAGCCCGGAAATGCTCTAGCCGGATTGCATAGCCATGTTCGACATCGGCTGGACCGAAATGCTGGTGATCGCGGTCGTCATGATCGTGGTCGTCGGGCCGAAGGACTTGCCGAAGATGCTGCGCACCTTCGGCAAGACCACTGCGAAGCTCCGCTCGATGGCCGGCGACTTCCAGAAGCAGTTCAACGAGGCGTTGAAGGAAGCCGAGCTCGACGACGTCAAGAAGTCGGTGGATTCGCTGCGCAGCCTCAATCCTGCCAACGAGATCAGGAAGCAGCTCAATCCGTTCGAGAAGGCCGCCGCCGACGTCCGCGCCGGGCTCGACAAGGCGCTGAAGCCGTCGACGCCGGCCGCCGGCTCGACAGCGACCGCCGCTCCCGCCGCAACGGCCGCCGTCGCGGCGACATCGACGGCCTCGGCCGAACCGGCGCCGGCGCCGATCGTTCCCGGTCCTGTCGAGATGCCGCCTCCACCGGTCTTCCCGGCGCCTGAAGCCGCGCCGGCCGCCGCCGTGGCCGCGTCGGCGCCGGCCAAGGCGGAAGCCGCCCCGCCGGCCCAGCCCGCCCCC
>CAYJMY010000097.1:0-17758 GCA_964371125.1 uncultured Mesorhizobium sp. | reverse complement strand
GTCGTGGTTGACGCGGACCATCCGCCAGTTGAGGCGCGCCGCGACCTGCTCGATATGGGTCGACTTGCCCGAGCCGTGATAACCGGGGCCGAGGACGCGGCGGTTGAAGGCGAAGCCGGACAGGATGGCGAGAGTCGTCTGCTGGTCGAACAGGTAATCCGGGTCGAAGTCGGGAACATGCTCGGTCGCCACCGAATAGGCCGGCACCACCATCTTCGAATCGAAGCCGAACTTCTCCTTTACCGACACGGTGGTGTCGGGAAGATTGGTGATATCGCGATCGACCTTGTTCATGACGTCCTCACGCGCGACTGCCTGGGACCAGCCGGCAAATATCCATGGTTTCGGCGGCGGTCTTAGAGCCTTTTACGGCCGGAAGAAAGTTGGAAAAAGCCGCACCCCGGCGCTGGCTCAACACAAACCGGCCTGTTTCAGCACGCGGTAGGCCTGCAGCACGTCGCGGAACCGGTCTTCCGAACCGCGGTCGCCGCCGTTGGCGTCGGGGTGGTGACGCTTCACCAGTTCCTTGTAGCGGGCCTTGATGTCCGCGGCCGTGGCGCGGACGTCGAGACCGAGCGTGTCCAGCGCCTTCGCCTCGAGCGGTTTGGCCTTCCGCTCGCGCGCCCCGTTCTCGCGGCCGCCGCCGAACAGATTGTAGGGGTCGCGCATGCGGTTGTAGTAGCCGGCGCGGCCCGACCGCTGCTGGGCGATATCGGGCGAGGAGCGCGCCGCGGCGTTGACGCCCATCGACCAGGTCGGGCGATGGCCGGTGAGGGCCTCTTTCTGGAAGCGGGCGATCTCGCTGTCGGCAAGGCCGGAGAAGTAGTTGAAGCCCTTGTTGTACTCGCGCACGTGGTCGAAGCAGAACTTGAAGTACTCGCCCTCGCGCATGCGCCCCACCGGCGCGCGGTGCGTGCCCGCCTGGTCGCAGCCGTCCCACTGGCAGCGCGGCGCGCGCGATTTCAGCTCGGCCTCCGGGTCGGGCCGAACGCGGATGCGCTCGAAATATTTGGAATAGGGCTTCATCTGATTCCGATTATGGGACGTTCGCCGCCCGATACAAGAATTGACATTTTGCCGATGATCGCCCTAACCGCTGAATCGCGGCCTAATTTCTGATGCGATCGGCATCCGTTGCGACGACGACGCACATTTGGTGGAGACCGGGTGAAATGTCCAGACAGTCGATCATGGAAACGAGGCTCGCCGAGGCCTTCTCGCCCGAGCGGCTCGAAGTCGTCAACGAGAGCCACCTCCACGCCGGCCACCACCACCTCGAGGACGGCCACGACGCGGTGTTCGACGGTTCCGGCGAGACGCATTTCCGCGTGCGCATCGTCGCGCCCGCCTTCGCCGGCATGAGCCGCATCGAGCGTCACCGCGCCGTCAACGCCGTGCTTGCCGCCGATCTGAAGGCCGGTGTGCACGCACTCGCCATCGAGCCGTCCGCACCCGGCGAAAAGACGCGGTGGTGAAGCGCGGGTTGCCTAGAGCATTTCCTGCCAAATCTGGATCACTCTGTTTCTCCGATGGCGAGGCGATCCGCCAGGAGGACGGCGCGGGTCGTACCGGAAGTACGGCCAAGTCCGTCCGACGCCGCGGGCGCCCGCCAGCGGGAAACCCAGTCGGTTTGCCTTCGGCAAGACCGACCAACCAATGTTGCCGGTCGTCTTTTCCCCCTTCGAAGAAGCGGCGACGATCGGTGGGCCGGGTGCATTTGGCCTAAATCCTTCGGGTTCCGGCTCTGCCGATGCACCACCTCGACCGTCGCCGAAACCCTCGACCTTGTGCCAAATGCCCGCCGGCAGAGCGATTCAGATTTGGCAGGAAATGCTCTAGATGGCTGCCATTCACCCTTGGCCAAGAACGTCCAGGACGGCGCCATGAAGCGCTCGCGTGGCGCTTGCGACGATAGGTCCGCGGGATTCCGCCGTCAGCGGACGACCCGTCCAATCCGAAATCACGCCGCCCGCCTCGGAAACGACGGGGCACAACGCGCAGATATCGTAGGCGTCGAGGTCCGTCCCGTTTAGGCAGACGTCGAGCAGGCCGCGGGAAAGCGAGCCGTAGGCGGGCGCTCCCCCGTCGAACACTCTCAGTCGCCCGAGGGAGCGCAGCCGATCGTATCCATCGGCGGCATCCCCGGCGAAGCTCTCGGGATTGGCCAGGCCGATCTTGGCGGTATGGATGTCGCGCTGGCCGCCGCACCGGACGACGCGACCGTTAAAAACCGTACCCCGGCCCTCCGCGGCAGCGTACCGCGCACTCGTCAGGGGCAGATCGATGATGCCGACGACGGGAATCCCGTCCCGGCAGACGCTGATCAGCGATGCGAAGTTCAGAAGCCCCGTTGCGAACTGGCGGGTCCCATCGATCGGATCGACAATCCAGGTGAAGGCGCTGTTCCCCGTCGACTGACCGTATTCTTCTCCGAGTATCCCATGCGCGGGGAAGCGCTGCCGGATCCTGTCGCGCCAAGCGGATTCGATCGACAGATCGGCCCCTGTCAACGCCGATCCGTCGCTCTTGTAGGTCAAGGACACGTCGCCAAGCCATCCATTCCTGGCGTGGAGGGACGAAATCTCCGCCAGTTCCAACGCCATCGAGAAGATGCTGTCGAGTTCGGTCATCTAAGGGCTCGTGCTGCGATCTCCGGTTGCCCGGACATTGTCACAGTCGAATGACGACAATGCACCGTTCGTACCCTGTCGCGCCCGTCGCGAGCGCCCGCAAAAGAGCATCGACGCCATTTGGCCTATGCGATCGACCTCGCCGATCCGCCTTACAGCGGCCTGATCTTCAGCTTCGCGATCCTGTTCTTATCGCGATTCGTGACGATGAAGCGCATGCAGGGCTGGTCGGATCTACCGTGGAGGGAGATCGCCCCAAGGGCGATGACCATGGTCGAATCGCGCCCGCCTATCCCACCTCCAGCGGCTTGATCCTCAGCTTCACGATCCGGTTCTTCTCGCGCTTCATGACGATGAAGCGCTTGCCGTGGAAGGTGAAGGCCTGTTTCTCCTCGGGGATCGACTGGGTCTCGTGAATGACGAGGCCGGCAATCGTCGTTGCCTCCTCGTCGGGCAGCGACCAGTCGAGCGCGCGGTTCAGGTCGCGGATCGGCACGGACCCGTCGACGACGATCGAGCCGTCGGCCTCCTTCTTGACGCCCTGGACGGCGACGTCGTGCTCGTCGGCGATCTCGCCGACGATCTCCTCGATGATGTCCTCCAGCGTCACCAGGCCTTCGACCTCGCCATATTCGTCGACGACGATGGCGACGTGGGCCTTGCGGCGCAGGAATTCGTTCAGCTGGTCATGCAGGCTGGTCGTGTCGGGCACGAACCACGGCTTCGTCGCCACCTTCATGATGTCGACGCGCGCCGGATCGTTGCCGACGTCGTGCAGCGCGCGCAGCAGGTCCTTGGCGTGGACGACGCCGACGATGTTGTCGGTCGACTCGCGGTAGAGCGGCATGCGCGTATAGGGGCTCTGCAGGATCTCGCGGACGACGACTTCCGGCGAATCGCTGGCGTCGACCAGGCGCATTGCCGTGCGGTGGACCATGATGTCGGAGACCTCGAGTTCGGCGAGGTCGAGCAGGCCGCCGACCCGATCGCGGTCCTGCTTGACGAAGGCACCTTCGCGGTGGAGCACCTCGACCGTGCCGCGCAGTTCCTCGTGCGCCGAGACCATCGGCGCGTCGTGCGACAGGCTGACGCCGAAGAACCAGAGGATGCCGCGCACGACGAAATTGGCCGCCGACGAGATCGGGCCGAACAGGAAGACGACCAGCCGGGCGAACGGCGACACGACGAGCGCGAACTGCTCCGGACGGTAGAGCGCCAGCGACTTCGGCAGGATCTCCGAGAAGATGACGAGGATGACCGTCATGCCGAGCGTGGCGTAGACGACGCCGGCCTCGCCGAAGACGGAGAGCAGCAGGCTGGTCGCCAGCGCCGAGGCGAGGATGTTGACCAGATTGTTGCCGATGAGCAGGGCGCCGACGAGGCGGTCCTTGCGTTCGATCAGCCGTTCCACGGCCGTGGCGCGCTCGTCGCCGCCCGCCCCAAGCGAATGCAGCCTCGCCTTCGACGCCGCCGTCATGCCGGTTTCGGTGCCGGAAAACAGGAACGACAGGATGATCATCGCGAGGATGATCGCACCGGTGATCCAGAGTTCGCTCATCCCGGATGGTTCTCCTTGAGGAAAGCCAGCACCTCGGAAACAGGAACGTCCCTGGCGATGAACGACTGGCCGATCCCGTGCGTTAGGATGAAGGTGAGCGCCCCGCGCGAGACCTTCTTGTCCTGCTGGATGAATTCGAGCAGGCGTTCGGCGCCGGGCAGGCCGCCGGGCACGTCGGACAGGCGCCACGGCAGGCCGACGGCCTGGAGGTGTGCCTCGACGCGCTGCGCGTCGTCGGGGCTGGCGAGGTTGAGCCGTGCCGAGAAGCGGTACGCCAGGGCGAGACCGATGGCGACGCCCTCGCCGTGGACGAGGCGGGCGCCGTCATAGTCGGTCGCCGCCTCCAGCGCGTGGCCGAAGGTGTGGCCGAGGTTGAGCAGGGCGCGGTCGCCCGTCTCGAACTCGTCGCGCGCCACGACGTCGGCCTTGGCGCGGCAGGATTCGGCGATGGCGCGGGTTCGCGCCTGTCCGCCGGAGAAGACGTCGCGCCAGTTCGCCTCCAGCCAGGAGAAGAAGTCCGGCCGGTCGATCAGGCCGTATTTCGCCACCTCGGCGTAGCCGGCGCGGAACTCGCGCCGCGGCAGCGTGTCGAGCGCATCGGTGTCGGCCAGCACCAGCCGCGGCTGATGGAAGACGCCGACGAGGTTCTTGCCGCGGGCGGTGTTGATCCCGGTCTTGCCGCCGACCGAGGAATCGACCTGCGCCAGCAGCGAGGTCGGCACCTGCACGAAGCCCATGCCGCGGCGCACGATGCCGGCGGCGAAGCCGGCGAGATCGCCCATCACGCCGCCGCCGAGCGCAATCACCACGTCTCGCCGTTCGAGCCGGGCGGCGAGAACGCCGTCGACGACTTCCTGGAGGGCGGCGAAGCTCTTCGTCTTCTCGCCGGCGGGCAGGACGATCGGCGTCGCGGCGATGCCCGCCGCCGCGAGGCCGCCGGCGAGCGTGGCGAGATGCGCGCGGGCGACGTTCTCGTCGGTGACGATCGCTGCGCGCACGCCCGGCAGCCGCCGTGCGATCTCGGCGCCGGCGCGTCCGAGCAGTCCGGGGCCGATGAGGATGTCGTAGGCGCGGTCTCCCAGCCCCACCTCGACCGTGACCGCGTCGGGCAGCGTCATTGTTTCTCCTCCGCGGCAAAAGCCTCGTTATCCAGGCCGAGCAGCGACCAAAGGGCGGCGACCACCTCGTCCGCGATCACTTCCTTGCGTTCCTGGCGGGTCGCCACCGTCGCGTCGGCCTTGGCGTAAATCGGGTAGCGCTCGTCCATCAGCTTCTGCATGACCGCGCGCGGGTCGGCCGTCTTCAGCAGCGGACGGTTCTGCTTCTTGGCCACGCGCTCCATCAGTGTATCGAGGTCCGCCTTCAACCAGATGCAAACGCCGTGATCGGCGATCGCCTTGCGAGTCTGTTCGTTCATGTAGGCGCCGCCGCCGGTCGACAGCACCACCGGCCCGTTCTCCAGGATGCGCGCGATCACCCTCTGTTCCAGCGCCCGGAACTCGGCCTCGCCGTAGCGCTCGAAGAGTTCCGGCACCGTCATGCGCGATACGGTCTCGATTTCGTGGTCGCTGTCGACGAAGGCGAGGCCGAGCGTGTTGGCCACACGGCGGCCGATCGCCGTCTTGCCGGCCCCCATCAATCCGACGAAGACGATCGAACGGTCGCCGAGGCGCTCCAGAAGCGCCGCCTGCAAACGGTCCGCCGGTTTGCTCTCGTCCGTCATCCTGACCCTTCCGCTGCGGCGTATCGACATGAAAAGGGTGAACGCGTCAAGCGGCTCGGGCCGCCGCCGCGCACTTGAAAAGCCCGGCACCGCGTCCCATAAGGGCACAGCTACGGGACAGAAAAGCGCAGCCGACGAGCGGACCGAGCAGATGCCGACCCTTTTCCGCTTCCTCATGACCATCGCCGTGCTGGTCGGGCTCGCCTATGCGGCGATGTTCGCGCTGGTGACCTTCGTCGAGCCGAAGACGGGCGAGATGACGGTGCGCATCCCCCCGGAAAAGCTGAACCCGCCGCAGCAGTAGGCGACGATGAAGAGCAGCCTGCGCATCGAGGCCTTCCTCGAGATGATGAGCGCCGAGCGCGGCGCCAGCGACAACACCCTCGCCTCCTACCGCCGGGATCTCGAAGACGCCGCCGAACATCTGTCGACCGCTTCGGGCGGGCTGGCGGGCGCCGCGAACACCGACATCCGCGCCTATGTCGCCGGCATCGCCGCACGCGGCTTCGCGCCGTCCTCGCAGGCGCGCAAGCTGTCCGCGCTCCGCCAGTTCTTCAAGTTCCTCTATTCTGAGGGATTGCGGCCCGACGACCCGACCGGCACCGTCGAGGCGCCGCGGCGCGGACGCCCGCTGCCCAGGATCATGAGCGAGGCCGAGACCGGCCGCCTGCTCGACCGCGCCGCGGCGGAGGCCGCCGACCCTGCCATCGCCGGCGCCGGACGCCTCGCCGCACGGCGCCTGCATGCGCTGGTCGAAGTGCTTTATGCGACGGGCCTGCGCGTCTCCGAACTGGTCAGCCTGCCGGCGAGCGTGGCGATGCGCGACGATCGCTTCTTCACCGTGCGCGGCAAGGGCGCCAAGGACCGCATGGTGCCGCTGTCGGGCAAGGCGCGCGCCGCCATGCGCGCCTGGATGGAGGAGAAGTCGGCCGAGCCCCGGCTGGCAACAAGCCCGTGGCTGTTTCCGTCGACATCCGAGAGCGGCCACCTGCCGCGCCAGGTCTTCGCCCGCGACTTGAAGAGCCTCGCCGCCCGCGCCGGCATCGCCGCCGCCAAGGTCTCCCCGCACGTGCTGCGCCACGCCTTCGCCAGCCACCTCCTGCAGAACGGCGCCGACTTGAGGGCCGTGCAGCAGCTGCTCGGCCATTCCGACATCTCGACCACGCAGATCTACACGCACGTTCTGGAGGAACGGCTGGTGCGGCTGGTCAACGACCACCATCCGCTTGCCGATTAGGCCCCGCGTCGCTATGTGAGGTCGAATTCCGGGCCGTGGGCATTGCCGCCCACCCCGCACCTGTCGATGCGCATGCCGCGCCTGGTTCGATCGAACATGTACAACTACCTCGATTTCGAAAAGCCCGTCGCCGATCTCGAGGGCAAGATCATCGAGCTGAAGAAGCTCACGGAGAACGGCGAGTCCGTCGACGTCGGCGACGAGATCGCCCGCCTGGAAAAGCGATCGAAGGAAGCGCTCCGCGACATCTACCGGGCTTTGACCCCCTGGCAGAAGGCCCAGGTCGCGCGCCACCCGGACCGGCCGCACTGCGTCGACTATCTGCGCGAGCTGTTCACCGACTTCACGCCGCTCGCCGGCGACCGCGCCTTCGGCGAGGACCACGCCATCGTCGGCGGCTTCGCCCGCTTCCGCGGCGAGCCCGTGGCCGTCATCGGTCAGGAGAAGGGTTCCGACACCAAGACCCGCCTCAAGCACAATTTCGGCATGGCCAAGCCCGAGGGCTACCGCAAGGCCGTGCGCATCATGGAACTCGCCGACCGCTTCGGCGTGCCGGTGGTCAGCCTCGTCGACACGGCCGGCGCCTATCCCGGCATCGGCGCGGAGGAGCGCGGCCAGGCCGAGGCGATCGCCCGCTCCACCTCGAGCTGCCTGGCGCTGAAGGTGCCGTCGCTATCGATGATCATCGGCGAGGGCGGCTCCGGCGGCGCCATCGCCATCGCCACGGCGAACCGCGTCTACATGCTCGAGCACGCCATCTACTCCGTCATCTCGCCGGAGGGCGCGGCCTCGATCCTCTGGCACGATTCGACCCGTGCCAAGGACGCCGCGACCTCGATGAAGATCACGGCGCAGGACCTGCTCGACTTGAAGATCATCGACGGCATCGTGCCCGAGCCTCTCGGCGGCGCCC
Source organism: uncultured Mesorhizobium sp. (assembly GCA_964371125.1). GTDB lineage: Bacteria > Pseudomonadota > Alphaproteobacteria > Rhizobiales > Rhizobiaceae > DUSC01. Next base: position 9,697 of record CAYJMY010000097.1, on the reverse strand, counting down.
ACCGGGCGCCGGATGCGGTCATCGCCGCCGCCGGCGACCAGCTCGCCGCGGGCCTGCGCGATCTTGCCGCATCGAACATGGATTTCCGCGAGCAGCGCCGCGAGAAGTTCCTGGCGATCGGCCGCAACCTCTGACTGGCGCGGCGCTCCGCGGGCGGCGCGTCGGCCTGACACGGTTTCGCCATAAAATCGCCGCCTCGCGACGTTCAATAGCGGTAGCGTAAGGGAGGGTTGCCGGGCGCTTTCGGTAATCGTTTCTCAAGGTTAACGCACCTAATGTGCCGGAAAGACAATCGGCCGGCCGCGGGCAGACCGGCGCGTCCGACAAGAGAAGATGATTTCGAGAGCATGATTTCCCGCGTAGCCCGCACCGCACTGCTGATTGCCGCGCTTGCCGCGGCCGGCTGCACCGAAGGCTCATACGGCGACTTCGCGCCGAAGGCCGAGAAGAAGCTCTCGTCCGAGATCATCGCCCAAATGAACGCCAAGGGGATGAACCGTACGTCCCCCGTGATGGCGCGCATCTTCAAGGAAGAGGGCAAGCTCGAGATCTGGAAGCAGAAGTCGAACGGTCGCTTCGACATCATCGCCTCCTACGACATCTGCAAGTGGTCGGGGCAGCTCGGACCGAAGTTCATCGAGGGCGACCGCCAGGCGCCCGAGGGCTTCTACACGGTCCGGCCGGCGCAGATGAACCCGAACTCGAGCTACCATCTCGCCTTCAACATGGGCTATCCGAACGCCTACGACCGGGCGCACGGACGCACCGGATCGAACCTGATGGTCCATGGCGCCTGTTCGTCGTCGGGCTGCTATTCGATGACCGACGAGCAGATCGAGGACATCTACGCATTCGGCCGCGACGCCTTCCGTGGCGGCCAGACGGAGTTCCAGATCCAGGCGTTCCCCTTCCGCATGACGGCCGCCAACATGGCGCGCTACCGCAACGATCCGAACTACGAGTTCTGGACGATGCTCAAGGAAGGCTACGACCACTTCGAGATCACCAAGGTTCCGCCCAAGGTCGACGTCTGCGAGAAGCGCTACGTCTTCAACCAGATCGCCGAGGACGGCGCGACCTTCTCTCCGACCGAGCCCTGTCCGCCGACGAGCCAGCCGGCGACGCTCGCTTCGGCATATCAGTCCTACAAGGCGAGCTACGACGCCGCGTTCAACGCGGCCGTCGGCAGCAGCTCGCCGATCCCGCCGCGGCCGTCGATCCACGGCCTCAAGGAAGCCAGGGTGGTCCAGGAATGGACCAAGAAGCGGGCCCGCGGCGAGCGCGTCTCGCTGGAGCCGCCGGACATGGTCGAGGAAGGCGTCGTCGTCGAGACGACCGACCGCAAGGGACGGATCGATTCGCCCGCCGGCCGCCGCATGGCCGCGCTCGAGGCCGCCGAAGCTGCGAAGAAGAAGGCCGCGGAAGAGAAGATCGCCGCTAAGAAGCGTGCCGAAGATGAGAAGGCGGCCGCCGCCGCCCTTGCTCAGGCGGCCAGGGACGCCGCCGCGGCGAAGCCGGAAGCCGAGGCTGCGACGCCCGCCGAAGCGACCGCCGAACCGGAAGCCAAGCCCGGCCTGCTCGGCGGCGTGCGCAAGCGCTTCGGCAACATCTTCGGCAGCTGACCTTTCATGCCGGCCGAGGCCGAAACCTACGACCTGCGCGGCCTCAACTGCCCCTTGCCGGTGCTCAAGGCGCGCAAGCGCCTGAAAACGATGCCGGCGGGCAGCCGGCTCTGGCTGGAGACGACCGATCCGCTCGCCGTCATCGACATCCCCGCCTTCCTGACCGAGAGCGGCCACCTGCTCGTGGAGAGCGCCGCTACCGACCGCGGCCACCGCTTCCTCGTCGAGCGGGGAGCCTGAGGGGCTTGGCCGCCTGCCCCGGCGATCGGCCCGCCCTCAGGCGCGGCGCGGCGCGCCGCCCGAGAATCCCGCGATGGCGAGCGGGTTTTCTTCCAGCGCCGCCCTGTCCGGCGCATCGACCGCCGGCTGCCCCGTCACCGCTCCGAACAGCCGCCGGACGTAGTCTTCCGAGACGTCGATCGCGATGAGGACCAGTCGTGTGCCGCGTTCCGCGTCCGGCCATGCGGGAAGCCGCGCCGGCGGATGCAGCATGCGCTGGACGGCGTGGATGACGAGCGGGCGCGACGGATCCTCGGCCAGCTCGATGATGCCTTTGAGGCGGAGCAGATTGTCGCCCTGCGTCGACAGCAGGATGTCGAGGAAGGTCTCGATCGCGCTGTAGGGCAGCGGCCCCTCGTGGCGCAGCGACATCGAGCGAATTCGCGAATCGTGGCGGTGGTCGCCGCCCCCTCCATGGTCGCCGTGCGCGTGATCGTGATGGTGATCGTGGTCATGGTGCCGATGCCCGGCCCCCTCGCCCAGCCAACGCCGCACGTCGGCGGTCTTGGTCGCCGGATCGTAGAGGCCGCAGGAGAGGATCGCGGCGGTGAGCGCCGTCGGATCGGAGGAATCGAACACCGCCGCCCGCGGATTCAGCGCGCCGAGCCGCTGCCGGAGCGCGGCCGACGCCGGCTCGATGTCGGTCTTGGTCAGGACGATGCGGTCGGCCATCGCCACCTGCTTGACCGCCTCGATATGGTCGTCGAGCGCCTTCTCGCCGTTGACGGCGTCGACCAGGGTGACGACGCCGTCGAGCCGGTAGGCCTGGGCGAGCGCCGGATGGCCCATGATCGCCTGGAGCACGGGAGCCGGATCGGCGAGGCCGGTCGTCTCGATCACCACCCGCGCGAGGCGCGCGATCTTGCCCGTCTGCAGGCGGTCGACGAGATCGGCCAGCGTATCCACCAGTTCGCCGCGCACCGTGCAGCACAGGCATCCGTCGGACAGCTGGATGACGCCGTCGGAAGCCTGCTCGACGAGCAGATGGTCGATCGCGACGTCGCCGAACTCGTTGATGATGACCGCCGTGTCGGCCATCGCCGGATCCTTGAGCAGACGGTTGAGCAAGGTCGTCTTGCCGGCGCCGAGGAAGCCGGTGAGGACCGAGACCGGAATGGGGGAGAATGCGATCATGACTGTCTCAGAGCAATGTTCGACCAGGCAGCCTGCTAGTTGGCCGTCGTGGCGCCATCGCCCTGCGCGGCCGCCTTGTCCGTGGCCGGCGTATAATCCGGACGCGGCGTCGGGATCGGAACGTCGGCATAGTTCGTCCGCGCTTCCGCCCAGGCGGCCGGAACCGGGCCCTTGGCGCCGCCCAGGCCGACGGCGACGAGCTTCGGCTTGTCCAGCTTCTCCAGCCAGGGCGACTTCGCCGTCGCGGCCTCGTGGTCGGCTGCCGCCTCGGACTGCGCCGCAGCGGGCTTCTTCTTGCTGCAGATCTCCTCGCGCATGTCCGGCGCGGGCATGCCGGCGAGGCCGTATGCGGGCAGCGCGGCGAGCGTCGCACCCTCGGCGCCGCTGCCGGCAAAGCCGCGATCGAGCAGCGCGGCCGCGGCTTCCGTGCGTTCGAGCGCGGACTTGTGCCCGAGCACCACGGCGACGAGCGTTCGCCCGCCGCGGGTCGCCGAGCCGACCATGTTGAAGCCGGATGCGCAGACAAATCCGGTCTTCATGCCGTCGGCGCCGGCATAGCGGCCGACCAGCATGTTGTAGCTCATCATCTTCGCCTTGCCGGCGACGAGCCCCTCGATGGCAAAGTAGGGATCGTATTGCGGGAATTCCCGGCGGATCGCCATGACCAGAAGGCCGAGGTCGCGCGCCGTCGTGTACTGGTCGGGCGAATGAAGCCCGTTCGGATTGGCGAAATGCGTGTCGATCATGCCGAGCCGCGCGGCCTCGCCGTTCATCCGCGCGACGAAGGCCTGCACGGTGCCGCCGACGTTCTCGCCGACCGCCATGGCGATGTCGTTGGCCGATTTGATCAGCATCATCTTCAGGGCGTTGTCGAGCGTCATCACCGCACCCGCCTTGTAGCCCATCTTGGCGGGAGGCTCGGCGGCGGCGCGCTTGGTCATCTCGATCGGCGAATCGAGGGCGAGTTCGCCGGCGGCGACGGCGCGGAAGGTGACATAGGCCGTCATCAGCTTGGTCAGCGAGGCCGGGTGCCAGCGTCGGAACGCGTCCTCATGGGCAACGACCTTGCCGGTCGCCGCGTCGAAGGCGATCGAGGGGGCGGCGAAGACCGGCGCCGAGCCTGTCGCGATGAGGAGCAGCACACCGCCGAGCGCGGCAAGCGAAAATATCCGTCGTGCCATCGATCCGGTTCAGCCCCTTCAGTTTGCCTGCCGCCGAGCGCCAAGGTCCTTGAGCATCGTCGCGCGGATCGTCTATGGTCGCAGCCATCGTCGGCGCCGGAGCGACCCGCCCGATGCCGGCCTAGTTAGCCTATGTGACGCCAAAATGGCAAAGCAAGGCGCGTTCACGATCTCGCGGCCGTCGCGTCCGGCCGTTCCAACCGCAGGAGCGCCTAGATGCCGATCCTAAACCGCGCGGCCGAATTGCAGGACGAAGTCGCCGGATGGCGGCGGGAGCTCCACCGCATGCCGGAACTGAACTTCGACCTCTATCGCACCTCGGCCTTCGTGGCGGCGAAGCTCGGCGAGATCGGCTGCGACGAGATCGTCACGGGCCTCGCCAAGACCGGCATCGTCGCCGTGATCCGTGGCCGCCTCGGCGCCGGGCCGACGATCGGCCTGCGCGCCGACATGGACGCCCTGCCGATCGTAGAGGCGAGCGGCGTCGCGCATGCCTCCGAGACGCCCGGCGTCATGCACGCCTGCGGCCATGACGGGCACACCGCCATGCTGCTCGGCGCGGCGAAGTACCTCGCCGAGACCCGCAATTTCGCCGGCTCCGTGGCGCTCATCTTCCAGCCGGCGGAAGAGGGCGGCGGCGGCGGCAACATCATGGTCCAGGAAGGCATGATGGAGCGCTTCGGCATCACGAAAGTGTTCGGCATGCACAACATGCCGGGCCTGCCCGTCGGCCAATTCGCCATCCGGCCGGGCCCGATCATGGCCGCCACCGCGGAATTCACCATCACCATCACCGGCAAGGGCGGCCATGCCGCGATGCCGCACCGCACGGTCGACCCGATCGTCGTGGCGAGCCAGCTGGTCGGCGCCTTTCAGACCATCGTCTCGCGCACCACGGACCCGATTGAATCGCTCGTCGTCACCGTCACCAAGTTCCACGCCGGCGACGCCTACAACATCATTCCCGGGCAAGCCGAGATCGCCGGCACGGTGCGCACCCTGAAGAAGGAGGTCGCCGCGCTGGCGCGCGAGCGCATCCATGCCATCTGCGCCGGCATCGGCGCGGCCTACGGCGCCTCGATCGCCGTCGACTACGACGCCAACTATCCCGTCACCTTCAACCACGCCGACGAGACCGTGCTCGCCGCCGACATCGCCGCCGAGGTCGCCGGCGACGCCCGCGTCAATCGCGCCATGGCGCCGGTCATGGGCGGCGAGGATTTTTCCTACATGCTCGAGGCGCGGCCGGGAGCCTTCATCTTCATGGGCAACGGCGACACCGCCAACCTCCACCACGCCGCCTACGACTTCAACGACGACGCCATCCCGCACGGCATGAGCTACTGGATCAGGCTGGCCGAAACCACGCTCGCCGCCTGATGGCGGCCGGCCGCCAACCGCGCTCCTCGCCGCCACGGAAACGCTTGGCGCGGGCAGCCGAACCGTCTATGAGGGGCGCGCGTGGTCCCGTAGCTCAGTAGGATAGAGCGACAGATTCCTAATCTGTAGGTCACAGGTTCGATTCCTGTCGGGATCACCACTCTCCCGAACCCCACGAAAGCCGCGACGACCGGTCGGGCCCGCGCCTCATGCCGCGAAGGGCGGTGCCGTGCTCTCGCCTATTCGGCGAAGCCGACGGCCTTGGCGGCGGCGAGCGTCTCGCTCGGGCTGCAGCCGTAGCGGGTGCGATAGATCTGCGCGAAGCGGCCGAAGTGATTGAACCCCCAGCGCAGCGCCACGTCGGTCACCGTCAGGCCCGGCGCCGCGGACTGGAGGTCGCGGTGCGCGTGATCGAGCCGCGCGTCGCGCAGGAAGTTCATCGGCGTGGTGTCGCGGAAATCGCGGAAACCCATCTGCAGGGCGCGCGTGCTGACCCCGGCGGAACGGGCGACGTCGTCGAGGTCGATCGGCCGGTCGAGATGCGCGAGCATGAACTCCTCGGCCTGGCGGATCTGGCGCGGCGCCAGCCGCGCCGCGGAACTTCCGGTGGCGCCGCGGTAGTTGTGTGCTTGCGCGTCGAGCAGGCCGGCCATCACCGCGGCCTCGATCTGCCGGGCCATCAGGCTGCCGTTGCCGATCGGCGGATTACCGCGGTCGACGTCCTCGACGAGATGCAGGACGAGTTGCCTGAGCCGCGCGCCCTCGCCCGTGGTGAGGTCGATGCCGCCGGTGAAGGTGAGCGGCTTGCCCGTCGCAGCGCCGAGATACGCCGACAGGTGCTCCTGCATCGCCCGGCGGTCGACCCACACCAGGACCTGTCGGCAACGCTCGTCCCAGATCATCGTCGTGGCGAGATGCGGGTTGAGGATCGCCGCCATGCCGGGGTGGGAATAGTAGTGATAGGAACCGTTGTGGATCGCCGCGCCGCCTTCGAGCGGGATCTGCAGCAGGTAGAAGTTGCCGAGCTCGCCCGGCGCGATCAGGGTCTTGCCGCCATATTCGATGTAGTTCAGCGACAGGCGCTCGCCGGCGAAGTGGTTGTGCCGCGCGTCGAACCTCGTGCGGCCGATCGTTTCCAGCTTGTGGTCGCAGAACACCCGGGAGACCCGCTCGCGAGCCTCGTCGAGGTCGACGCTGCGAAACATCGTGTGCTCGCCGAGCGGCACGTCAACTCGAGGCTGCATGGCGTTTCCCGTTCCGGAATGCGCAGGACATGGGCCTTCATCCACGGCGGCGACCTTACCAGCGCGGCGGCCCATCGCGTAACGATTTTTTCACGATCCGGATAGCCGTTGCGCTTTTCGGATAGCGAGCGGACCCGCTTCGCCGAAATCCTCCGCCTCGATTGCGATCGAGGAGGAGCGGCATGCGCGGTCTGGACGGAAAAGTCGCCATCGTACCCGGCGGGGCGACGAAGATAGGACAGGCGGTCGTCGCCGCCTTCCGCGAGGCGGGGACCAGGGTGATGGTCGCCGACATCAACGCCGAGGCCGGCGCGGCGATGGCCGGCGACGGCGTCGCCTTCAAGGCGACCGACCTGCGCGACGACGGGCAGATCGCCGAATTGGTGAAAGCCACGAAGGACGAGTTCGGCCGCATCGACTTCCTCGTCAACGTCGCCTGCACCTATGTCGACAACGGCGCCGCCTCGACGCGGGCGGAGTGGCTGGACGGCTTCGACGTCAATATCGTCGGCTCGATCATGCTGATGCAGGCGGCCCGCGAGGAACTGGCCAGGAACCGCGGCGCCATCGTCAATTTCGGCTCGATCTCCAGCCGCGTCGCCCAGACCGGCCGCTGGATCTATCCCGTCTCCAAGGCCGCCATCCTGCAGCTGACGCGCAACCAGGCCATGGACCTGGCGCCCGAGGGCATCCGCGTCAACGCGGTTTCGCCGGGCTGGACCTGGTCGAACATCATGGACCAGCTGACCGGCGGCGACCGGCAGAAAACCGACCGCGTCGCCGCGCCGTTCCATTTGCTCAGGCGTACCGGCGATCCTGAAGAGGTCGCCGCGGCCGTCCTGTTCCTGTGCTCCGACGAGGCGAGCTTCATCACCGGCACCGATATCCGCGTCGACGGCGGCTACACGGCGATGGGGCCGGAGCGCGCCGACCCGGCGATCCCGCTGCTCATGGAATGAGCCGAGCGGCGACCCGCGAAACAGACAAAGACAACGAAAACAACACCGATAGGGGAAAGAGGAGAACATGAAGAAGATCACCATCATCGGAGGCGGCCAGTCCGGCCTCCAGCTCGGCATCGGCCTTCTGAAGAATGGCTACAAGGTGCGCGTCGTGCAGAACCGGACCGCCGAGGAGATCGAAAGCGGCAAGGTGCTGTCCAGCCAGTGCATGTTCCACAACGCCGTGCAGAACGAGCGCGACCTCGGCATCGACTTCTGGTCCGACACCTGCCCGCCGGTGGAAGGCATCAACTTCATGGTTCCCTCGCCCGAGAAGCCCGGCGAGAAGGTCGTCGACTGGGTCGGCCGGCTCGACCGCAATGCCTACTCGGTCGACCAGCGCGTCAAGATCCCGCGCTGGATGGCCGAATTCGAGAAGCTCGGCGGCACCATCACCATCAAGGACGCCGGCATCTCCGACCTGGAACTCTACACACGCCAGGACGACCTGGTCATCGTCGCCTCCGGCAAGGGCGAGATCGGCCGTCTCTTCGAGCGCGATGCCGAGAAGTCGGCCTACGACAAGCCGATGCGCGCGCTGGCGCTGACCTACGTCACCGGCATGACGCCGCGGCCCGTCCATTCGGCCGTCTGCTTCAACCTGATCCCGGGCGTCGGCGAATACTTCGTCTTCCCGGCGCTGACGACGACCGGCGCCTGCGAGATCATGGTGTTCGAGGGCGTTCCCGGCGGGCCGATGGACTGCTGGGGCGACGTCAAGACCCCTGCCGAGCATCTGGCGACATCGAAGAGGATCCTGGAGACCTTCCTGCCCTGGGAAGCGGCGCGCTGCCGCAACGTCGAACTCACCGACGCCAACGGCATCCTCGCCGGCCGCTTCCCGCCGACCATCCGCCATCCCGTCGGCACGCTGCCGTCGGGCCGCCAGGTGCTCGGGCTGGGCGATGCCGTCTGCCTCAACGATCCGATCACCGGACAGGGGTCGAACAACGCCTCGAAGGCCGCCGCCGTCTATCTGAAGCGCATCCTCGAGCGCGGCGACAAGCCCTTCGACGCCGCCTGGATGCAGGGCACGTTCGATGCCTTCTGGGATTACGCCCAGTGGGTGGTGACCTGGACGAACATGCTGCTCCTGCCGCCGCCGCCCTTCATTCTCGAGATCATGGGCACGGCAGGCGCGGTCCCCAGCCTGGCGCATCGCATGGCCAACGGTTTCGATGATCCGCGCGACTTCTTCCCGTGGTTCGCCGATCCGAACGCCGCCGCGTCCTACCTCGCCGAACTGCGGGCGGCCTGAGGCGATGGGCATGGCCGTCGATCCCCAGACGTTCAGGACGGCCATGGGCCGTTTCCCGGGGGCGGTGACGATCATCACCGCCCGCTCGGAGGCCGAGCGCCGCGGCATCACGGCGACGGCGGTCTGTTCGGTCTCGGCCGAGCCGCCGAGCCTGCTGGTCTGCGTCAACCGCAAGACCGGCACCTGCGCCAGCATCCGCGAGAGCGGGTTCTTCAACATCAACCTGCTGCCCGACCCGTCCTGCGAACTGGCGCTGCGCTTCGCCGGGGCCGGCGGGGTGACCGGCGAGGAGAAGTTCTCGATCGGCGACTGGGACGAGGACGATCGCGGCCTGCCGATCCTGAAGGACGCGCTGGTCGCGTTCTGCTGCGAAGTCCGCGAACGGATGGACGCCGGCAGCCACGCGGTCTTCATCGGCCAGATCGTCGACATCCGCCTCGGCGACGGCGCGCCGCTGCTCTACGAGCGCTCGCGCTTCCACCGGCTGACGCCGATCTGAGCCAAGCCGGACGCCCATCCTCTCCACCCGGAACGGGGCAGGGCATCGCGTATGGCGTCGACGACGCCCCCTCCACCGCCTTTGGCGGTCCCCCTCCCC
>CAYJMY010000096.1:0-17761 GCA_964371125.1 uncultured Mesorhizobium sp. | reverse complement strand
GACAAGAACAGGACCGCGAAGATGAAGCGCAGGCCGAGTTCGGCGACCAGCGGCGACAGCGCATTGGGCAGGATCTCGCGGAAGATGATCCAGCCCCGGCCTTCGCCGCGCAGCTTCGCCGCCTCGACGAAGTCCATGACGTTGATGTCGACGGCGACGGCCCGCGCCAGCCGGTAGACGCGCGTCGAATCGAGCACGCCCATGACGAGGATCAGCGTCAGCGTGTTGGCCGGCAGGACCGAGAGCACGACGAGGGCGAAGATCAGCGTCGGGATCGACATCAGCAGGTCGACCAGCCGCGACATGACCTGGTCGATCCAGCCGCCGATGACGGCCGCGGTGAAGCCGAGGATCGAGCCCATCGTGAAGGACAGCGCCGTGGCGAGCGCGGCGATGAACAGCGTCGTGCGCGCGCCGTAGATCATGCGGGAAAGGAGGTCGCGGCCGAGGTTGTCGGTGCCCAGCCAGTGCGCCGCGGAGGACGGCTGCCACAGGCTGCCGACGATCTGGCCCTCGCCGTAGGGCGCCACCCACGGCGCGAAGACCGCGGCGAAGACGAAGGCGCCGGTCATGATGATGCCGATCGCCGCGCTGGCCGGGATGCGGGAGAGCTTCAGCATCGCCGCGTCCTCACTTCGGGTGGCGCAGGCGCGGGTTGGCGACGATCGCAACCACATCCGCGATGATGTTGAGGCTGATGTAGACGGCGGCGAAGATCAGTCCGCAGGCTTGCACCACTGGCACGTCGCGCTTGGAGACGTGGTCGACGAGGTACTGGCCCATGCCGGGATAGACGAAGATCACCTCGACGACCACCACGCCGACCACGAGGTAGGCGAGGTTGAGCATGACGACGTTGACGATCGGCGCAACGGCATTGGGGAAGGCATGTTTTCGGATGATGTCGAACTGCGAAAGCCCCTTCAACTCAGCCGTTTCGATGTATGCCGATTGCATGACGTTGAGGATCGCCGCGCGGGTCATGCGCATCATGTGGGCGAGTACGACGAGGGTCAGCGTCGCCGCCGGCAGCGCCACCGCGGCGAGGCGCTCGCCGAAGCTCATGCTTTCGTAGACGGTGGAAACGCTGGGGAACCAGCCAAGCTGGACGGCGACGAAATAGATGAGCAGGTAGCCGATGAAGAACTCGGGCAGCGAGATCGAGATCAGCGTCGTGCCGGAGATCAGCTTGTCGGGCCAGCGGTTGCGGTAGCGCACCGCGAGCAGGCCGAGCAGGATCGACAGCGGCACCGAGACGACCGCCGCGACCGAGGCGAGGAACAGCGTATTGCCGAGCCGCTTGCCCAGTTGAGTGGCGATGTCCTGGCCGTTCGATAACGCGACGCCGAGATCGCCGGTGAGCACGCCGCCCAGCCAGTTGAAGTAGCGGATGTAGGCCGGGTCGTTCAGACCGAGGTCCCGGCGCAGGTTTTCGAGAGCCTGCGGCGTCGCCGACTGGCCGAGAATGGCCTGGGCGACGTCGCCGGGCAACAGCTGGGTCCCGGTGAAGATCAACACCGAGACCGCAAGCAGGAGAAGGAGGCCCAGGCTGACGCGCTGGGCCACCAGTTTCAGGACGGGCGCGGACATCCCCCGTGTCCGGACCGGGTCACGCCGTCAGCCAGCACTTGGACAGGGCGTAGCCGTTCATCATCTCGCCGGAGCGATGCTCGGTCCACCCGCCGACCTTCGGGCCGCTCGCGTCGATGAAGTCGTTGAACATCGGCAGGATCAGGCCGCCCTCGTCGCGCACCATCATGGCCGCCGTGCGGTACAGATCGCGGCGCTTGGCTTCGTCGAGTTCGGCGCGCGCCGTGATGATGACCTTGTCGAAATCCTCGCGCAGGAAGCGGGTGTCGTTCCAGTCCGAGGTCGACAGGTAGGCCGTCGAGTACATCTGATCCTGCACCGGACGTCCGCCCCAGTAGGAGGTGGAGAAGGGCTGCTTGTTCCAGACTTCCGACCAGTAGCCGTCGCCCGGCTCGCGCTTCACCTCGATGGTGATGCCCGCCTTCGCCGCCTGCTGCTGGTAGAGCTGCGCGGCGTCGACCGCGCCGGGGAAGGCGACTTCCGAGGTGCGCAGCAGCACTGGCCCCGAATGACCGGACTTCTTGTAGTAGCTGGCGGCCTGCTCCGGATCGTAGGCGCGCTGCTCGATGCCCTCGGGGAACAGCGGGTAGGAGGCGTTGATCGGGAAGTCGTTGCCGACCGAGCCGTAGCCGAGCAGGATCTTGTCGACCATCTCCTGGCGGTCCATGGCGAGCTTCAGCGCCATGCGCAGGTCGTTGTTGTCGAACGGCGCCGTGTTGCAGTGCATGATGAACACGTAGTGACCGGCGCCCGAGACGTTGCGGATGGTGACGCCGGCGACGCGCTTGACGAGATCGACGATCTTCGGCTCGACTCGGTTGATCATGTGCACCTGGCCCGACTGCAGCGCCGCGGTACGGGCCGTCGCGTCGTTGATGACGATGATCTCGATCTGGTCGGCATGGCCGTAGTTGGCCGCGTTCCAGTAGTTGGCGAAGCGTTCGCCGCCGTAGCGCACGCCCGGTTCGTTGACCGCCACCTTGTAGGGGCCGGCCGAGATGCCGGCGTCCGGCTTGTCCTTGCCGCCGCCCGGCTGGATGATCAGGTGGTAGTCGGCGAGCAGGTAGGGAAGGTCGGCGTTGGCTTCCTTGAGCGTGATGACGAGGTTGCCGCCATCGACCTTCATGCGGTCGATGCCCTTCACCACGCCGAGCGCGCCGGACTTCGAGTTCTCGTCCGAGTGGCGCTCGAGCGTCGCCAGCACGTCCTCGGCGGTAACGGTCTTGCCGTTGTGGAATTCGACGTCCTTACGGATCTTGAAGGTCCATTCCTTGGCGTCCGCCGAAGCGCCGAACTCCTCGGCGATGCGGTACTCCAGGCCGCCGTCGGACTTGAGCTCGAGCAGGAGCTCGCCCCAGGCGCGGCCGAAGGAATAGGGGACCTGGCTGAGGAAGCTCGCCGGGTCGAGGCTGTTGGTGGCTTCGCCGCCGACCAGGCCGGCCTTGAGTACGCCGCCCTTGACTGGCTCCTCGGCGTAGCCTGCGGTCGACAGAAGCGAATTGGCGAAGGTCGCGCTGACGCCGATTGCGGCGGCGCGTCCGAGGAAGTCACGGCGGTTCAGTTTTCCTGCTGCGACGCGGCGGCTCAGGAATTCGAGTTCGTTGGACATTGTTTGGTGCTCCTCACTCCGTGGCACTGACCAGGGTATTTTTTATGATTGTTGTGACAGGAATATTGACCGCAACCGTGCATAGGTCGCAAGGCCGAATACGACATTCCGTGGCGTAAATCGCATGTCGGCCGTGGACCAGACGGCCCCGGCTGGGAATCCCGTTCTCCGACGGGTCGTTTCTAGATGTGGTCGCGCCGCCGGGTCGCGGCGAAATCCCGTTCGAAGACCAGTTTTCCTCCCTCGTAGGCGCGGATGCTGCCGTGCAGGTGAAAGTTCTCCCCGTCGGCGCGCATTGAAGACGTCGTCTCGGTGCGTACCGACCACGCGTCCCGCGAAAACGTCTGCGACCAGGCGATGTCCACCGAGGCCGACAGCGGATCGTCGGGGGCGATCGTCCAGGTCTCGCGCACCGCGCTGCCGTGGGCGAGCCCGTGCTCGAGATCGCGCACCGCGCCGAAATCGTCGGCGATGGTCAGGGTGACGACGCCGGTCGCCTGGTCCCGCTCGGCGGTGCGGCGGGAGGACGACTTGCGCAGCGTTTCGGTGCGCCACGGCGCGGCCCCTTCCGGTGCGGGGAACGTCCACTCGTCGCCGGCAGCCGTCGGACGGACCGGGAGGGCGAGCGTCGCCGCCGAAAGGGTCAGGCTGACCGGCTCGGGGGACGGCCAGATCATCGGCCAGTAGGCGGTCGAGATCGCTACGCGCAGCCGGTGCCCGGCCGGCACGCGATAGGCGCACTGGTCGAGGACGACAGTGGCGTCGACCGTCTCGCCCGGCACGAGCGCTTCCGGGAACTCGTGCGAGGCCCGGTGGGTGAGGTTGAGCACGCCCCAGGCGATCAGTTCCGAGGCGCCGTCGGGATGGACGTCGCACAGGCGCACGACGGTGTTGGCCTGCGGCCGGTCGGACGCGACCGCCAGGTGCACCGCCGCCGCGCCGACGATGTCGAGCGGCTCGGTCAGAACGTCGAGGTCGAAGCACAGCGAACGCGCGTCGTCGTCGCGCTGGTCGCCCGGCAGCTCGGGGCCGAAGGTGAAGGGGAAGTACTCGCCGCCGGCGAGGCCGCAATCCTGCGGCGAGGCGACGACGGCAGGTCTTCCCTCGGGCAAGGCGAGCGCGACTTCGCGCCGCTCGATCGACGGCGACGGCCAGGACTTCTCGGCGATCCAGCGGCCGGGGCGCTCCGCGTGCCAGCGCGCCGGGCGCACGCTGTCCATCAGCCAGGCGCGGTAGGCCGGGTCGTGCTCGGCGCCGTTGTCGACGCCTTTCAGCCAGCGGTCCCACCAGCGCAGCGCCTCCTGCAGGAAGCCGATGCGCGGCTCTGGCGCGGCGTAGTGCGGGTATTTGTGGATCCACGGGCCGACGATTCCCTTCACCGGCGCCGAAACGTTTTCGACGAGGTGCGAGACCGTGTTGCGATAGCCGTCGTGCCAGCCGCCGATCGACAGCACCGCGGCCTCGATCGCGCCGTAGTCCTCGCACACCGAGCCGCGCTTCCAATAGGCGTCGCGGGTCTGGTGGGCGTGCCACAGTGCCGGGAGGAACGGTTCGTTGTCCAGCCGCTCCAGCCACATGGCGCGCCAGCGTTCGCCGACGATCGCCGGGTCCGGCGGCCGCGACGAGTAGGAGAGCATGGTCGCGCCCCATCCGAGGTTCTCGCCGAGCAGACAGCCGCCCTTGTAGTGGATGTCGTCGGCGTAGCGGTCGGTCGTCGAGCATAGCGTGACGATTGCCTTCAGCGCCGGCGGCCGCAGCGCTGCGACCTGCAGCGCGTTGAAGCCGCCCCAGGAAATGCCCATCATGCCGACCGTGCCGGAACACCAGGGCTGCGCCGCCGCCCAGGCGATGACGTCGCAGGCATCCTGCCATTCCTGGTCGGAGTACTCGTCGTCCATCAGGCCGTCGGAATCGCCGTTGCCGCGCATGTCGATGCGGATCGAGGCGTAGCCGTGGCCGGCGAACCAGGGATGGGTCAGCTGGTCGCGCGCGATGGTGCCGTCGCGCTTGCGGTAGGGCAGGTGCTCGAGGATCGCCGGCACCGGGTCTCCCTCCGCGTCTGCCGGCATCCAGATGCGCGCCGACAGCCGGCAACCGTCGGGCATGACGATGCCGACGTCGGGGAACTCGACCACCTGGCGCGGGAAACTGGTGACGGTCTTCATGCGTGTCTCCTCATCGTGATGGAGACACGAGCGGTAGTCCGCCGGCAAGGTCCAGTACCGCCGCGGAGATTGCCATTTGCGCCGCGAGCGGTCGCGCGCAACCGCTCACGCCAGCGGGATGTCGTTGTCGTCCTTGCTCGCCTGGTAGACGGACGACAGTTCGTCGTAGCGGCGGGCGATGACGTCGCGCCGGGCCTCGAGGCGCGCCTGCTCGGCCTCGGGCAGCGTGCGCACCACCTTGCGGATCGAATAGCTTTTCCAATAGGCGTTCTCGGCCGCGTAGCCGCCCGGATCGAGGCGGAAGACTTCCTTGAGGATACGCAGATCGTGCGGGATGGCGAAGCTGTCGCGCGAATCCTCGTGACTGAAGAGGAAGTAGAAATTGTCGTAGCCGGTCCAGGTGATCGCCGACAGGCACAGCGAGCAGGGCTCGTGCGTGGCGAGGAAGATACAGTCCTTCGGGTCGGGCCGCTCGGCCTTCGGCAGTTCGTAGAAGCGCTTCAGGGCGTGTACCTCGCCGTGCCAGAGCGGGTTCTCCATCTCGTTGTTGGTTTCGGCGACGACCACCGAAAGGTCGCTCTTGCGCAGGATCGCGGCGCCGAACAGCTTGTTGCCGCGGGCGACGCCCTCCGCGGTCTTCGGCACGATGTCGTTCTCGATGACGTCGAACAGGCGGTCGATCAGGGAGGCGTCGCTCACGGGGCGAGTTCCTTCGGCAGGCGGATTTCGTAGGACTCGGGGAAATGGAACTCCTCGAGGTTGACGCCGCCGCCGCCGCGGTCGACCACGAGGAAGTCCTGCGCCTCGCCGATCGGCGTCAGCACGGCGTGCCAGCGGTTCGGCGGATAGTTCACGCCCTGGTCGCCGCGGGCGACGAAGGCTTCCGGCCGCTGCGGCCCGTCCGGCCCGTCCGCGCAGACGACGACCAGGTAGGGCCGGCCGCCGAGCGGCATGAAGGCCTGGCTGCCGAGCGGATGGCGCTCGACCATGCCGAGTTGGAGCGGGAAGTCGTAGGGCGTGCCGGCGAAGATGGACACGAGCACGCGCGCCTCCGGCCCGGCCGCCTCGACGCGGGCGAGGTCGTGGAAGCGCTCGGTCTTGCCGGCGTTGATCGGGTAGTGGTCGTCGCCGCCCTTGTCGATGACGTCGCCATACGCTGCGAAGGCGGCGCGCGTCAGCGGCCGGGCGACGACGACGCCGCTCATCGCAGCGCCGCCCCGCCGAGCTTCATGTGCCGGTTGACGTCCTTGTAGAGCAGGTAGCGGAAGCGCCCCGGCCCGCCGGCGTAGCAGGCCTGCGGACAGAAGGCGCGCAGCCACATGAAGTCGCCCGCCTCGACCTCGACCCAGTCCTGGTTGAGCCGGTAGACGGCCTTGCCTTCCAGCACGTAGAGCCCGTGCTCCATGACATGCGTCTCGGCAAAGGGGATGACCGCTCCGGGCTCGAAGGTGACGATGTTGACGTGCATGTCGTAGCGGACGTCGTCGGGGTCGACGAAGCGGGTCGTCGCCCAGCGCCCCGCGGTGCCGGGCATAGACAGCGGCACGATGTCCTGCTCGTTGCGGAAGAAGGCTTCCGGCACGTCGATGCCTTCGACCGTCTCGTAGCGCTTGCGCACCCAATGGAAGCGCGCCGGCTGGCTGCCCGTGTTGCGCAGGCTCCAGCCCGAGGCCGGCGGCAGGAAGGCATAGCCGCCCGGCTGCAGGCGGTGCGAGGCCCCGGCGAGCGTCACCGTCACCTCGCCTTCCATGACGAACAGCACGCCCTCGGCACCGGCGTCCGGCTCCGGCCGGTCCGAACCTCCGCCCGGCAATACTTCCATGATGTATTGCGAGAAGGTCTCGGCGAAGCCCGACAGCGGCCGCGACAGCACCCAGACGCGCGTCTTGTCCCAGAAGGGCAGGTTGCTGGTGACGATGTCGCGCATCACGCCCTTCGGGATGACGACATAGGCTTCGGTGAATACCGCCCGGCCGGTGAGCAGGTCGGTCTGCGGAGGGTGTCCGCCCGTCGGGGCGACGTAGAGGGGCCCGGGCATGGTTGGTCCTTTATCGGGGCAGGATGTCCTGGAGGCGCAGCAGCGCGATGCGTTCGACCTGGCGGCAGGCGGTGGCGAACTCGGCCGCGCGGTCGCTGGCGATGCGGCGTTCGAAGGCGGCGAGGATGTCGCCCTTCGTCAGCCCGCGCACGGCGATGATGAAGGGGAAGCCGAAGGCGGCGACATAGGCCGAATTGAGCTCGGTGAAGCGCGCCCGCTCCGTGTCGGTCAGCGCGTCGAGCCCCGCCGACGCCTGCTCGGCGGTCGATTCCGCGGTGAGCCGCTTCGCCAGGGCGAGCTTGCCGGCGAGGTCGGGATGGGCCCTGAGCACGCCCAGCCTCTCGTCCTCCGACGCCGTGCGGAAGACGCGGCAAAGCGCGTTGTGCAGCCCGCCGGCGCTGTCGTGTGCCGAGCCGAGTTCGAGGTCGAAGGCGCGCTCGGCGATCCACGGCGAATGCTCGAAGATGCCGCCGAAGCGCGCGACGAAGGCCTCGCGGTCCATGCGCGAGGGCCTGAGCGCCAGCGGCCGGTAGGGGTGGTGCGCGCGCCAGTGGCGGGCGATGTCGATCCGGCGCGGCAGCCAGATCCTTTCGTGGCCCTTCACGTAGTCGATGAAGCGGGCGAGCGCTGCCGCGCGACCCGGGCGGCCGGCCAGCCGGCAGTGCAGGCCGACGCTCATCATCGCCGGACGTCCCGCGCGGCCTTCGGCGTAGAGCGTGTCGAAGGCGTCCTTCAGGTAGGCGAAGAAATGGTCGCCGGTGTTGAAGCCCTGCGCGGTGGCGAAGCGCATGTCGTTGGCGTCGAGCGTATAGGGGATGACGAGCTGCGCCGGGATCGCATTGCCGTGGCCGTCATGATCGAGCCAGTAGGGCAGGTCGTCGTCGTAGGTGTCGGAGATGTACGCGAAGCCGCCTTCCGCCGCAGCCAGGCGCACGGAATTGTCCGAGGTGCGGCCGACATACAGGCCGAGCGGCCGCTCGCCGGTGACCTCGGCGTGCAGCGCGATTGCCGCCTCCAGGTCGCGGCGCTCGTCCTCGATCGGGTGGTTGCGGTAGTCGATCCACTTCAGCCCGTGCGAGGCGATCTCCCAGCCGGCCTCCTGCATCGCCGCGACCTGGTCGGGCGAGCGGGCGAGCGCGGTGGCGACGCCGTAGCAGGTTGCCGGCACGCCGGCCTCGGTGAACATGCGGTGGATCCGCCAGAAACCGGCGCGGGCGCCGTATTCGTAGATCGATTCCATGTTCCAGTGGCGCATGCCGGTCCATGGCTGGGCGCCGACGATCTCGGAGAGGAACGCCTCGGAAGCGGCGTCGCCGTGGAGCACGCAGTTCTCGCCGCCCTCCTCGTAGTTGACGACGAACTGGACGGCGACATGGGCGCCGCCGGGCCATTGCGCATCGGTCGGATTGGGCCCGTAGCCCCTCATGTCACGGACGTAGCGCATGTCTCCTCCGCCGCCGGCGTCGCCGGATCGCCCCGCAAGGATAGCCGAGGCGGCCACCGAGGCATTCCCACCAATATTTTTGAAACTCTTTTCCGGGCCTTCCGCTTCCGCCCCCATGCCGCGTATCCTTTAATCGCGGCTTGGACGACGATCCCGTTATAAGGGGTGGGAGAGGAGACCGGAATGGCTGATGGCGCCGGCGGACGACTGACGACCCATGTCCTCGACACCGCCACGGGAAAGCCGGCGGCGGGCATGAAGATCGCCCTCTACCGGGTCAGCGGCAAGTCGCACGAGAAGATCAAGGACGCCGTCACAAACACCGATGGGCGCTGCGATGCGCCGCTGCTGCAGGGCAAGGTCTTTCAGACCGGCACCTACGAGCTCGTCTTTTCGGCCGGCGACTATTTCCGCGCCTCGGGTCTTCCCTTGCCGGATCCGATGTTCCTCGACGAGGTGCCGATCCGCTTCGGCATGGCGGAAGAGACGCACTATCACGTGCCGCTGCTCGTCTCGCCCTACGGCTTCTCAACCTACCGGGGCAGTTGAAATGGCGAAGGCGAAAGTCCGCTGCGAACTCCGCTTCATCCTCAATGGCGAGGACGTGACGCTCGCCGACGTCGCCCACGACGCGACGCTGCTCGACTATCTCAGGCTACAGCGCTCACTGCGCGGTACCAAGGAAGGCTGCGCGGAGGGCGACTGCGGCGCCTGCACCGTGCTCGTCGGACGGCTGTCGGGCGGGACGCTCGTCTATGAGCCGGTCAACGCCTGCATCCGCTTCCTCGGCTCGCTCGACGCGACGCATGTCGTTACCATCGAACATCTCTCCGGCCGCGACGGACGCCTGCATCCCGTGCAGCAGGCCATGGTAGACTTCCACGGCTCGCAGTGCGGCTTCTGCACGCCGGGCTTCGTCATGTCGCTCTACGCGCTGTGGATGCGCGATCCGAAGCCGTCGGACGAGGCAATCGAGAAGGCGCTGCAGGGAAATCTCTGCCGCTGCACCGGCTACGAGGCGATCGTGCGCGCCGCGCGCGCCGTGTCCGACTACGGCAAGGCGGCGAAGGACCCGCTGGCCGCCGAGCGCAGGGCGATCGCCGAACGGCTCGCCGCGCTGCGCGACGGAAGCCGCGTCGAGATCGGAGCGGGCGACCGCAGGCTGGTGATCCCGGCCGACGTCGACGACTTCGCCCGCGTGATCGAGCAGAACCCGTCCGCGACTGTCGTCGCCGGCGCCACCGACGTCGGCCTGTGGGTGACGAAATTCATGCGCGAGATCAGCCCGGTGATCTTCATCGGCGGGCTCGACGGGCTGAAGTCGATCGTCGAGGCCGACGGCGTGCTCACCATCGGCGCCGGTGTCACCTACACGGAGGCGCGCGAGACGCTTGGCCGCCGCATCCCGGCCTTCGGCGCGCTGGTCGACCGCATCGGCGGCGAGCAGGTGCGCAACATGGGCACCATCGGCGGCAACATCGCCAACGGCTCGCCGATCGGCGACACGCCGCCGCCGCTGATCGCCCTCGGCGCGACGCTGGTGCTGCGCAAGGGCCGCCGCCACCGCGAGATTCCGCTGGAGGCGTTCTTCGTCGCCTACGGCAAGCAGGACCGCCGGCCGGGCGAATTCGTCGAGGCGGTGAAGGTGCCGTTGCCTTCGCGCGGCGCCAGGTTCGCCGCCTACAAGGTCACCAAGCGCCGCGACGAGGACATCACCTCGACGCTCGGCGCCTTCCATCTGCAACTGGCCAAGGACGGCACGGTGAAAGCGATCCGCATCGCCTATGGCGGCATGGCGGCGACGCCGAAGCGGGCGGCGGCCGTCGAGGCCGCGCTTCTCGGCCGGCCATGGACCGAGGCGTCGGTGACCGAGGCGATGGCCGCCATCGCAGTCGACTTCACGCCGCTCACCGACATGCGCGCCAGCGCCGAGTACCGCGCGCTCGCGGCGCGGAACCTTCTGATGCGCTTCTACCTGGAGACGGTCGGCGAGAAGGCGCCGTACACCGTCAAGCGGCATGAGGCGGCGTGACATGAACCGGCATGCGAAGCCCGACCTGAAGTCCGCGAAGATCGTCGGGCGCGTCGCCACCGACCAGCGCCACGATTCGGCGCACAAGCACGTCACCGGCCAGGCGGTCTACATCGACGACATGCCGGAGCCGGCCGGTACGCTGCACGGCTGCCTCGGCCTTTCGTCGGTGGCCCACGCCACGATCCGTTCGATGGACCTCTCGGCCGTGCGCGCCGCGCCGGGCGTCGTCGACGTGCTGACGGGCAAGGACGTGCCCGGCGAGAACGACATCTCGCCGACCGGCCGCCACGACGAGCCGGTGCTCGCAGAAGGCAAGGTGCAGTTCCACGGCCAGCCGGTCTTCTGCGTGATCGCCGAGACGCGCGAGCAGGCCCGCCGCGCCTGCCGCCTCGCCCGCGTCGAATACGACGAACTGCCGGCCGTGCTCGACGTCGGCGGGCTTGATCCCGACCGCGACACGCTGGTGACGCCGCCGCTGACGCTCAAACGCGGCGACGCGGCCGGCGCGATCGCCTCGGCGCCGCGCCGCGTGAAGGGCCGCATGCGTATCGGCGGCCAGGACCATTTCTACCTCGAAGGCCAGATCGCCATGGCCGTTCCCGGCGAGGACGACGACGTCACCGTCCATTCCTCGACGCAGCACCCGAGCGAGGTGCAACATATGGTGGCGCATGCGCTCGGCGTGGCCTCGCACGCGGTCACCGTCGAGATCCGCCGCATGGGCGGCGGCTTCGGCGGCAAGGAGACGCAGGGCAACCAGTTCGCCGCGCTCGCCGCGATCGCAGCGAAGAGGCTCGGCCGCGCCGTAAAGATCCGCCCCGACCGCGACGACGACATGACCGCGACCGGCAAGCGCCACGATTTCGTCGTCGACTACGAGGTTGGCTTCGACGACCAAGGTGCGATCCTCGGCGTCGACTACACCTTTGCGGCGCGCTGCGGCTTCTCTTCCGACCTTTCCGGGCCGGTCACCGACCGCACGCTTTTCCACTGCGACAACGCCTACTACCTGCCGGCGGTGCACGCGCGCTCGGCGCCGTTCTACACCAACACCGTCTCCAACACCGCGTTCCGCGGCTTCGGCGGCCCGCAGGGCATGGTCGGCGCCGAGCGTGTCATCGACGAGGTCGCCTTCGCCGTCGGCAAGGACCCGCTGGAGATCCGCAAGCTCAACTTCTACGGCAAGGCCGGCGACGGGGCCGGCCGCGACGTCACCCCCTACCACCAGACGGTGGAGGACAACATCATCCACCGCATCGTCGCCGAGCTCGAGGCGTCGAGCAATTACGCGCGCCGCCGGCGCGAGATTTCCGCCTTCAACAACAATAGCCGCTGGATCAAGCGCGGCCTGGCGCTGACGCCGGTGAAGTTCGGTATCTCGTTCACCGCCACGCACTACAACCAGGCCGGCGCGCTGGTGCATGTCTACACCGACGGCTCCGTGCACCTGAACCATGGCGGCACCGAGATGGGGCAGGGGCTCTACGTCAAGGTCGCCCAGGTCGTGGCGGAAGAATTCCAGATCGACATCGACCAGGTGAAGATCACCGCGACGACCACGGCGAAGGTGCCCAACACCTCGGCGACCGCCGCGTCGTCGGGCTCCGACCTGAACGGCATGGCGGCGCAGAACGCGGCCCGGCAGATCCGCGATCGCCTCACCGATTTCGCGGCGGACAAGTATCAGGTCCCCGCGGACCAGATCGTGTTCCTGCCCAACCGCGTGCGCGTCGGCAACCAGGAGATCGCCTTCGCCGACCTGGTCCAGCAGGCCTACATGGCGCGTGTCCAACTTTCCGCGGCCGGCTTCTACAGGACGCCGAAGATCCATTGGAACCGCGACAAGGGCGAGGGGCACCCGTTCTACTACTACGCTTACGGCGCGTCCTGCTCGGAGGTCTCGGTCGACACGCTGACCGGCGAATACGTGGTCGAGCGCACCGATATCCTCCATGAAACCGGCCGCTCGCTCAACCGCGCCATCGACCTCGGCCAGATCGAGGGCGGCTTCATCCAGGGCATGGGCTGGCTGACCACCGAAGAGCTTTGGTGGGACCAGAAGGGCCGCCTGAGAACGCATGCGCCGTCGACCTACAAGATCCCGCTCGCCTCCGACCGGCCAAAAGTGTTCAACGTCACGCTCGCCGATTGGCCGGAGGCGCACGAGCCGACCATCCATCGTTCCAAGGCCGTGGGCGAACCGCCTTTCATGCTGGCGATGTCGGTGCTGCATGCTTTGTCGGACGCGGTGGCCTCTGTGGCGGATCACAAGATCTGCCCGCGCCTCGACACCCCAGCAACGCCCGAACGCGTGCTGATGGCGATTGAACGGCTGAAGGAAGAGGCGGGCCATTGAGTTTGGCTACATTGTAGCTACATACTCCGCATCGACCGGAGGTATTGCGATGGCATCGGACACAGTGGTCAGGGCAAGGATCGACGCGCGCACCAAGGAGCGCGCGACGGCGGCCCTCGACGCGATGGGGCTTTCCGTCTCGGACGCGATCAGATTGTTGATGATCCGGATCGCGCAGGAGCAGAAGCTGCCCTTCGACGTCAAGGTGGCCAAGCCGGCGACGGCGAAGGCGATCAGGGAACTCGAGGCCGGCGACGGCCGCCGATTCGGCAGCGGGGACGACCTGTTCGATGACCTTGGCATCTAGCGATGCTGACGCCGGTCATTTCCAGCCGCTTCAAGCGTGACGTGAAGAGGCTGGAGAAACGCGGCAAGGACATGGCGAAGCTCAGGACCGTGCTGACGGTTCTCATCAACGAGGAGACCCTTCCCGAGTCCTATCGCGATCAAGCGCTGTGGGGGGACCGGATGGGCTACCGCGACCTCCACATCGAACCCGATTGGCTGCTGGTGTATCGGATCGCCGGGAAGGAGTTGCGGCTGGCACGGACCGGTACGCATTCGGACCTGTTCCACGAATGATCACCGTCTATGCCCACCTCGCTCGCTTCCTCGACGCCGCGCCCGACGCGGCGCTGGTCGAGGTCGCCACGGCGCTCGGCTCGACACCGCGCGAGGCGGGCGCCTGGATGCTCGTCTCGCCGGAGAGGACCTTCGGCACGATCGGCGGCGGCCAGCTGGAGTTCATGGCCATCGACAGGGCGCGCGCCCTGCTCGCGGATGCGGCCGACGAAGCGGCCCAGAGTCGGGCCACGGCAATGCTCGACGTCCCGCTCGGCCCCGAGATCGGCCAGTGCTGCGGCGGGCGGGTGACGGTCTCGGTACGGCGCCTCGACGGGAGGTTGCGCGAGGAGGTAAAGCGCCGCGCCGAGCGGGAGGACGCTGCGAACCCGACCGTGCTCGTTTTCGGCGGCGGCCATGTCGGCCGCGCGCTGGCCGCGGCGCTGGCTCTTTTGCCGGTGCGCACGATCGTCGTCGAAACACGCGCCGAGGCGTTGGACGACATGCCGCCCGGCGTCGAGACGAGGCTCACGCCCGTCCCGGAGGAGATGGTCCGCGAGGCTCCCGCAGGAGCGGCCTACGTCGTTCTCACCCACGACCACGCGCTCGACTTCCTCATCGTCGCCGAGGCGCTGCGCCGCGACGACGGCGCCTATGTCGGCATGATCGGCTCGAAGACCAAGCGCGCGACCCTCCGCAGCTGGTACCTGAAGACGGCCGGCGGCGACGAAGCCGCGCTGGCGCGGCTGGTCAGCCCGATCGGCGGCGACGTGAAGGACAAGCGTCCCGCCGTGATCGCCGCGCTCGCAGCCGCCGAGATCGTCGCGGCGCTGGCGCGGGTCAACTGACGCAACGCGTCCGGCCGCTCACGCCATGATTTCGGCCACCGGACGGCGCAGCGACTTCGGCATGGGCGGCGCGTAGCCGTAGCGGACGACGAGATCCGGCCGCCGGCCGAGCCCCAGCCACGAGGCGAACTCGGCGCGCACCTCCGCCACCTCCACAGGCTGGTTGACGAAGGCGTTGCGGATGCCGAGCGCAGTCGCCTGCAGGGCGAAGCGCTGATAGCTGCGCCCGGCCTCGACCCAGCCGGCCTTGCCCTCCTCCCGCGCGACGAAGATCGCGATGCCCGACGACGAGCGGATCTGGCTGCGGTAGCGGTCGTTTTCCGACCCGGCAGAGAAGATCCAAGGAAACACCAACCGGCCGAGCCAGGCCGGCGTCGTCGGATTGCCGGATGCAGCGGAATAGAGGCCGTCGCGGGTTTCCGCGGCGTGGCCGGCATTGAAGCGCAGCCACTGGCCGAGCTCGGCGACGAAGGCCGGGTCTTCGACCTGGCGGGTGTTGCCGGCGACGACGTAGTCGAGCACGGCGGCCATGCGCGCCGGTTCGCTGATCAGGACGAGATCGACGCCGTCGCTGCGGGCGGCTTCCTCGAGCTGCGCCAGATCGGCGGCAGGCACGGCGCGGCCGTCATAGTCGGAGCGCGTGCACTGGCGTTCGGGGATGGCGACGAACAGCGGCGTCTCCGCCGCCGGCCCAGGCTCCAGCGCGACGGCGACGCTGCCGTCGCCGGCGGGATCGAAGCCGATCGTCGCGCGCCGCCCGCGCGCTTCCGCCGCGATCGACAGGTTCTCGGCGGCGCAGCCCAGGCTGACGAAGAGGTGATGGTCGTCGGGATCGACGACCGGGGTGCGGCGCGAGGGATCGGGCAGGATGGTGACGGCGCTCTCTGTCGCGGCGAAGCGCCAGGGCTGCGTGTTGTGGCTGTTGGCCGCGAGCGTGGCGTAGCGGACGAGTTCGGCGAGGGAGGCATCGGCGGCCAGCGTCGCCCAGGTCTCCGCCGCCGCCTCGTCCCAGGGGCTCGGGCCACCGCCGCAGCCCGCCACGGGCAATGCGAGCGCGGCGCCGCCCGAAAAAAGGAGACTCCGCCTCGAGACCATCGCCATACCCCGCGTCCCCCGGTTCATTCCCTGGGAGGGGACACTAGCGGCGTGCGATCGGCGGGCCTTGTCCTGCATCAAGAACGCAGTGCCGACCGCAGGTACGCCGGTCATCGGCCGGCGAGGATATTGCGGATCAGCCGCTGGCAGCGCTCGGCCATGAAGTCGAGCAGGAGGCGCACCTTCGGGTCCTGGAGCTTCTTGTGCGGATAGACGGCGGCGAGCTGTACAGGCGTCGGCGGCGCGTCCGGCAGGATCACCTTCAGCCGGCGGTCGCGGATGAAGGGCTCGACCTCGAAGCGCGGCTTGTTGACGATGCCGCGACCCGACAGAGCCCAGCCGGTCAGGACGTCGCCGTCGTCGGAATCGAAGGGCCCGTGGACCTCGAGCTTGGCGATGCCGGCCGGCGTGCGCAGCGTCCAGCTGTGCTCGCGTACGCCGGGATAGCGCAGCATCAGGCAGTCGTGCCTGCGGCCGATCAGTTCGCCCGGCTCGGTCGGCTCGCCGCGGGCGGCAAGGTAGGCGGGCGAGGCCACCAGCACGCGCTCGCACTCCATGATGCCGCGCAGGCGCAGGCTGGAATCCTCGATCACTCCGAGCTTGAAGGCGACGTCGATTCCCTCGCGCAGGATGTCGACATTGTGGTCCGACAGGCGCAGGCGCACCTCGATGTCGGGGAAGCGGTCGTGGAAGTCGGGGATCCCGGAAGCGATCAGCCGGCGCCCGAGGCCGAGCGGCGCGGTGACGCGGATGGTGCCGCGCGGCTGGCCGGAGAGCGCGCTGACTGCGGCTTCGGCCTCGGTGATGGCCTCCAGCACCTGCTTGGCGCCGCTGTAGAAGACGTTGCCGTGCTCGGTCGGCATCAGCTGGCGCGTCGTCCGGTTGAAAAGCCGGACGCCAAGGTGCTTCTCCAGCTCCTTGATGCGATTGGAGGCGACGGCGGGCGAGATGCGCATGTCGCGGCCCGCCGCCGACAGGTTGCCCAGCTCGACGACGCGGACGAAGACGGCGATGTTGTCGAGATAGGCCATGCGCGGGACCGTGTTGACTGTGAGGCGGCTTACGTTTCCGGAACGGTAGTATTTTCCATTTTTTTTTGAAAGTCATCGCGACGGTGGGCCCTTTTCCATTGTGCCTGAGGCCGTAAAGTCATGGGGTGCGAAGTGCGCGAGGGCGGCGGCATGATGGATTTCGCGATCTTCTGGGAATGGCTGAGCTTCGCCGTCCGCTGGCTCCACGTCATCACCGGCATCGCCTGGATCGGCTCGTCCTTCTACTTCGTCGCGCTCGATCTCGGATTGCGGCAGCGGCCGGGCCTGCCGGCCGGCGCCCATGGCGAGGAATGGCAGGTCCACGGCGGCGGCTTCTATCATATCCAGAAGTACTTGGTGGCGCCGGCGCAGATGCCGGAGCATCTCACCTGGTTCAAGTGGGAGGCCTATTCGACCTGGCTGACCGGCTTCGCCCTGCTCTGCGTCGTCTACTATGCCGGCGCCGATCTCTTCCTCATCGACCGCAACGTGCTCGACGTCTCGGCGCCGGTGGCGATCGGCATCTCGATCGCTTCGATCGCGCTCGGCTGGATCCTCTACGACCTCTTGTGCAAGTCGCCGCTCGGCAACAACGACACGACGCTGATGCTGGTCCTCTACACCATCCTGGTGGCGATGGCCTGGGGATACACGCAGCTGTTCACCGGCCGCGCCGCCTTCCTGCATCTCGGCGCCTTCACTGCGACGATCATGTCGGCCAACGTCTTCATGATCATCATCCCCAACCAGAAGATCGTCGTGGCCGACCTGATCGCCGGGCGCAAGCCCGACCCGAAATACGGCAAGATCGCCAAGACCCGGTCGCTGCACAACAACTACCTGACGCTGCCGGTCGTGTTCCTGATGCTCTCCAACCATTACCCGCTCGCCTTCGCGACGGAGTTCAACTGGATCATCGCCTCGATCATCTTCATCATCGGCGTGCTCATCCGCCACGACTTCAACACGGTGCATGCCAGGAAGGGCAA
>CAYJMY010000095.1:0-17898 GCA_964371125.1 uncultured Mesorhizobium sp. | reverse complement strand
CGAAAACCAACCGGCGTGAATCACGAAATCCCGAAACGGTGGAGGTTTTTCAGCAGCCTGTTAATCTGATCCCACCGGGGACGAGAAGCGAAATAAGGCAACTCCGCCACACCGGGCTGAACGCCCGATGAACCGCTTGTTCATCGCGCTTCGGGACGGTCTTCGCGAGGCTGGCGGACGGTTTTCGGCAGTTTGCGCCATCCCCATGATTCCAGACGCGAATTCTCACGTCTTGCTGATCGGCGGCCGATGCGGGCGAATAAGGTTGAACTCCACCCGCGCATTCAAAATACTGCCCTATTGTTCGATGACACAATTGACGTACGGGAAAGAAGAACGGGCTTGGGAGAACTGACATGCTGACCATGAACAGACGCGTCGTGCTGCTCGGCGCGACGGCGCTGGGCGCGGCGGGCGCATTGCGCGCGTTTCCGGCCGCCGCGGCGGACCGCACCTACCACGCGCTGCTGATCGCCTGCACGGCCTATCCGAACCTGCCGCCGAAGGTTTCGCTGGTCGGCCCCAACCACGATGCGGTGCTGGTCCGCGACTTCCTGACCAAATCCGCCCCGGTGGCCTTCAAGCCGGAGAACGTGACGCTGCTCGCCGACGGCGTCGACGGCGCGGCCGGCTCGCCGACCCACGCCAACATCCTCGCCGCGCTGAGAGCGATCGCCGACAATCCAGACCTCAAGCGCGACGACTTCGTCTACCTGCACCTTTCCGGCCACGGCGCGCAGCAGCCGCAGATGAAGGCGGGCAACGAGAGCGACGGGCTGGACGAGATCTTCCTGCCGGCCGACACCGGCAAGTGGGAGAACCGCGAGAAGGGCGTGCCCAACGCACTGGTGGACGACGACATCGGCGCCGCCCTCGACGCCATCCGCACCAAGGGTGCCTTCGTCTGGACGATCTTCGACTGCTGCCATTCCGGAACCGCGACGCGCGCCGCGCCGGTCGGCGAAGACGCCGTCGCCGAGCGCAAAGTCGAGTTCCAGGACCTCGGCATCCCTGAGTCGGAGATGCGTTCGGCCGAGGCGGCCGAGGGCACGCGTGGCGTCGGCGCCGAGCAGGAGCGGACCACCGCCTTTACCCTGGAAACCCCGAGCGGCGGGCAATCGATCGCCAAGGGCGGGCTGGTCGCCTTCTACGCCGCACAGACCATCGAGACGACGCCGGAGATGCCGCTGCCCAAGGGCGCGGAGGACGCTGTGAAATACGGCCTGTTCACCTACACGATCTTCTCCAAGCTGGCCGAGAACCCCAACATCACCTACCGCCAGCTCGGCCATGCCGTGCTGCAACAATACGCGGCGGATTCCCGGCAGCGGCCGACTCCGCTTTTCGAGGGCGAGCTCGACGCACGCGTGTTCGGCTCGGAAAAGCTCGACACGGTGATGCAGTGGAAGCTCGACGTGAAGGACAACGCCGCGAGCATCGAGGCCGGTCGGCTGCACAGGCTGACGCCCGGCACGAAGCTCGCCATCCTGCCCTCGCCCACCTCGGAGCTGGCCGAGACGATCGGCTTCGTCGAAGTCGTCACGGCGAAAAACCTCACCAGCACCGTGAAGCCGGTCGAACATGACGGCAAGCCGGCGCTGAAGCTGGCCGACCTGCCGGCCAACGCCTATGTGCGGCTGGCCGAGCTCGCCATCGACTACAAGCTGGTGGTCGCCCGCCCGGCGCCGTCGGATGGCCTCGACGCCGAGGTCGCGCTGGTCAACGCGATGCTCTCCGAACTGGCGGCAGAGACCGGCAAGCGCTTCGCCATGCAGCTGGTCGATCCGGGCCAGGAAGCCGACCTTCGCTTTGCGGTGCTGCGCGAGAATGCATTGCCCAGCGCCAGCGCCGGCATTGCCGATACGCCGGCGCTGTTCTTCCTGCCGCCGTCCGGCGAACTGACCGTCTCCAACGGCGCCAGGCCGCCACTCGTGGCGATCGACGTCGCCAACCCGGCGAAGCTGAAGGAGGCGACAGCGGCCAATCTCACCACGATCTACCGCGCGACGGCGCTTTCGCGCCTCGCGGCGGCGAACGACTACAAGCCGGAGCAGGTCAGCGTCGAGTTCCGCATCCGGCGCATGGACACCGACTCGCTCGAGCCGCTGGTGCCGGCGACGGTGCCGATCGTCAGCCCCGGCGACGAAGTGCATATCCTGGCCAAGAACCTGTCGACGAAGCTGGTCGACATCAACATCCTCTATGTCGGCTCCGACTATTCGATCACCCACATCGACGCGCAGCGCCTCGTCGCCGGCGCCGAGGTCGAGGAAGGCCTGCTGGCGTTCACCGATTCCAGCTACGGCATGGAGCGGATGATCGCGGTGCTGACCGAAGCGCCGCCGCTATCGGAGATCGAGGACCTCAAGTTCCTCGAACAGGGCGGCGTGCCGCCGGCGACGCGTTCGGCGGCCGGCGAAACGGGGTTGTGGAACATGCTCGACGACATCGGCATGGCGCCGGCGACTCGTTCGGCGATGAAGCTCGGCGACAAGGGCGGCCCCAAGGGCGGCGTGCTGATCTTCCCGATGGAAACCGTTCCGCGGCAGAGCTGATCTGGCGCGCCGCGCCGGCGGCGTGCAATATCGTTTCCGTTCCGGCCGGCACCGGCGTGCCGGGACAACAGGCAGTGGGGTTTTTGCGGTGAAGAACTTGAAACCGAGGGATGCGCGAACGAAGGCGGTGTCCCTGGCGGTCGCCTCGGCCTTCCTGATGGCGACGGCGGCCGCGGCGCAGGACAGCTGCGGCCTTTGCGACAAGGTGATCGTCACCAATTCCGACCTGGCCGCCTGCTTCCTGGCGAAGTACCAGGAGCTGGAGAGCGCCGGCAAGGACGCCATCGTCGTCGATCTTTCCGAGTGCCCCGAAACGCGCGGCGTGGTCGAGGCCCTGCCGCCGCCGGGCGTGACGGTCGAGGAGCCGAACCTGCAGTTCATGGTGTCTCCCGCGCAGCTCGCATGCCTCAAGCGCAAGCTGGAGGAACCCGGCCTCGTGCTCGATCCTTCGGCCAAGATCGACCTGGAAACCTGTCAATGAAGAAGCCGGCGCGCCCCGCAAAGCCAGTCGCAGAGGCCGGTCCGCCGGTCGCTGCCAGCGGGGTGCTGCCGGCGAAGAAGAAGACCCAGCTCCCCGAGACCACCGAAGGCTTCCCGTGGCCGAGCAACCACGAGATCAAGAAGGAATCCAACCCCTTCACCGAGCGTGACTGGCGCATGTGGCTCTATGCCTGGAGCGGGCTCGTCGTCCGCTTCACCATCATCCTTGGCGCGGCCTTCACGATCTACCAGTACCTTGCCAACCGCGAGCAGACGCGCGTTCAGCGCACGCTGGAACTGGTCGAGCTTTGGGAGAAGCCGGAATACCAAGACGCGCAGCGGGCGGTGAAGCAGCGGCTCTCCGAACTCAACGAGAAATATGCGAACCTGCTCGGCGCCAATCCGACGGAGAAGGAGATGGCGGTCTACTACGACCGCATCGGCCTCGAGGCGATGACCGCCAGTGGCGGGACGATGCCGCTCGCCGAATTCGGTGGCCAGTTCGACCGCGTCGTCTACTTCCTCAACAGGATCGCGTTCTGCGTCGAAGGCGCCATCTGCTCGCAGAGGATCGCCGACGCGTATTTCCGCGACTACGCCGCCTCCTTCTGGCAGTATTTTGCCGGCTATATCGCCAAGCAGCGCAAGGCCGGCGCGAACTCCTATGCGCGGCCGATCGAGGACTACCTGAAGGGATCTTAGACGTGCACGGAGGGAGGACGGTTGTCCCGGCGGGGCGGGCGAAGGCGCAAGGCGCGGACCGGCCTGCGGCGGCACCTGGGCGCGCCTGGGCGCGGCGGCTTGGCCTGATGCTCTGCGCGACGTGGCTGCTGGTCGGCGCCGGCCTTGCGACCGCGCGCGCCGAGACCCCGGCTGAAGGTCCGGAATTCTATCTCGACCTCGACACCGGAGGGCACCGCGCCTTCGTCAAGGACGTGGCGTTCACGCCCGACGGCGCCACCCTCGTCTCAGCGTCGGACGACAAGACGATCCGCGTCTGGGACTGGCGGCAGCAGGTATCGATCCGCACCATCCGCGGCTACATCGGCGAGGGTAACGAAGGCAAGGTCTTCGCCATCGCCGTGTCCCCCGATGGCGAGACGATCGCGGCGGGCGGCTATTTCGGCCCGGGGCTGGGCGACAGGCCGCCCTATGGCGACGTGCGTCTCTTCGACCTCGGCACGGGCAGGCTGAAGGCGACGCTGAAGGGGCCACAATACGCCGTCTACGACGTCGCCTTCTCGCCTGACGGCAGCCACCTCGCCGCGGCCGGCCAGGACGGCTTCGTCTTCGTCTGGCGGAAAGGCGCGGACGGATCGTGGATCGCCGAGACCACGCTAGACGCCGACGCCTGGCATATCCAGGGCATCGCCTACGCGGCCGGCGGAGCGCGGCTGGCGGCCGTGACGACCGACAACGGCATAAGGCTGTGGGACACCGGGAGCAGCGCCGAAATCACGATGACCGATGCCGAGGAACTGCGCGACGTGCGCATCATGGCGCTGGCCGTTTCGCAGGATGGCAGC
Source organism: uncultured Mesorhizobium sp. (assembly GCA_964371125.1). Taxonomy (GTDB): domain Bacteria; phylum Pseudomonadota; class Alphaproteobacteria; order Rhizobiales; family Rhizobiaceae; genus DUSC01. The sequence goes on along the minus strand of CAYJMY010000095.1, from coordinate 13,337 downwards.
CGCTTCGCCATCGGCACCGAGCACGGCGAGGTTCAGATCCGCGACGGCGTCAGCGGTGGCCTCATCAGGACAATCGAAGATCTCGACTTCTACATCGGCTCGCTCGCCTTCGCTTCCGGCGGCAAGCTCATCGCCGCCTCGTGCGGTTATCGCTGCGCCGACCGCAACCGCACGGTCGTGCTCGACGTCGACAGCGGCGCCCGGACAACCGAATACCGAGGCCATGACGGGACGGTGTTCGCCAGCGCGGCGGACAAGGACGGAGTGCATCTCGCGACCGCCGGCGGCACGCGCCACGCCATCCACGTCTGGGACCCGCTGACGGGTGAGCGCCAGGCGGAGATGGTCGGCCTGGGCCAGCCGGTGACGGCCGTCGGCATCGATCCCGCCGGCAGCGCCGTCGCCTGGGGAAGCGCAAATCCATGCCCGGACCGCGTCGCCTGCCCCGAGGTCCAGGGGGCGCTGGAGACGATGCTGCTCCTGCCGCTGACCGACCGCTTTTTCGAGCGGCCGGAGCCGGCCGGCGCCGGCCCGTACAACCGCGCCGTCCATGCCGAAGGCGCCTGGTCGCTCGCCACCGCGGCAGGAGGGCCGGACGATCTGGAAAACGCCATCCTCGAGATCGCCAACGGCGGCAAGGTCGTGCAGTCGATCGAGAACGATGCGACCAACGGCTACCTTCACGCGGCCTTCACGCTGCTTGCGGGCGGCCTCGACGTCATCACCGGCGGCAATGACGGAACGCTGATCCAGTATTCGACGGCAACCGGCAACATCGCCGGCGAGTTCGTCGACGGGCACACCGGCGAGATCAACGCCATCGCCACGGCGACCGGACGCAAGCTGATGGTCACCGGCAGCGCCGACCAGACGGTGCGGTTGTGGAACCTCGAGACCCGCGAGCTGATCGTCTCGATGTTCTTTGCCGGCAAGGAGTTCGTCATCTGGATGCCGCAGGGCTACTACTACTCGTCCGACGAGGGCGACAAGATGATCGGCTGGCACGTCAACCAGGGCCTCGACAAGGAGGCCCGCTTCGTCCGCGCCGGGCAGCTGAAGCGCTACCTGTGGAGCCCGGAGATGGTGCGCCGGGCGATCATTCTCGGCAGCGCCAGGCAGGCGGTGGCCGAAATGCGTCCGGGCGTCGACAACGAACTGCGCCGCCTGCTCGAGCGCCGCCCGCCCGAGTTCGACGTCCGCGTCGCCGAGGACCAAACCGGCGTGCGCGAGGGCTTCGTCGCGGTCGAGGTGGTCGGTGCCGACGAGGCCGAGGCCGACGTCGCCGAGTTCGCCATCTTGTCGAACAGCCGCAACGTCAGCAATGCCGCCTCGCGCTCCGTCTCCGGCGACGGCAAGCGGACAATCATCGAGGTGCCGGTCGAGGATGGCGAGAACCGGATCAGCATCACCGGCGTCAACGAGTTCGGCTATCTGACCGAGCGCAGCGTCGTGGCGCTGGCCAAGACGCGCAAGGAAGAAAAGCGCAAGGGCAAGCTCTACCTGATCGCCATCGGCGTGGAGAAGTATCCGCTGCTGCCGACCGACTGCAACGGTCGCTCCTGCGACCTGCGCTTTCCGGTCGACGATGCGGCGGAACTGGTGCGCGTCATCGCCGAGCGCTCGGGGCCGCTTTACTCGGGCATGGAGACGCTGGTCCTGGTCAACCGGGATGCGCTCGACGAGACGCCCGACAAGGAGCAGGCGCTCTCGAGCGTGATCAAGATCGACGACATACTGGAGCCGGATTCGGACACGATCAGCGATGAGATCGAGGACTTCCTCGACAAGCCCGGCCCCGACGACACGACCATCGTGTTCGTCGCCGGGCACGGCATCAATGTCGACGAGGACTACTATTTCATCCCCTCGGACGGTCGCAAGCAGGACCCCGACAAATGGAAGCGCTCATCGCTGGTCGACTGGTCCGACATCCAGAAGGCGGTGGAGCGGGCCGAGGGCGTGCGATTCATGCTGCTCGACACGTGCCACGCCGCGAATTCGTTCAATCCGCGGCTGGAGAAGGACGCCGCCGACGCGCGCATCGTGGTGTTCTCGGCGACGGCGGCGAACAGCACGGCGGCGGAGCTGCCCGAACTCGGCCACGGCGTGTTCACCTATTCGGTACTGGCGGGGCTGCGCGGCGCGGCCAACAGCTCGGGCGACGGCATCCGCCTGCTCGGGCTCGCCGACTACATCTACCGCGAGGTGATCCGGCTGACCGGTTCGCGGCAGAAGCCGTTCTATTTCATCAGCAACATGGAAAACATCCTGCTGGCGCGGCCGTGACGGAGCACGGGAGGATCACGGCTATGTGGGCGGCATGGAGTAGCACGGTCCGCTGTTTCGCCGGCTTGCTTGCGATCGCTTTGGTTTTTGGCACCGCCGATGCCCGCGCCGCGGCCGTATCGCCGGACTGCCCGGCGCAGGGAGAAGACTATCCGTCGTTCTACCCGGACGCCGGCCTGTTCGAGGCGGCGATCGCAAAGGTCGCCGGGCACGAGCCGTCGAACGTGAAGCTCTCCGGCGTCACGGTCCCGCACCACCTGCTCGCCGACCGCCTGGTGGCGCTTGGTTTTCGCGCTGCGTCCGGTTTCGGCTACAAGCGCATCGTGATCCTGTCGCCCGATCATTTCCGCCGGTCGGTCAAACCGTTCGCGACCACGACGCGCGGCTTCCGCACGGTGCTCGGCCGTGTCGGGACCGACGCGGAGGCCGTCAGCCGGCTGCTCGGCGCGAGCGACCTGGTCGAGGAATCGTGCCTGTTCGGCCGCGACCACGGCGTGCGCGCGCTGCTGCCCTTCGTACACCACTATTTTCCCGAGGCGCTCGTTGTGCCGGTGGCGATCTCGATCAAGACGCGCCGCGCCGACTGGGACGCGCTCGGCGAGGCGCTGGCGCCGCTGCTCGACGACGACACGCTGGTGCTCGAATCGACCGATTTCTCTCACTACCTGCCGCAGCATGCCGCCCGCCTGCGCGATCAGCAGACGCTCAACGTGATCGCGTCGGGCTCGCTCGACCAGCTTGCCGGGCTCGAGCAACCGGGCCACCTCGATTCACTCGGCGCGCTCTACGTGCAGATGCGGCTGCAGAAACAGGTCTTCGGCGCGGCGCCGCTGGTTATCGCCAACGACAACGCGCAGCAGTACGAGGCGAAAGCGTCGGAGAGCACGACGAGCTACATGGTCATCCTGTTCGGGCGGTTCGGCCCCGGACACAACCACCCCAGTCCGGACGACGTCGCTGTCTACTACCTCGCCGGCGATACCAATTTCGGCCGTTCGATGAAGCGGGCTCTCCTCGATGCCGAATCGGCGGACCGTGTCGCCGAGGAGGTGCTGCGGCGGACCAAGGGACGCCCGCTCGTCGTCAACCTCGAAGGCGTGATCCTGCCCAACGTGCCGCAGGCGATCGACGACATGACGCTCGCCATGCCGGAGGACCTGACGGTCGCGTGGCTACAGCGGTTGAACGTCGTCGGGGCCGGACTGGCGAACAACCACGCCATGGATCTCGGGCCGTCGGGCTATGCCGAGACAACCAAGGTGCTCGACTCGGCCGGCATCCGCTGGTTCGGACAGGGAGACGTGCTCGACCTGCCGGGACTGGACATCGTGGGGCTCAGCGACCTCGACACCAACGGCTCGCCGCAGGTCGACCTCGTCACCGAAACGCTGCTCGACCGGCTGATCCGGGAAGACGGCGAAAGGCCAGTCGTGGCCTTCGTTCACTGGGGACGGGAATATGTGACGGAGCCCTCGGCTCGCGAGCGCGAACTGGCCGACAGGATGCGGCTGCGCTCCGTGACGGCGATCGTCGGCGCCCATCCACACGTGGCGAGCGCGGGAGTGGTCGTGCATGGCGGAGGCGACACGGCGGAAATCTATTCGCTCGGCAATTTCCTGTTCGACCAGACCGCCGGGCGCGGCTCGTCGGGCCAACTCGTCGAGCTGCGCGTATTCAAGCAAGGCACGGTCTTCGTCCGCACCCTCGACCTGCCCAATCTGTTCGACCTCGCCAAGCCGTGACTGCGCAGGTCGCGACCGGAACGACGCCTGCGACTACTGGTTGATCGACTGTATCCACTCGTACACGGGTTGATAAAGGCGCAGTGCCCAGTTCGTGTCGCCGGCCGGGCCGATGTTGACGCCGACGACGACGCGGGCCTTGGCCGCGGTGTCGTAGAGATAGATCGGCGCGCCGTTGCCGCCGGACTCGAAGTCGCAATCGTGCGAGAAGTCGTTCTCGCCGATCCCTTCGGCGAGGATCGTGCAGGTCGACCGCCACATGGTGAAGGCTGGCTTGTCGTCATGGTAGCCGACAAGATTGGCCTGGAAGTCGCCGAGATCCGCATAATTCCAGTAGCCCAGCCAGCCGAGCGAATCGCCGATCGGCTGCTGCAGGGTGATCACCCCGATGTCGTAGGGCCAGACGGCGTCATAGCTGCCGTCGTAGTTGGTGACGAAGCCTTCGAAGACGTAGGCGGTGTCGTATTCGAAACCGCCATAGGGGACGTCGTTCTCCCCGTTGATCGCCGGCCAGAAGGTGAACGCGTCGCGCCAGCCCCCTTCCTCGTCGTGATTGTAGAGGCAGTGACCCGCGGTGAGGATCGTCTTCGGGCCGATCAGCGCGGCCGAGCAGCTCCATACCTCGCCCTTCACGTTGGTCATCTCCAGATAGCCGATCGTGGAATAGGGATAGGTCTTGGTGTTGCTGATCTTGACGCGGTTGTCGCCGCCGATGATCGAACGCTCCGCGCCGGATTCGGGATCGACGGTCGTCGCCGGATCAAGGGCGCCGCGCTTGTCGCCCGCCGCGGCCTCCCCCTTGATCGCCTTGAGCACGTTTTCGCCGGGAGCTATCCTGACCTCCTTGCCGTCTCGGCTCTTGCCGATGATCGTGAACGCCTTCTCCAGCGCCGCCGGATCGGCGACCGCGGACCGGCTGGCGCTGCGATCGGCCTGGATGCCCGGAACCGGCTTGGCGTTGCGGTTCCTGAACTCTATGCCGCCGAGCGATCGCGATGCCTCGCCGGCTTCGACCGCCTTGCCGGCAGAATAGTCGGCGGCGAAAGCCGGGGCGGCGGACAGGGCGGTGAGGAGGGCTGCGGTGCACAACAGTCTATGCGTGATCATGGACATGCGAGATCTCCCAAAGCAGCAAGGAACTCCACGATTGCCGACGAAGTTGGCATCTTCGTGATGGGCCGTCGCGATCAGCAGCCGCCACCCGTCGGGTCAAGGTAGCACATCGGTAACTCCATTCTCGACTCGTATGCCGACGGGCGCGGCCTGTAATAGAAGAGGCTCACCGTCTTGCTGCGCCGCTCGCTGCCGTCGGCGAAGCTGGCGACCGCCTGGAACTGGTGGAACGACGACATCTCCGCCCACATCTTCAGGCGGGCGGTGTACTCGCGCACGGTCTTGTTGCCGCGAAGCGGCAGGTCGACGACGTAGTTTTGCTCGCCGATCCTGAGCTGCACGTCCTGGTAGCGCAGCGCCTCCGGCGACCCGCCGAAGCCGTCGCCGCATTCGGCGAGCTCCTTCGGCAGCTCGATCGTGGCGAGGGCGATGTCGACTTGGAACGACTCGCTGGCCTGGTAGGTGTTGCCGTTGTCGTCGCTCCAGTCGTAGTCGAACGTACCGACCGCCGTGGTGAACAGCTTGTCTTCGCCCCAGACGTAGTCGGCGATCTCGCCGAAGCCGACCGAATTGAAGACCTGGCTCCGGCAGACGTTCAGCCTGTCCATCGACTGGCAGGAAAAGCGCTGGTTCTCCAGCTTGTCCGTATCGACGCCGGCTTCCGCGATGATGTCCTTGATGACGACGTCCGTGCCGCTGTCGAAGTCCGAGATCGGCCGGGTAAAGCTGCGCGTGCCCTCGCCCTCGCCACCCTCGCCGACGAAGCGCAGCGACACGCTCGCATTCTTCACGCCGCCCCAGCCGTGGTTGTAGACGGTGAAGGAGGGGCGGAAACCGACGCAGCCGAGGTGATTCCCGAGCGACAGCATCGGTTTGCGAAAGGCGTCGCTGGCCGATACCTGCAATTCGAGCCTGTCGAGCTTGACCCGCGAATTGTCCGTCGTGGCGAGATCGACCTCGACGAAGGCCGGCGCGTCCTCCCAGTCGATCGCATTGAAGGCGTAGTCGGAGGTCGTGATCAGCCCGGTCCCGTTCCAGGCGTGGTTCATCTCCTCGTCGACCGGATAGATCGCCACGTCCTGATCACGCACCAGATGCTGGTACTGCATGTCGGCCTGCTGGGTTATACGCTGGTCGACGACGGTGCTGATCTCCACCTTGCCCGCCTGGCCGCCGCCCGACTGGGCGCGCAACAGGCCGCCGACGCCGGCATCGGCGAGCCGGTCGGGAAGCCCGCCGCCCACTTCGCGATCCCGTTCCCACACGGATTCGTAGCTGGTTCCGCCGGCCAGCGTGACGCGACCCTTGCCGTGGCGCAGGCCATCGACGAAGGGGCCGACATAGATCTCGCCGTTGCGCGACAGTAGCCGGCCCGTGCCATGGGGCCGGCCGCCGACGAACGATCCCTCGTAGCGATTGCCTTCCGCGTCGATGCGGGTGCCCTCGCCGTCGAGCTGGCCCGCCTTCCAGGCGCCCTCGAGAACCTCGCCGGAGCGAATCTCGAGACGACCCATGCCGTCGGGGCGGCCATTGCGCATCTCGCCCGAATAGGCGCTGAAGACTGTCCGCGGATCGTAGCTGGCGGATCCCCGGACGCGCCAGACGAGCTTGCCCTTGCCCGATACGAGGCCGTCCTGCCCGACGCCGCCACCGGGCTGGCCCTTCTCGGGTTCCCAGACGAAATCGAGGTTCTTCCCGGGATGCGGGTCCCAGACGCGGACCTTCCTGCGGACCACCGAGCGGCTGTCTTCCTGATAGAGGATCTGCACCCGCTCGGCCCAGGCTCCGGGCTGTCCCGTCGCCGATCCCTCGGCAAGCGCAGCCGTCGTCAACAAGAAAAACAGCAGCGCGCCAGCACCCGTCCGTCTGTTCAGCATTCGCTCCAAGCCCCCGCTCACCCCGCGGTCCGATCGCGACCGGCTTCATTAAAACAGGGGGCCGCCAGACACGCAATGCGCGTCGCTCCGGGGAAAAGCAAAGCCGGCGGCAGATCGCTCCGCCGCCGGCCTGGCAATGGTTGGGCCGGCTGCACCGCCGGCCGCCTCAGCCTACTTGTTCAGGCTGTTGATCCATTCGAGATAGGCGCGATTGATGCGAACGGCGGTGTTGGCGTTCGGACTCTCGGCGACGTTGACGCCGACAACGACGCGCTGGTTGTTGCCATCCATCGCATAGACCGAGCTTCCGCTCGAACCGGGATAGGTGTCGCAGTCGTACTGGAAGTAGTCTTCGCCGATGTTTTCGGCGAGCACGCCGCAGGTCGCCCGCCACATCGTGCCGCCCGGCTTGTCGCCAGGATAGCCGACGATGTTCGCGGCGAAATCGCCGAGGTCGTCAAAATTGTTGTAGCCGAGCCAGCCGAGCTGGTCGCCGACCGGCTCCGACAGGGTGACGATGCCGAGATCCCACGGAACGACCGAGCCGTAGAAGCCCTGGTAGTTGGTGATGAAGCCCTCGACGACATAGGCCGTCTCATAAGCGTAGGCGCCGAACGGGACGTCGTCGGGGCCGTTGAGGCCGGGCACGAAGACGAACTCGCCGAGCCAGCCGCCATCGTCGTGGCTGTAGAGGCAGTGCGCCGCGGTGAGCACGGTGCGCGGGCCGATCAGGGTCGCCGAGCAGCTGCCGTAGTTGCCCGAGGTCGACTTCGCCTCGAGATAGCCGATGACGCGGAACGGATAGGTCTTGGTGTTCTTGATCTGGACGCGGTCGTCGTCGCCGAACACCTGGCGGTCGGCCTCGTCGCCGGCGGTGAAGGCCGGATCCTCGGCCTTGCGCTCGGCCGAAGTCTTCTTGGCGTCGGCCGGCGCGTTGAGCTCTTCCTTGACGATCGACTTGAGCGCGTCGCTCGGAGCGACCCTCAGTTCCTTGCCGTCACGGGAACGGCCCACGGCGGTCAGCGAGTTGACGATCGCCGCCTCGTCGGTGATCGGCGCGGCGCGGCTTTCCTCGCCCTCCTCGAGCTTGGGCGAGGCAATGGGCTTCACTGCGTCGCGAAGCACGTAGTCTTCGGCCATCGGGCTGCGCGAGGCTTCGCCCGACCCCTCGCTCCCTCCCGAGTATTGCTGCGCGTAAGCCGCACCCGACCACATGGTGGTGGCGAGCAAGGCGGGAAGGATAACGGAAGATGCAAGTTTCTTCATGGTGAGACACTCCCAAAGTCAGCAAGGAGCCGGACACAACTCAAAAAACATGTCCAGATCGTGGTGGACCAAAAAAATCGCTCGGCGCGGCGATGCCCTCGCCCATCCGGCCGCCCTTCCGGACGATACCGATCGGGAGCTTCCCCGTCCCCGACTGCATGTTTCGCAGCAAACCGGCCGTCGGGAAAGGACAAATTACCGCGAGACGCCGCGGAGGCGATGAAGAAATGCGCCGCTCATGTCCCGTTTCCGCCCGCCACGGCGGCGGAAAACTGTCGTTGCGTCACGTGCCGCAAATAATCCAACATTGGCGCGGACAAATCGCTTCCGCCATGGACCGAAGCGGTCTTACATGGCGCCGAACGGGCGGGGCCGGGGTGGTTCGCCCATCCTAAAGAGAAAGTCTCAGGAGGTTAGCTTGACAATCCATAGCCGGTTCAAACCGCTCGCAGCCGCGTCGCTCCTGGCGCTCACCGCGGCGCTTCCCACCGCGCCCGTTGCGCTCGCCGACGACGGCATGACGCGGCCGGAGCTGTCGCCGATGCGGCGCGTTCCCCAGGCCCGCGCCGAACAGAGCGCCAAGGGCGAAGGCGACCGCGTCTTCGGCGGCAACGAGGCCGACAAGGGCGAATGGCCGTTCCAGGTGGCGCTGCTGACGAGCGAGATGCTCGACGAGAACCCGGCCTCGCAGCCCGACGCGCAGTTCTGCGGCGGCAGCCTGATCGCGCCCGAGTGGGTGTTGACGGCCGCTCACTGCCTCTCGGACGGAGAAACGCCGATCGACCCGGCTTCGGTGACGATCCTCTCCGAGGCCACCAACCTCGCCGAGGGCAAGCGCCACAAGGTCGCCGCGGTATTCGTCCACGAAGGCTACAGCACCGCGACCCTCGACAACGACATCGGCCTGATCAAGCTCGCCGAACCCGCCAGCGCCCCCGTCGTCAAGCTGCCTGCCTCGCCGAGCCAGGATACGGGCAAGGCGACGGTGATCGGCTGGGGCATGATGGAGAACGGGACCTTCCCGAACGACCTGATGGAGGTCGAGATCGACGTGGTCGAGAACGCCGCCTGCAACTCCGGCATCAAGGAGATCTACGCCCGCGACCTTACCGAGATCCTGCGCGGCTGGTCGACACGCATGCGCTATTCCGAGGACGCGGTGGCGACCGCCACGACGGCGATCGCCGCGACGATGAAGGACCCCCTGACGCAGAACATGATCTGCGCCGGAACGACGACCGGCGAGCGCGACGCCTGCAACGGCGACAGCGGCGGCCCGCTGTTCCTGACCGGTGACGGCGGCCCGACCCAGGTCGGCATCGTCAGCTGGGGCGAAGGACCGCTCGACGCCGGCGCGGCGTGCGGACACAAGAACGCCTACGGCGTCTACACCCGCCTCAGCAACTACACGGACTGGGTCGCCGAGACCATGAAGAACGGCAAGGCCGCCGGCGCCGATTCCGGTGGCGGCTCGAGCGGCGGCGTCGGCACGGCGCAGAAGCCCTGACACCGGCTGGAAAGCGATTGCATGTGGAACGGCGGGACAATCCCGCCGTTTCGCTTTTTCCGGCCCCTCCAGCGCTGCCGGTCGCGGCGCTACCCGGACCGTCCCGGCCGAAAAACCTCATCGGCGGCGCCTGGCACTTTGTTTCAGGACCGACTCGAAACGTGTTCCGCCGTCACATTGTCGCCGGCTGAACGCCGCATTCGCCGCAATCTTCGCCCCTAGGCGCGCTCCGACATCAACATCGGAGTACCCCCTCGGACATGCGGAAGACAAACCTGCTGGCGCTCGGCGCGGCCCTTTCGGTCGCCTTCACCGTCGCATCCTCGCCCGCCTTCTCGGCAAACCAGTGCGGTCGCGCCTCGTGGTACGCGTTGACCTCGCGGACGGCATCGGGAGAGCGGATGAACCCCTCGGCAATGACCGCGGCCCACCGCAGCCTGCCGTTCGGCACGAAGGTCAAGGTCACCAACAAGCGCAACGGAAAGAGCGTGGTCGTGCGCATCAACGACCGCGGACCCTTCGTCAAGGGCCGCGTGATCGACCTGTCGAAGGCCGCCGCGCGCGAACTGGGCTTCATCAGCTCCGGCCACACCGCCATCTGCCTGGCGAAGGTCTGACGCCTGCGGCAACGGCCTTCGCACTGCCCGCCGTCAGCGCGGCGCGCGAGGAGCCGTTCCCGCAATGCGCTCATAGATCTCGCGCGGGATGGCGATGCCGTCGCGCACCGACCTCGCGCGAGAAGCGGCCTTCGCCGCGCCCGGAACATGGACGCCGTAGCCGGTCGACAGCCGCTCGAGATGGTCCTCGAGGCGCTGCGCGAAGCCGGGGCCGAACGCCGCCGGCTCGACCGCTGCGACGAACAGGCCGGTACCCGGGCTGTCGCCGCCGCTGGTGAAGGACGGCGCGTCGAGCGACCAGTTGGCCCCGGTGAGCCCGGCGGCGAGGATTTCGACCATCAGCGCGATGTTGGCGCCGCGCGATCCGCCGAAGGCGAGCAGCGCGCCCTTCACCGCGGCGGCGGCGTCGGTCGTCGGCTGTCCGTCGGCGTCGATCGCCCAGCCTTCCGGGATCGGCCGGCCCTCTTTCGCCGCCAGGCGCACATTGACGAAGGCGGTGGCGCTCGACGATTGGTCGATCAGCAGCGCCGCGCCCGAAGCGGTCGGCGCGGCGAAGGCGAGCGGATTGGTGCAGTAGACCGGCTTGCTCGCGCCGGCAGGCGCGATCAGCGCCGGTCCGTTGGTCGCGGCGAGCGCGACCAGGCCGCGATCGGCGAGACGGCCGGCGAAATAGCCGAGAGCGCCGCAGGTGAAGGCATTGCGCTGGGCGAAGACGGCGACGCCGAGCGTCCTCGCCGTCGCGACGAAATCGTCGAAAGCCTGGTCGAAGCCGGTATGCGCGGCGCCGCCTCGCGCATCCGAATGGAAGATCGCCGGCAGCGGCCGGGTCACCACCGGCGAGGCCCGGCCGTCGATCCTTCCGGCTTCGAGCGCGTCGAGGTAGTCGATGAAATGGGCGAGGCCGACGGTTGCCTGGCCCTCCGCCTCGGCCGCAACCACCGAAGCGGCGAGCGATCGCGCGGTCTCGGCCGACGCGCCGAGGGCCATGGCGGCACGCTCGCAGAGCCGCCGGGCTTCGTCGAGCGATAGGACCACCGGGCTCATCCGAGCCGCGACGGGATGCGCGCCTCGAGGCGGCGGAACAGGAAGACGAGGACGCCGGTGATCACGAGATAGACCACAGCGAGCAGCAGCAGCGGCTCGTAGGTGATGAACGTCTCCTGCCGAACCTTGGAAGCGACCGCATAGACGTCGATGACGGTGATCGTGGCGACGAGCGGCGTCGCCTTCAGCTGCAGCACGGTCTCGCCGGCGAGCGTCGGCAGCGCGCGGTGGATCGCCTGCGGCAACCAGATGCGGCGGAAGATCTTCCACCGGCTCATGCCGAAGGCGCGCGCGGCTTCGAGTTGCCCGCGCGGCACGCCGGCGAAGGCGCCGCGCATCACCTCGCCCTCGTAGCCGGCGTAGGACAGCGTCAGCGCGAGAACCGCGTAGGGCCACGCCTGGCGCAGGTACGGCCACAGTTCCGACTGGCGGATCCACGGAAACTGCGGGAAGAGCGCGCCGAGGCCGTAGTACAGCAACCACAGCTGGAGAAGCAGCGGCGTGCCGCGGATCACCGTGCAGAAGGCGCGCGCCGGTATCGCCAGATAGCGCGGACCAGCGGCCTGGGCCAAGCCGAGCGGCACGGCGAGCAGGAAGCCGAGCACCGTGGTGACGACGAGGATCCAGATCGTGCGCCAGATGCCGATGAGGGCGAGGTCCCAGTATTGCGCGAGCCAGTCCCATCGCATCGTCAGCGCCGCGAGCAGGACGAGCCCGGCGGCGACCGCGAGCAGGACGATCCGGTGCGGCTGCAGCCAGCCGCGCGCGCGCATGGTCGTTGACAGGGGGAGGGTCGTCATCTTCCGCCCCCAGCGACCGCCGGCATGCCGCGCCTGGCCCACCGCTCGATGCGGCCGATGAAGACGTTGGAGACGAGGCTGACGGCGAGGTAGAGCACGCCGGCGGCGATGAAGAAGGTGAAATAGGCCTTGGTGGCGCCGGCCGCCTGGCGCGTTTCCTGGGTCAGCTCGTTGAAGCCGACGATGGCGAGCAGCGCCGTATCCTTGGTGGCGATCAGCCAGAGATTGGCCAGGCCGGGAATGGCGAAGGGCAGCATGGCGGGCAGCGTGATGCGCCGCAACATCAGGCCCGGCGACATGCCGAAGGCGCGCGCCGCCTCGATCTGGCCCTGCGGCACGGCGAGGATGGCGCCGCGCAGCACCTCGGTCGAATAGGCGCCCTGGACGATGCCGAGTACGCCGATGCCGGCGACCAGGCCGTTGATGTCGATGCGCTGGTAGCCGAACGCCTCCAGCAGGCGGCCGATCAAGTCGGTGCCGGCATAATAGAGGAGCAGGATCAGCACCAGTTCCGGCACGGCGCGGACGACCGTGGTGTAGGTTTCCAGGAGGTCGCGCACCACCGGCCCGCCATAGAGTTTGCCCCAGGCGCCGGCGATGCCGATCAGGTTGCCAAGGCCGAAGGCACCGACCGCGATCAGGAGCGAATTGGCGAGCCCGCGCAGCAGGTTGCCGCCCCACCCCGGTGGGGTGGGGGCAAGCAGCTCGATGAGCCCCGACTGCGAAAACGTCAGAAGCAGCGTCTCGATAGCGTCGACCCCCGGATCAAGCGAGTCCTGTCAGCCGGCACAGCCCGCCGGCGCCGGCCCCGATCCGGGACCGGCGCTGGTGGCAAGCCGCGGGCGATCCCGGCGCGGCACTCAGCCGCCGTAGATGTCGAAGTCGAAGTACTTCTTGGTGATCGCCTCGTAGGTGCCGTTGTCGCGGATCGCCTTGATCGCGGCGTTGATCTTGCCCTTCAGTTCGGCGTCTTCCTTGCGCAGGCCCGCGCCCACGCCCGGCCCGAGGATCTCCAGGTCCTCCGCCACCATTCCCTTCAGGTCGCAGCAGGGCTTGCCCTGGTCCGACTTGAGGAAGGCGTCGAG
>CAYJMY010000094.1:0-17942 GCA_964371125.1 uncultured Mesorhizobium sp. | reverse complement strand
CCTTGCTCGCGGAATAGGCGGCATTGACCGGGCTGCCGTTGAAGGCGCCGACCGACGCGATGTTGACGATCGCACCCCCGCTCCGTTTCAGAAGCGGCAGGGATGCGCGGCAGACCTTCATCGCGCCCGTGGAGTTGACGGCGAAACTGCGTTCCCAGACGTCGTCGGTGAGGCTTTCCGGCTCGTCCAGCAGGATGATACCCGCCGCGTTGACAAGGATGTCGAGCCGGCCGCCACAGGCTTCGACGGCACGGGCGATGTCCGCGTCTTCGGTCACACTGCCATGGACAGCCACGCCACCGGTGGCGACGGCCGCTTCTTCGAGGGTTTCGCCGCCAAGCCCGAACAGCACCAGAGAGGCACCTTCGCGCGCGAACAGTTCCGCCGTTGCGCGGCCCATCCCGGTCGCGCCACCAGTCACCAGAGCCTTGCGGCCGTCCAGTCGTCCCGTCATGCGAGCCCCCAACGATCCTCGACGGCGTAGCCGGTCTCGGGGAGCGTCGATCCGCCGTCAACCACGATCGTCTGCCCGGTCACATACTTCGCCTCGGCGGATGCCAGGTAGAGCATGGCAAAGGCGACGTCGTCGGCCTCGCCCATGCGGCCCATCGGGATGTGCCGGCCGATCGCCGCCTGCTTTTCGGCGGTCGACAGCGTGCCGCGGCCCGGCTTGGCGATGAAGCCCGGCTCGACGCCGTTGACCGTGATGCCGTCGCGGGCGAGCTCGAAGGCGGCCCCGCGCACGTAGGCGTTCACCCCGGCCTTGGCGGCGGAATAGTGCGCGCCGCCGCCCATGGCGACCCGCGCCGAGACGGAGGAGGTCACGAGCAGCCGGCCGAAGCCGTTGGCCCGCATGTGCGGCACACAGGCCTGCACGAGCCAGACGAAGGCCGAGAGGTTGATGTCCAGTGCCTGCTCGAGCTTTTCCTCGTCGAGGTCCTCGATCGATGCCCAGGGGCAGCCGCCGGCATTGTGGACCGCGATATCGAGACGCCCCTCGCCGGAGACAAGGCGGTCAACCATTGTGCGGATCTCGCCTCTGCCGCTTCCGGGCCAGTTCAACGCGCGCGCCGAAAGGCCCCGCGCTGCAAGTTGGCTCGCCAATTCCTCGGCAGGCTCGGGCGTCCGGTTGCAGATCGCGACGCGCGCGCCGGCCTCGGCCAGTCGCGTGACCGTGGCCGCGCCGATGCCGCGCCCGCCGCCCGTCACCAAAGCGACGCGTCCGGAGAGATCGAATGCCATTGTCTCAGGCCACTCCGGTCTCGGCGACTATCGTCGCGAACCGGCCAAACACCTCGGTGTGGCAGTCGATGTCCGTATCCTCGGTCGCCGGGCACATCAGGAACATGGTGTGGAAGGGCGTCACCAGGATGCCCTCGTTCATGTAGAACGCGTGGAGCAGCGTCTCGAGGTCACCCCGGCGGGTGGCCGCGACCTCCGCGGCGTTGCGCGGCGGGCGGGGGCTGAACATGATCTCGGCGCGCGCCCCGATCTGGGTGACGTGCCATGGCAGATCGTGCCGCGCAATCACCGCCCGCGCATGGTCGGCGAGACGGCCAGCACGCGCGATCATCCGTTCATAGTTCTCGGGCGTCAGAACCTGCTCCAGCACCGCGCGCATCGTCGCGACCGTCAGCGCGTTGCCGGCCAGCGTGCCGCCGATGCCGAAATGCGACGACTGGCGCTGGCGGGGATTGACGTAGGGAACGATCTGCCAGAGCCGCTCCGCAACCGTCGCCGTGACGCCGAACACGCCGGCGGGGATACCGCCGGCGATCGCCTTGCCCGCCACGAGGATGTCGGGTTCCAGGCCGTTGAGGGCGGTGTAGCCGCCCGGCCCGCAGGACAGCGTGTGGGTCTCGTCGATGACCAGCACCGTTCCCGTTCGCCGGGTAATTTCGCGCAAGGCGTCGTGAAACCCGTCCGCGACCGGGATCATGCCGAAATTGGTCATCAGCGGCTCCATGACGACGCAGGCGACGTCGCCCGGCGCCAGAGCCTCCTCCAGGGCACCGACATCGTTGAACTGCACCACTTTCGAGACGCGCGAATGATCGACCCCGTTGGGATGGATCATGTTGCGCATGCGGATACGGCCCTCGTGCAGCTCGACATGCGCCTCGTCGATGCCACCATGATAGCAGCCGGAAAAGACCAGCACCTTGTTGCGGCCGGTGATCATGCGAGAGATGCGGATCGCACCCCGGTTGGCGTCGGTGGCCGAGGTGGTCAATGTCCAGTAGGGCAGGCCGAAGCGTCGGGCGAGTTCCTCGCCGACCCACAGGCTGTCCTCTGTCGGCATCATGTGCGTCGTGCCGCGCTGGAGCTGCTTCATCGCGGCGCGCGTCGCTGCTTCCGGCGCGTGGCCGCACATGCCTCCGGTGTCGCCGAGGCAGAAGTCGACATAGTTGTGCCCGTCGATGTCGCGGACATGGCATCCGACCGCCTCGTCGACATAGACCGGAAAACCGCCCGCCCAGCGCCGCATCCAGTGCGACGGGCCGCCATAGAGGAAGTGCTCGCGGCCCTGCGCCCAGGCCTGCGCCGAGCGCGGATGGGTGGCTGCGAACCGCGCCTGCTCGGCGTCGATCAGCTTGTCGATGGTCTCGGAAACCGTATTGGCGGGTACGCTGGTCATAGCGAAATCCATGCGGTTTTGAGATCGGTGAATTTGTCGAGAGCGTGCAGCGACTTGTCGTGGCCGTTGCCGGACTGGCCCACGCCGCCGAGCGGTACCGTGTTGTCCGATCCGCCATAGGTGTTGACGTGGACCACGCCTGCACGAACGGCGCGGACCATCCGATGGGCTTTCGAAAGATTTGAGGTCCAGACGGCTGAGGCGAGCCCGTAGACCGTGGAATTGGCGAGCCTGACCGCTTCCGCCTCGTCCCTGAACTTGATGACGCCGAGCACCGGCCCGAAAACCTCTTCCTGAGCCAGATGCATCGACGGCACAATGCCGGCGAACACGGTCGGCTGCATGTAGAAGCCGCCGGTCTCGGCGAGGATGCGCCTGCCGCCCGCGACCAGCGTTCCTCCTTCGGCCTCCGCGCGGCGGACGAACTCGAGGTTCTTGAAGAGCTGGTCCTCGCTCGTGACCGCGCCCGCCTCGGTGGCGAGGTCGAGCGGGTCGCCGACCTTCATCCGGGAGGCGATCGAAGCGACCCTGGCGACGAATTCGTCATGGATCGAATCCTCCACCAGCAGGCGCGAACCGGCGACGCAGACCTGGCCGGAATTGCGGAAGATGCCGTAGGCGGAGACCTTCGCCGCCTGTTCGAGGTCCGGCGCGTCGGCAAAGACGATGTTCGGCGACTTGCCGCCGAGTTCCAGGTAGCAGCGCTTCAGGTTCGAGCGGGCCGAGTATTCGAGCAGGCGGCGGCCGACGGGTCCCGAGCCGGTGAAGGCCATCACGTCGACGTCCATGTGCAGGCCGAGCGCCTCGCCGCACACCGAGCCCTTGCCGGTGACGACGTTGAGCACGCCTTCGGGCAGGCCGGCCTCCGCGCACAGTTCGGCCAGGCGCAGCAGCGACAGCGACGCGACTTCGGCCGGCTTCAGCACCACCGAATTGCCGGCCGCGAGAGCGGGCGCGATTTTCCACGCCCCGATCATCATCGGGAAGTTCCACGGAACGATCGCCGCGACCACGCCGACGGGCTCGCGGTGGACGAGGCCGAGCACGTTCGGCGCGGTGGGCGCGATCTCGCCGTAGACCTTGTCGATCGCCTCCGCGTAGTAGCGGAAGGTGGACGCGGCGCTGCCGGGTTCCGCCTTTAGCGCCATGGAGATTTCCGTGCCGTTGTCGCGCACGCCGAGCACGGCGAGTTCGAGCGCATGCTTCTCGATCAGGTCGGCGATGCGGTGCATGACCTTCTTGCGCTCGGCTGGCGCGGCGCGCGACCATTTGCCGGCTTCGAAGGCGCGCCGTGCGGCCGCGACGGCGAGGTCGACGTCTTCCCGGCCGGCTTCGGCGATGGACGTCAGGATGCGTCCGTCGATCGGCGAGATGACGTCGCGGCGCCTGCCGCCGACCGCGTCGCGGAACGCACCGTCGATGAACAGGCCCCGCGGCGCGAGCTCCACGCCCCGGAGCGCATCGTTACGCGACTGGTCATACTTTGCGGGTCGCCTTCCTGCGGTCGCGAACCGCGCTTATGACGTGACGGGCGATGGCGATGACGATCATCGAGAACAGGACGAAGGCGATGGGACGGTTGATGAAGTCCCACGGCGTCTCGACGCGCGCCATGGCGGTCCTGAGCTTGGCCTCCATCAGGCCGCCCAGCACCATGCCCAGGATGATCGGCGAGGTCGGCCACTCCAGGCGTTTCAGGATGAAGCCGAACACGCCGAAGGCGGCAGCGACGGCGCAGTCCTTCAGCGAGTTGCGCAGCGAATAGACGCCGATCAGGCTGAAGGTGAGGATCATCATGCCGAGGAAGCGGTTCGGAATGAGCATCACCTTCATCAACGAATTGGTGGCGACCAGCAGGAAGAAGACGACGAGCACGTTGAGGATGAAGAGCGCGAGGTAGAGCGCGACGACGAAGTCCATCTGGTTCTGGAAGAGCTGCGGTCCCGGAATGACGTTGTGGACATAGAACACCGCCAGCATCATCGCCGTCAGTTCCTCGCCGGGAATGCCGAGCGCCAGTAGCGGGATCATCGCTGCGGCCGGCACGGAATTGTTGGCGGCCTCAGAGGCGACGATCCCTTCCGGATTACCCTTGCCGAACAGCTCGGGCGTCTTCGACGTCTTCTGCGCGTAGCCGTAGGACATGAACTGCGACATGAACTCGCCGACGCCCGGGATCATCCCGCAGATCACGCCGAAGCTCGACGCGACCGTGGCGACCCGCTTGAAGCGGAGGATCTCCGCCATCGACGAGAAGAAGCCGGTCTTGGTAATCGGCGGCAGTTCGTACTTCTGGTCCTTGCCGGCGAGCAGGATGAAGGCCTGGCTCAACGCGAACAGGCCGAGCACGACGACGATCAGGTCGACGCCCGACGCGAGCCAGGTCTGCCCGAAGGTGTAGCGCTGCGTGTAGCCCGCCCCCTCGAGGCCGACCGTCTTGAGGAAGATGCCGTAGCAGACCAGCATGCCCGCCGCGAGGATCTGGCCGCGATGCGTCAGCACGACCAGGACGATGCCGAGCAGGGCGGCGAGGAAGATCTCGCGCGCTCCGAACATCGGCGCGACGCGGGCGAGCACCGGCGCCAGCAGGATCAGGCAGAAGATCGAGAAGATTCCGCCGAAGAAAGAGGCCGAGTAGGCCAGGCCGAGCGCGCGCCGCGCCTCGCCGCGCTTGGTCATGGGATAGCCGTCATAGGTCGTCAGCGCGTTGACGGGCGTTCCCGGCGTGTTGATCAGGATCGCGGGGATCGCGCCGCCGAACATCGATGAGCCGTAGATGCCGAGAAGCGCCGTCAGGCCGACGATCGGCTCCAGCGAGAAGGTCGCCGGCAGCATGATGGCGATCGCCACCGCGGCGCCGACGCCCGGCATCGCGCCGACCATGACCCCGCCGATCGATCCGATCAGAAGGGCTGCGATCACGTCCCAGCGGGCGATGATCGCCAACCCTGACAAGAGGATGTCCATGTCGCCCTCAGAAATAGCGGATCATGATGTAGCGGAGGGTTTCGGGCAGGAACTCGTAGACCGCCCCGCCCGGGATCTTCACGTTGAAAAGCGACTTGAACAGCAGGACCACGAACAGCCCGAATCCCGCGGCGGCGCCGAAGGCGGCGCCGGACCGGTATCCCGACCGCCACGTCATGAAGAGACAGAAGGCAAGCGTCGCGGCCAGGTATCCGATGACCGGGATCGCCGCGACGTAGAGCAGGTACCAGCCGACATATTCCAGCGAACGCACCCAGACGCCGACTTCCCTCCACCGGCCGGGGGTTCGTGTCGATCGGCTGGTGACCACCAGGTTGGCGAGCGCAAAGAGCGTCATTCCGGTGAGGCTGATGAACGGCCAGGTGCGCGGCTGGGCGGAGAACCCCTTTCCCGGCAGCACGCTCGTCTGCCAGAAGATCATGGAAAGGAGGGCAACGGCCGTCGCCAGGAAGACGAGGGAATAGAAAAGTTCGCCGGGCTTCCGCGCCTCCGGGAAGACATGCGGGGTCGCGTTGTCATGTTCCATGGCGCCAACTCCGTTGACCGGAAGGGCAGGGAACCATCGGTCCCCGCCCTTCGATGAACTTCAGTTGGCGATCATTGCGTTGATCTTGGCGATCGTCGCCTTGTCGGCCTCGATCTGTCGTACCGAGGCTTCGGCATCCTTCCAGTAGACGAGTGCGCCGGTGTCCGCCGAGAGCTTCCTGGCGCGCTCGGAGGCCATGGTCTCCTTCGCGACGGCGATGATCTTCTCGCGCACGTCGGCGGGGGTGTCCTTGTGCACGAACAGGCCGTTCCAGAGCGACACGTTGAGTTCCGGCGCGATGGAGGCGAGCGTCGGCGCGTCGGGGACGACGCTGATCGGACCGTCGGTGATCGTGGCGAGAACCTTCACCTTGTCGAGGCACGGAAGGACCTGCTGGATCGTCGTGTTGATGACGTCGAAATCGCCGGACGCGAGCGAATTGCAGTCCAGGGCGTCGTTCGAGGCCTCGGTGCCCCATTCGAAGCCGAGTTGCTTGGCGGCGGCGAACGTCGCCTGGGTCGGCAGCAGGAACGAGCCGAAATGGCCGAGCGCCACCTTGTTGGCCTTCGCGTAGTCGGCCAGCTCCTGCATGTTGCCGTAGGGCGCGTCGGCGGAGGTCGCGATCACGAAGGGATAGGTGAGAAAGATGCCGAGCGGTTCGAACGGATCCGGGTTCAGGGCCGGAATGCCGACCTCCGGACCGACGACCGGTATGTCCACGACGAAGGAACCGACCGTGTAGCCGTCGGCCGGGGCGCCAGCGACTTCGGCTGCGCCCGGAAACGGACCGCCGTCCGACGGCTTGTTGATGACGGCGGCGGCTACGCCGTACTTCGCCTGGAAGTCCTCCGCGATCATGCGCGTCAGGACATCCTCGAGGTCGCCGGGCGGGAAGGGAACGACGAAGCCCACCGGCTTCTCCGGATACTCCGCCTGGGCGGCGCCGACAGCCATCATCGCCATCACGGCGCCCGTCAGCAGGACGTCTCGCAGTTTGCTCATTGGTTCTCTCCTCAAGTGTGGGCGGAGCGCCCACGGACCCCTTTTCCGGTGGTTCATTATTTGAACCCTTATTTCAAATATAGACTTGCAAACCGACGGGCATCCTGTCAACCTGTTTCTCGCCACGAAGCGACATCGATGCCGGAGGGAACACTTGAGCACGGTTGACAAGGCGATTTCGCTGCTCGATCTGTTCAGCATCCAGGCGCCCGAACTCGGGCTTACCGAGATCGCGCGGCGATCGGGTTTCGACAAGGCAACGACACGGCGACTGCTGCTGTCGCTGGCCCGGCATGGTTTCGTCGAGCAGGATCCGTCGACGCGCCATTACCGGCTGGGCGCCGGCCTGACCCGGCTGGCGCGCATCCGCGAGGCGCGTTTCCCCATCCTGCAGACGGCGCTTCCCTTCATCCGCGAACTATCGGCCGCGACGTCGGAAACGGTGCATCTGGCCGAGGCCGCCAACGGATCGCTGCTCACCGTCCTCGTCGAGCATCCGGCGCGGGCGAACCGGGTCAACGTCGACGTCGGCGAATACCTTCCCCTGCACTCGACGGCTTCGGGGATCGCCTATCTTTCGCATGCCCGCGAAGGGGAGGTGAAAGACGCGCTGGGCAGGCCCCTGGCGGCCTTCACCGCCCGCACCCTGACCGAGCCGGCGGCCGTTCTCCGCGAAATCGAAGCGGCCCGGGCGCGTGGCTATTCGATCATGGACCAGGGATACGAGGACGGCGTCGTCAGTGTCGCTGCGGCGATCCTGGGGTCGGGCGGTTCCGCCATCGGCACCCTGGCCATCGCGGCGCCGGTCGTGCGGACATCGAAGGCCGCGGCGGCCGAGCGCGGCAGGGCCGTGGCTGCCGCCGCGCGGGAGATTAGCGAGCGCCTCAGCGGCGAAGACTTCAATGCGCTCAAGAGCAGGGCTTCGGCATGACGGGGGAGAGCGCGCGGATGCAGCCGAGGATCCTGATCATCGGGACGGGCGACACCAAGGCGGACGAGCTCGAGTTCATGCGCGGCAAGGTGTCCGAGGCCGGCGGCTTGCCGCTGATGCTCGATGTCAGTGTCCTGGGCGATCCTCCCTACGCGGCCGAGTTCGACAAGCACGCCGTGGCGGCGGCCGGCGGCTCCACCATCCCCGCCATCGTCGCGCTCGGCGACGAGAACAGCGCGATGACGGTGATGGCGGCCGGCGCGTCGGCCTTGACGAAACGGCTCAATGACGAGGGCCGCATCGACGGCGTCATCGCGCTGGGCGGCACAATGGGCACCGATCTCGCCCTCGACGTCGCGCTGGCGCTGCCGCTGGGCGTGCCGAAGTTCGTGGTCTCGACCATCGCCTATTCGCACCTCATCCCGCCGGAGCGGATCGCGACCGACCTGATGATGATCCTTTGGGCGGGCGGCCTGTACGGCCTGAACTCCACGTGCAGGGCGGTCCTGTCGCAGGCCTGCGGCGCCGTCGTCGGCGCCGCGCGCACGGCCGAGCGGCCCGACCGCAGGCGACCGGTGGTCGGGATCAGCTCGCTTGGCAAGAGCTGCCTCACCTACATGGTCTCGCTGAAGCCCGAACTGGAACGGCGCGGCTACGAGGTGGTGATCTTCCACACCACCGGCATGGGCGGCCGCGCGCTGGAGGCGATCGCCGCCCAGCGCGGCTTCGCCGCCGTGCTCGATTTCAGCCTGCAGGAACTCGCCAACCACCTGTCGGGCTCGGTGGTGACGTCGGGCGCCGACCGGCTGGAGAACGCGGGCCGTGCCGGCGTGCCGCAGATCGTCGCTCCCGGGGCGATCGACATGGTCGACTTCCCCACGTGGCAGCCGGTGCCGCAGCGCTTCGACGAGCGCCCCTACCACGCGCACAACCGGCTGCTCGCGTCGGTGACGAGCGACGGCGAGGGGCGCCGTGCGATTGCCCGCGCCATCGGCGCCAAGCTTGCCGCGGCCGCCGGTCCGACCGCCTTCATCCTGCCCGCCGGCGGCATCCAGCAATGGGACCAGGAGGGCGAGCCGCTGCACGAGCCGGCGGCGACTGCCGCCTTCATGGACGAGATGCGCCGCAGTGTTCCTTCGAACGCGCAGTTCCGCGAAATCGCGGGACACATCAACAGCACGGATTTCGTCGACGCAGCACTCGACATCTTCGACCGCTGGGTCGCCGAGGGCGTCATCCAGCCGGGGGTGGCCGCCGCATGAGCAGGCCCGCCGCCCTCGTTCTCGATTTCGGCGGGGTGGTCACCCGCACGCTGTTCGAGACGCACGATCTGACCGAAGCCGCGCTCGGCCTGATGCCCGGCACGCTCGCCTGGCGCGGGCCGTTCTCGCCGGAGACGGATGCCCTCTGGCGCCGGATGCAGGCGGACGAGATCAGCGAGCGCGACTACTGGATGGAACGTACCCGGGAGGTCGGGCGGCTGGTCGGCGAGGACTGGTCGGCCATGGAGACCTTCGTCCGCCGCGCCCGCGGCGCCGATCCGCAGGCGATCGTCCGGCCGGAAGCCGATGCCGCCATCCGCGTCGCCCACGCAGCCGGCATCAGGCTCGCCGTGCTTTCGAACGAGCTCGACCTTTTCTACGGGGCGGATTTCCGGCAGCGCCTGCCGCTGCTCGAAATGTTCGATGTGATCGTCGACGCGACCCATACCGGCATCCTCAAACCCGATCCGCGCGCCTATGCCGCCGTGGCCGGGGCCCTCGGCCTTCCCGCCGGGGCCTGCGTCTTCGTCGACGACCAGGCGCGCAACGTCGCCGGCGCCGACCGGGCCGGCATGCGCGCCGTCCATTTCGAGGTGCGGGATCCGCGCCGTTCCTTCAACGAGGCGCTGGCCCACTTCGGGCTCGGCCTCGATCTGCCCGAAAGCATCGCCGAGAGGACCGAACATGCGTGACACGAATTTCCTCGCCGAGAACAACGCCCGCCAGATCTGGCACCCGATGGCGCATCCGGCGGAGATGCGCAGCCATCCGCCGCGCGTCATCATGAAGGGCGAGGGCGTCCACGTCTCCGATCTGGAGGGCCGCAGGGTCCTCGACGCGGTCGGCGGCCTGTGGAACGTCAACCTCGGCTACAGCTGCGATCCGATCAAGCAGGCGATGGCGGCCCAGCTCGACGCGCTGCCCTACTATTCCGGCTTCCGCGGAACCTCGACCGGACCGTCGATCGAACTCGCCTGGGAGCTGACGCAGTTCTTCGCGCCCGAGGGCATGGCGCGCGCCTTCTTCACCTCCGGCGGCTCGGATTCGGTGGAGACGGCGCTCAGGCTGGCGCGCCAGTACTGGAAGATCCGCGGGCAGGGGGATCGCACCAAGTTCGTTGCGCTCAAGAAGGGCTACCATGGCACCCATTTCGGCGGCGCCTCGGTCAACGGCAACGCCAATTTCCGACGCAATTACGAGCCGCTGATGCCGGGTGTCTTCCACATCCCGGCGCCCTATGCCTACCGCAATCCGTTCGACGAGACCGATCCGGCGAAGCTGGCCATGCTTTGCGTACGGGCGCTGGAGGACGAGATCGCGTTCCAGGGCGCAGATACGATCGCCGCACTCATCATGGAGCCGGTGCTGGGCGCCGGAGGGGTGATCGTGCCGCATGAGAGCTTCATGCCGCAACTACGGGAAATCTGCGATCGTCATGAAATCCTGCTGATCGCCGACGAGGTCGTCACCGGGTTCGGCAGGACGGGCGCGTGGTCGGGCTCTCGGCTGTTCGGTGTGAAACCGGACATGATGACGATCGCGAAGGCGATCACCTCCGGCTATTTCCCGCTTGGGGCGACGATGATCGGCGAAAAGGTCGCGGAAGTCTTCGAAGCCGACAAGACGAGCTTCGGTTCGATCGGCCACGGCTACACCTATTCAGGACACCCGGTCGGCTGCGCGGCGGGCCTCGCGGCGCTTGCCGAGACGCGGCGCCTGAAGGTCAACGAAAACGCCGCCGCGCGGGGCATCGAGCTTGCGGCCGCGCTGGACGCGCTCAAGCGGAAGCACCCGCTCGTCGGCGATGTCCGCTCGAAGGGGCTGATGGCCGCCGTGGAGCTGGTATCGGACCGCGCCACGAAGAAGGCCGCCGACAAGGGCGTCATGAAGCGTGTCTCGGACGTGGCCTACGACGCGGGCGTCATGCTGCGCGTGTCGGGATCGAACATCATCCTGTCGCCGCCTCTCATCCTGACGTCCGGACAGGTGCGCACGATCGCGGAAGCGCTGGACGCCGGCCTCGCCGCAGCCTGATGGAGCGCGGAATCCCACTCTGCTATGCAACCGGCATCCCTCGCCGGGCACTATCGAGTGGTCGATCCGAGGGCAGGTCAGTGATTGCAGGCCGGCAACCCGGGGGCATGCACAAGATCAACCTGCGCGACTGATTGCTGAAAAGGTTCCGTCGATTGGCGACTTCATGAGCGCTTCTCAGGCGAAATTGACGCTGACGGTGCCGCACGGGCCGAAGTCAGCGTGGATGGACGAACCGAGCGGTGCCTCAATGGGCCGGATGAAGGAACCGGCAAGGACGATCTGTCCGGCTTCGATTCCATTGCGGCTGTGTTGAGCAAGGCGATTGGCGAGCCAGACGACGCCGCGTGCGGGATGGTTGAGGACGCCGGCGCCGAGGCCTGTCTCTTCCACCTCGCCATTGCGGGAGACGATTGCGCCCATCCAGCGCAGGTCGATGTCGTCGGGCCGCATGGCGCGCCCACCCCAGACAACGCCGGCATTCGCCGCGTTGTCGGCAATCGTGTCGACGATCGTGCGTGACTTCTTCGTCTCGGGATCGATGCGCAAGATGCGCGTGTCGAGGATCTCAAGTGCCGGCACCACATAGTCGGTAGCGTTGAGCACGTCGAAGACGCTGATGTCGGGACCGCGCAAGGGTGCCTTCATAACGAAGGCAACCTCTGCTTCGACGCGCGGCTGGATGAAGCGATCCCCGGGCACCGTCGCACCGTCCTCGAAGACCATGTCGTCGAACAGCACGCCGGAATCCGGGATGTCGATGTTCAGCGCATATTGCATCGCCTTGGAGGTCAGCCCGATCTTCCAGCCGATTACCCCGCGGCCCGCCGCGATCTTCCTTCGCACCCAGGCGGCCTGTATCGCATAGGCGTCGTCCATGCCGATCTCAGGATATTGCAGGGACAAGAGCCCGATCTGAACGCGGGTGCGCTCGGCTTCGTCGAGACGGGCCGCCGCGGCATCGATCTGGTCGTACGTCAGCATGGCTCAAACCTCGTCTGCAATCGCGTTGTGCAGGATGCCGATGCCGTCGGCCTCGACTTCCACGACATCGCCCGGCTTCAGCCAGATCGGGGGATCGAACCGCGCGCCGGCGCCGGTCGGAGTGCCGGTGACGATCACGTCGCCCGGCACCAGCGTGGTGAAGGTCGAGATGTAGCTTATGATCTTCCGGAAGGAAAAGATCATGCGGCCGGTGCGGTCGCTCTGGCGGACTTCGCCATTGACGCGGGTATCGAGGCGGATGTCGGCAAGCTGACTTTCGTCGACATAGGGAACGAGCCAGGGACCGATCGAGCCGCTGCGGTCGAAATTCTTGCCCTGGGTCACATTGAACTTGGCATGGCGGACCCAGTCGCGGATCGTGCCCTCATTGCACAACGACAGCGCAGCGATGTGATCGAGCGCGTCGGCTTCGGGAATGCGCCGTCCTGCCTTGCCGATGACGACGACGATCTCGCCCTCGTAGTCGAGCTGCGGGCTTTCCGGCGGGCGGATCAGCGGCTGGTCGTGTCCTGTGAAGGAGCGCGGAAAGCGGATGAACAGTGACGGATTGGGCGGCGCTGCCTGCCCGTCCTTGTATTCCTCGTTGCGGTCCGGGAAGTTGACGCCGACGCAGATGATCTTCTCCGGCGAAGGGATCGGGATTTCATACGCGATATCGGACAACGGGACATCGGCGGCCAGGGCCATGCCTTCCTCCGCAACCGACAGGAGGGTGCCCGCCTCGATCATCTCGCGCAGGCTTTGCCACTGCGGATGTCGCTTCGACAGATCGACGACGCCGTCTCCCGCGACGAGGCCGTATTTCAGGACGCCCTGATGGCGAAAGCTCAAAAGCCGCGGTCTCATCGTCAGGTCGTCTCCTCGCAGCGCCGGCCGCGCCCAGTGTCTCATTGCTGACGGCTCGTCGCCGGTTAGGGCGCGATGATCGGTTGAGCCTTCAGGTCGGAAGCGTGTACCGGCGTGTCGGCAAAGAGGCTGCCATGCTCGAACCAGGACCTCGGCGCGGGTGCTCCCCACAGCGTCTGGCGCTGCGGATCCTTCAGGTCCCATTTGATCGGCTCGAGATCCGGGTCGACCGTCTGGTAGTCCGAGCAGTAGATCTCGATGCGGTGACCATCCGGATCGAGGATATAGAGGAAAAAGGCGTTGGAGATGCCATGGCGACCGGGGCCTCGCTCGATGTTGGACACCCAGCCAGTGGTCGACATCAGGTCGAGCAGGTCGATGATGTTGAGCGGCGTCGGCACCCAGAAGGCGGTGTGGTGCAGGCGCGGACCGGTGCCGTTGGTGAAGGCGATGTCGTGCACGCCACCTTTGCGATGCGTCCAGGCGGCCCAGAGACGTCCGGTCTCCTCGTCCTCGGTGTATTCGGTCACGCGGAAGCCGATCTCGTTGTAGAAGGCGACGGACTCGTCGACATTCGGCGAGAAGCAGTTGAAGTGGTCGATGCGCAGCGGCTTGACGCCTCTGTAGAGCGCATATTTCTGATGGATCGGCGGCAGCCGGTCCATTTTGGAATAGAACTCCAGCGGAATGCAGTGCGGGTCGCGGGTGCGGAAGGTGCGCGACTGGTAGGGGCGCTCCACCCATTCCACCGGCAGACCCTTGCCTGCGAAGAAATGCGCGGCCTTGTCGAGTTCCGCATCGTCATAGACCTTGAAGCCCAGGTCACGCGCCTCCGACGCGTTTGACTTCTTCAGTACGATGCAGTGATGGCCGCGTTCTTCCATAGCCCGCAGATAGATCGCATCGGCCGTCTCGTCCGTCACCTGCAGGCCGAGCGTATCGACGTAGAAGGCGCGCGACTTCGCCAGGTCTCTGACGCCGAGTTCGACATGGCTGAGGCGCACGATGTTGAATGGCGGGTAGAGATTGGGCGTGGGCAAAGACATGATCTGCTCCCGAGGAGACTATTGAATCGGAAAGACGACGTTGGCCTGGCCCGTGCCGGATGACGGGAAATACTCGCCGATCACCTCGCCCTTGCCGGTGTACTTGTCCCAGCCCAAGGCGCCGAACAGCATCGCCGTGTCATGCATCGAGCCTTCGCCGCAGCAGAAGTTCGCATAGTCGGTCAGCATCTTGAGAAAGGTTGCGATCTCCCCCTTCTGCCAGAGTTCGAGCACCCTGAGGTCGACCTGGCGATTGAACTCGGACGAGATGGTGAAGGTGCCGTTGTTGGCCTCATAGTCGTCGTTGGGCCAGATTTTGTGGCTCAGTGATCCGGAGGCGATCAGCAGAACCTTGCTGTCGCTTGCCTCGATCGCTTCGCGGATCGCCTCGCCCAGCTTGCGCGAGGATTCGTGGCTGTGCACCGTGCACCAGGCCGCAACCGACACCACTTTGAACTCGCCTTCGCGCGACATGAAGTGCATCGGCACCAACGTACCATATTCGAGTTCCAGGCTGTCGATATGGTGCGACAGCGTATAGACGCCCTTCTCCCGCGCCTTTTCGGCAATCAGGTCGCCAAGGCCGGGGTTGCCTTCGAACTTGAAGGGCATGTCGCTGATGAACTGCGGGAATTCGTTCGAGGTGAACACGCCCTCGAAATGCGCGTTTGCATTGATGTGATAGCCGGCGTTGACCACCCAGTGGGTGTCGCAGATGACGATCGTATCCGCCCCGAGCGCCTTGGCGCGACGGGCAATCTCCCTATGCCCGTCGATAGCCTGCTGGCGCGTTCCGAAAACCCGACCCGGCTTTTCCGACATCAACATCGTCGGTACATGGGTCACTTTTGCCGCGATTACTATTTCGCCCATTGGGTCCCTCCTCCCGCAAATTTGTCATCTGTTTTCCGCCCTCGCGCACAGCTCAGCCGCCCAGCTTCTGGATGGCGTGGGCCTTCGTGGCGAAGGCGACGTTCTTCGTCTCCATGTAAAAATCGAAGGACCAGTCGCCGCCGTCGCGGCCGATCCCTGAATTCTTGACGCCGCCGAAGGGCGTCGGCAGGTGGCGGACGTTTTCCGAGTTCACCCAGATCATGCCCGCCTCTAGACCGTCGGTGAAACGGAAGGCACGGGTGAGGTCCGACGTCCACAGATAGCCGGTCAGGCCATACTGGACGTCGTTGGCAAGGGCGAGGGCTTCCGCTTCGTCGTTAAACGGTATCGCGGCGAGCACCGGTCCGAAAATCTCTTCCTGCGCGATGCGCATCCGGTTGTCGACGCCGGTGAAGAGCGTCGGCGAGACGTAGCATCCGCCGCCCGGGCCGTCGAATTTCTCGCCGCCGGCGGCAATGGTTGCTCCTTCGGCCTTGCCGATGCCGATATAGTCGAGAACCTTCGCCTCATGCACCGGATGGATCAGCGGTCCCACGACCGTGTCTGGATCGAGCGGATGGCCGACCTTGATACGTTTGGCCTTCTCGGCGACCATCGCGGTGAACGTATCGTAGATGCTCGCCTCGACCAGGAGACGCGAGGACGACGTGCAACGCTCGCCGTTCAGCGAGTAGATCATGAACACGGCCGCGTCGGCGGCCCTGTCCAGATCGGCATCGGCGAAGACGACGACGGGATTCTTTCCGCCGAGTTCGAAATGGACGCGTTTCAGCGTGTCGGCGCCCTGTTTCATGATCATCGAGCCGGTGCGGCTTTCGCCGACGAAGCCGATCGCCTTGATGTCGGGATGCTCGGTTAGCGCCTTGCCCGCATCCTCGCCGAAGCCGTTGACGAGGTTCCATACGCCCTTGGGCAGACCCGCCTCCTCGGCGATCTCGACCAGCAGGCGCGCGCTCAGCGGGGAGAACTCGGCGGGTTTGTGGACGATGGTGCAGCCGGCAGCCAGCGCCGGCGCGATCTTCCAAGTGGACAGCATGAAGGGCGTGTTCCACGGCGTGATGATGCCCACAGGGCCGATCGGGCTGCGCGTGGTGATGTTCACCTGGCCGTCGGCGCGCAGCGATCTGCCGTCCCGCGCCTCCGGCGCACGGTCGGCGAAGAAGCGGAAGTTCTCGGCGCCGCGGAGCGCAGCCTTGGCCATGAATTTCAACGATTGCCCCGTGTCCATGCACTCGACGAAGGCGATCTCCTCGGCCCGTGCGACGATGGCGTCGGCAATCCTGTGCAGCAGCTTCTTGCGCGTGACGCCATCCATGGCAGCCCACGCCGGGTACGCGGCCCTGGCTGCCCGTGCCGCGCGGTCTATATCGGCGGCCTTGCCGTGCGCCACCTTGGCAAGTGGCTGCAGGTCGACGGGAGAGATGGTCTCGAAGGTCTGTCCGTCGAATGCCGGCACGGCTTCTCCGCCGATCTGGTTGAGCACCCCTTGTTCACGGAAGCGGGCAAGGTAGCGTTCCGCCTTGGCGATGTTGTCTTCAAGCTTGGCCATCGTCGGTTCCTTGATTTGATTTAGCGCGCAGCCGGGAATGCATGGTGTTGCGCTTCCAGCTCAGATCCGGGTCGATTTCGCGGATCTCCATCGAGAGCGCGAAATGAGGGCTTGCGAAGAGGGAGCCGAGTACATCCTGCGCAGCCGCGAAGATCGCTGCGCCCGCCTGCTCCTTCTCGGCCCGGGATCGTCCGCGGCCAATGCGGAAATTGATATCCACGAAGGCGTTCTCCGGTGCGCGGTCAGCGATTGAGTAGTGCTCGCAGCGGATGGCCCGCACCCTCACCGCCCCCACCTCAAACAGGTTCGTACCAAGGGCGACCTCGAGAAGCCGTTCGCAAAGCGCACCGACGTCGGCGCGGCCGTTGAGATTGGCGGAGTATTCCACGGTCAGATGCGGCATGGGCACCTCGATATAATTAACTTGTTAATTAATAAGCTGGAGACTGTCAATCTCCACCCGCAGAACGCATGCGACACCGATGCGGTGGGGCAAGCGACACCTGCGTCGCCCGCGCCTCGGTGCGGAAGCCGTCCGTAGCTTGCTTGCCTTCAGAGGTCTTCGACTTCTGGTGGGGGAAGCGGGGACGCCGATTCCCGGGGAGGCGGAGGCAGATTAGCCAGGTTGATCGGTTCCGCCATTGCCAGTTCGAGCTCGCGCAGTGTCTCCTGCAGCTTGGTGAGCCTCTCCTTGCCAAAACGACTGGTGATTTCGACGTAGATCGCCTCTGAATGGATACCAGCCTGATCGATGAGCGCTCGACCCCGCTCGCTGATCGAGATCAGGCCTCGCCGCATATCCTCCCTGGGTGTGCGGCGGTGGATGAGGCCCCGCACCTCGAGATCCTTTAGAATGCGTGAAAGAGAGGGGGGCAGCAGGAACGTCGCCTTCGCGAGCGCCGTGACCTCGATCGTTTCGATCGAGGTCAGCGCGCGCAGCACACGCCATTGCTGTTCGGTAATGCCGAAGTGCTGAAGGCTGCGGCGGAAATGCGCCATGACCGCTTCGCGTGCCTTCAGAAGCGACATTGGCAGCGAACGCGAGAACTCGCGCAGGCGCACGCGAGCTATCGTGACGGACGCGTCGGTTCCTCCATCGTTCTTGCTACTTCTTCTGCTCACTATGCCAGCCTTTCGATGGGGGGCGCCATTCTGATTCCAATGTTAACTGCAGCCAACGCCAGTATCTCACGGCGAGCGCGAAAAGTCGCCGGCGCGGCA
>CAYJMY010000093.1:0-18008 GCA_964371125.1 uncultured Mesorhizobium sp. | reverse complement strand
CATCGTGTTCTGCGCCGGATTGCCCGTAAGGCGGGCTTCCAGCGGCTGCGCCGGCACGTCGGGCGAGCCGACCGCCCAATAGACCGCCCAGCTCACCACCGGAACCGCCAGGACGGCCGCCATCGCCGCGAACCGCGCCGCCGTCGCGGTGCGTGCCTTCGCCGGATCGGCCGGGGACGAGCCGCCCGAGAGCCTGAGGATGCGGCGGCCGATCTCGGCCCGCGCCTCCTCCGCCTCCGCCTGCCCGATCAGGCCGCGGCCGTGGTCGCGTTCGATCTCGTCCAGCTGGTCCTTGTAGACTTCGAGGTCATGGTCGCTCGCGTGCGCGGCCTTCGCCGGGCGGCGCGCAAACGGCAGCAGCACGGACAGGCACGCGCCTATGGTCAGCAATGCGGCCGCGATCCAGAAAAACATGACGACCTCAATAGTCTGCGCAGTCGTTCGTGCCAACTCCGGCACGCCGCGGCGATTTGGCGGAACCGCGACGCGTCCGCACTGATTTATGTCAAGGGCGTCCAGCTGCCATCGGCATTGCGGCACGCCGTGCCGCGCGCCTGGCCCGTCTGTCCGCCGATCGTCACCTTGTGGGTATACTGCCGGCAATCCTGCGAGCCGACACGATAGGGCTGGGCGGCTATGACCTCGCCCGACCGGCCTGCCTCGCCGCTCCAGGCGACCGCCTGGCCGCTCGGCGTATACTCGAGCGCCCGGTACTCGGCCTCCAGCGCGGTGCGCCGCTCCCGCTCGGTCAGCTTCGATCCGATCGATCCGCCGATCAGGCCGCCGGCCATGTTGCGCAGGATCGCCGCCCTGCCCGCTTCGCCGGAAGGCGCGACGAGACCGCCGGATTCGGGTCGGCCGAGCGCGGTCGACGAACAGCCCGCCATGACCGAAAGCGCGGCAAACAGCGCGATCTTGGATTTCATCTCGGTTCTGGCCTCGGACGGATGGGCGGGCGGACGAACGATCGACCGCCGCATAGGTTTCATATTTGACCGAAGTAGGGCCGCGAAGGGAAGCATCATCCTTACACCGCCCGCTTCAGTTCGACCACCGCGCGCAGGCCGCCGAGTTGCGACCGCTCGAGGCCGAGGCGGCCGCCATACTCGGCGACGAGATCGGCGACGATGGCGAGGCCGAGCCCGGTCCCCGGCTTGGTTTCGTCGAGACGGCGGCCGCGCTTCAGCGCCTCGCGGGCCTTGTCCTCTGGAATGCCAGGTCCGTCGTCCTCGATTGCCAGCACGAAGGCGCGTTCGCCCGTCCCCGTGGCCGGCGCCAGCGACACGCGGATCTCGCCCTTCGCCCATTTCGCCGCATTTTCCAGCAGGTTGCCGACGATCTCCTCGAAATCCTCGCGCTCGCCGGCGAACAGGACCTCCTCCTGAGGGAGGGCGAGTTCGATGCGTGCGGCGGGATTGAGCTTGCCGACGACGCGCACCATTCGCGTCAGCGCCGGCGCGATCGGCGTGCGGTAGATCACGCTGTCGCGCTGCGCGGCGATGCGCGCCCGCTGCAGGTAGTGCTCGAGCTGCTTCTGCATGGCCGAGGCCTGGTCGACGATCAGCCGCCCCTTGTCGCCGCCGATCAGGCGGCCCTCATTGGCCAGAACCGCGAGCGGCGTCTTCAGCGAGTGGGCGAGATTGCCGACCTGGGTGCGCGAACGCTCGACGATGCGACGATTGTTCTCGATGAGCGCGTTGGTCTCGTTCGCCAGCGGTTCGATCTCCATGGGAAAGCTGCCGTCGAGCTTCTGCGCGGCGCCTTCGCGCACTAGCGCCAGCGCCGCCCGCACGCGCTGCAGCGGCCGCAGCCCGAGCAGGATGGCGATGGCGTTGATGCCGATCATGCCGGCGCCGAAGATGGCGAGGTACGTGTAGAGCCGGCGCTGGAAGGCGCCGATCTGCTCTTCCAGTTCGGTCAAGTTGCCCATCACGCGGAAGCGCGCGATCCGGTTGTCGGAATCGAGCACGAACTCGCTCTCGAAGACGGCAATCTCCTCGCCGGCAATGCCGGCCGCGGCGTAGCTGCGCTGGAAGCCCGAATCGAAGGGAACCTCCGAAACCGGTGGCGAGGCGATCGGGGCGGTCATCGACGGGGAACGCAATTCGCCGGTCAGGTCGCCGGCCACCGGCGCGACCGACCAGTACCAGCCGGAGCCGGGCTGCGAGAAGCGCAGGTCGCCGAGATTCGGGCTGCCGGTCAGCGCGCCGCCGGCCGACACGCCGACCGAGCCGATCAGGTTGAACAGATGCGCCGACAGCAGGCTATTGAACCCGCTTTCGCTCGCCTGGCGATAAAGCGTGGTGATCACGGTGGCGATGGCGATGAGCGCGATCACCGCCCAGACCGTGGAGAAGGCGATGACCCGGAAGGTCAGCGAGCGTGGCACCGTCTTCACGACGCGCGGCCCCCTTCAGCAGCCGCGCTTCGGCGTGCACGCCCGCGGACGCCCGGCGTCACGCATCGGGCTCGCGCATGCGATAGCCCATGCCGCGCACCGTCTCGATCATGTCGATGCCCATCTTCTTGCGCAGTCGCCCGACAAAGACCTCGATCGTGTTGGAATCGCGATCGAAATCCTGGTCGTAGAGGTGTTCGACGAGTTCGGTCCGCGACACGACCTGGCCGGCGTGGTGCATGAGGTAGGCAAGCAGGCGGAACTCGTGCGACGTCAGCTTCAGGGGCATGCCCTTGATGTCGGCCTTCGACGCCTTGGTGTCGAGGCGCAGCGGCCCGCAGGTCAGCTCCGAGGAGGCATGCCCGGCGGCGCGGCGGATCAGCGCGCGCACGCGGGCGAGCACTTCTTCGATGTGGAACGGCTTGGTGACGTAATCGTCGGCGCCCGCGTCGATGCCGGCGACCTTGTCGCTCCAGCGGTCGCGCGCGGTGAGGATGAGGACCGGCATCTTGCGGCCGTCGCGCCGCCAGCGCTCGACGACGCTGATGCCGTCCATCTGCGGCAGGCCGATGTCGAGCACGACCGCGTCATAGGGCTCGGTGTCGCCGAGGAAATGCCCCTCCTCGCCGTCGAAGGCGCGGTCGACGACATAGCCCCCGTCGACCAGCGCGTCCGAAATCTGCCGGTTGAGATCCTTGTCGTCCTCGACAACCAAAATCCGCATGAATACCGCCGCCGGCTGTTGTTTTCAGGAGGTGCACCTATAGGCCGATTTGCCCGCCGCGGGAAAGCGCGGCCGTCAGTTCTGCGGCACGACGAATTCCGCGCGTCGCGGCCGCTGGCCGTCCTTGCCCGGCAGGAGCACCACGATGCGGCAGACAGGTCGGCCGCCTTCGGTTTCCGGGCTCGCCTTGGCCAGCGTCCCGCCCTCCTGGGCGGCGACCTGCTGGCCGATGGCGTAGCAGTCCGCGGCGGCAAGCTGGAATACCGCGGCGGACGGAGGCGCATCGGGCACGGCAAGGGGCGCCGCGGCGACCGGCGCGACATGAGCGAGGACCATGCCCGCGAGGGCGAGGAGGGTCCGTTGGATGTTTGGCGCGTTTCTCATGGCGCCTTTCTAGCGCTTTCCGTCTGAATGCGGAATGAACGTAATGGCGCCGCTCGTGTCTTGAAGTCGCCCGCCGCTGTCCATAGTACATGGGCGAGGGATTTCGCCAGTTGCGCCGGGGGCGGCATTCGATGGAAACTGCGATGCGATACCAGCGCGACCGCTGGCAGGGCCGGCACCTCCTGCCGGCAGGCCGGCGCCGCAGCCTGCCGATCGCCGGCTGAGTGCCTGCGGATGCCGGTCCCCCCTCCGCAATCGACGCCGCGGATTTCCGTCCTGATTCCCGTCAGGAACGGCGGTGACTATGTCGACGCCGCGGTCGCCAGCATCCGCCGCCAGACGTTCAGCGACATTGAGATCGTCGTCGTCGACGACGCCTCGACCGACCAGACGGCTTCGCTGCTGGCGCGGCATGCGGCCGAAGACGGCCGTATCCGCGTCCTGCAGGCGAAGGGCGCCGGCATCGTCGACGCGCTGAACCAGGGACTCGCCGAGGCTCGCGGCGATCTCGTCGCGCGTATCGATGCGGACGACGTATCCGAACCGGAGCGCCTGGCCCGGCAGGTGGCGGAAATGGACGCGCGGCCGGAACTGGTGCTGCTCGGGACCGGGGCGGTCGTCATCGACGCGCGCGGGCGGGTCGGCGCCCAGATCGCGGTCGAGACCGACCCGGCGCGCCTTGTCGAGCGGCTGCGGTTGGAGAATCCGTTCTTCCACCCCACCGTCGTCATTCGTCGCCGGGCGGTCGAGGCGGCGGGAGGATATCGCCGGCAATTCGCCCTGGCCGAGGACTACGACCTGTGGACGCGTCTGGCGCGGCTGGGTGTCGCCGCCAATCTCCCGGAAGCGCTGCTCAGGCTGCGCCGCCATCCCGGCCAGTCGTCGCGGCGCCATCGCGTCGAGCAACGCGCCGTCTACGCGCTGGCGCGGCTCCTCGCTTACGGCCCGCCGCTGGACGTTCCCCCGCTCGCGACGCTGACGACGTCTCGCGAGGCCATGACGGCCTATCTCTCCGCGCAGGGAATCGTCGGCCCCGGGCTTTCGCAGCGCGAGCGGCGCGACGTCGAGATGATGCTGCGCTGGTGCGCCGCCGCGGGCACGCTGTCGCGCGAGAGGCGCCGCGAGATCGCAGCGGCGCTGCGCGGCGGGTCCACGTTCCTGTCCGCTCTGTCGCTGCAATGGCGGCTCAGGCTGGCGCGATGAGCCGCCTGTTCATCGATCTCGCCAGCCTGATCCAGTGGTACGGTCCGCCGGTCGGCATCGCACGCTGCCAGGAACGGTTCGCGCTTCACGCGCGTCGGCATCTGCCCGGCACCGTGTTCACTGTGTTCGATCCGCGCATCAACCGGCCGCGGCCGATCCGCGAGGCGTTCGTCGACGGCGTGCTGGCTGGCCGCATCAAGCTCTACATGGGTTTCATGAACGTCCCCGGCAGCGCGAGGACCCATACGGTCGACCGCGTGCCGGCGGCGCTCCGACCCGTCTACTGGTGGATTACCCGCTTCCGCCGCAAGCTCGTGCTCTCCATCGAGCGCCGGCGGCTCGCCGCGGCGACTCCCAGCGCGCGCGCCCGCTGGGCCGCCATCCAGGAGGCGCTGCTGACGCCGAAGCTGCGACCGATGATCGAGGGGACCGCGGGCGGCCGCGTCGACCTTCCCGACATCGACGATCTCCTCCTGCCGCCGGTGCAGCTCGGCCCCGACGACATTACCCTCGCCATCCAGTCCGACTGGACCCACACCGACATCGCGGCCATGCTGGCCGACCGCGACGCCGCCGGCTCCCGCTACGTGCTGCTTTGCCACGACGTCATCCCGCTGATGTTCCCGCACTGGTATTCCGACAGCGACGTCCGCTCGGTCCGCAGGCACTTCGAACAGGCTTTTTCGCGCGCCGACCGTGTCCTGTTCACGTCGCGGCGGGCGGCGGCGGATGCGCTTTCATGGTGCGCCGAAAACGGCATCCGCTGCGCCGACCACCGCTGCGTGCCGCTGGGGGCCGACACCTTCCCGGCGACGCCGCCGGCCGGCCTGCCGTCGCCTCTCGTTCCCGGGCGCTTCGCGCTCTACGTCTCGACGATCGAGCCGCGCAAGAACCACGCCATGCTCGTCGAGGCATGGCGCGGGCTCGTGCGCGACGGGACGGTGGCGCGGACCGGCTTCAGGCTGGTGTTCGTCGGCCGCAAGGGCTGGATGATGGGGGATTTCTTCGACAGGATCGCCGCCGATCCCGAGCTTTCCGGCACGTTGATCCATCTCCAGGGGATCGGAGACGAGGTGCTCGCGGCGCTCTACCGCGACGCCGCCTTCTGCCTCTACCCGTCGATCTACGAGGGCTACGGCCTGCCGCCGATCGAGGCGCTGGCGCGCGGCAAGGCTCTCATCGCGTCGACCGGCGGGCCGATCCCCGAACTGGTCGGCGACTTCGCCGTCTGCCTCGATCCGCACGACACGGCGGCGTGGGAGAGCCGCATGCGGGACTGGATGACCGGCTCGGACGAGCCCGCCCGATTGGCCCAGCGGGCTTCGCGAGACTACCGCGCCGTCACCTGGGAGGAATCGGCGCGGTCGCTGTTCGACGCGGCCCTTTCGGCAGGCCACGGTGGCGGGCCACGGTAGCGGACCCCCGGCCGCCTGAGCGGCCGGGGGTCTTGGCCGCACCGTCAGCCGATCCGGCTACGGGCGGCGAAGCGGCCGGCGATGGCGACGGTGCCGGCGATCGCCGTGGCGACCTGCATCACCGTGTCGGTCAGCGCACCCTCGTCAATGCCGTCGAGGCGCAGCCCGGCGAGGTTGCCGCCGGCGAGCAGCACGGTCACCAGCGACGCCCAGATCGTGCGCGAGAAGTACCAGGGTTTGATGTCGTTCATGGCAGGCTCCTTGGTTCAGTTGAAGATCATGCGCGTGACGCCCGGCAGGCCCCAGCTGCCAGCACCGAGCTGGCGGATGGCGACCTCGGCTTCCGCCGGTAGGCTGGCGAAATCGGCCGCCAGGTTTGCCGCCGCGTAGGTCCAGCCGGTCTGCGACACCGTTTCGCTGCGCAGGACCGGCCCGCCGGGTAGGCCGATGTCGATCCTGTAGGACTCGTCGTGTTCGCCCAGAGGGATCTCGGCGCCGTCCCACCCGTCCGCGTCGACGCGCCCGCGGCGGATCCACGACAGCGTCCAGTCGCCGCCGGCCGCCCGCGACCCGCGGATGTGGACCGGCGACAGCGGCAGGCGGGCGCGCACGCCGCCGGCGATCGCTTCTTCGACGCAATGCGCGGGCGACAGGTCGTGGCCGGAGGGGCCGACGCGCCAGTGCAACAGCAGTCCGGTCTCCGAAGCCGCCAGGCCTGCCGGCACCACCGCTTCGTCGAGCAGCACGAAGGCCGCCCCCGTTGGCGCGCCGGCCGCGGCGCAGTCGCCGGTGCCCGACTGGCCGCGCAGCAGTCCGCTGAGCCGCCACACTGACGCGGCGATTTCTTCCGCGCTCTCGAACTGCAGCACCTCCCATCCGCCGGCGCCCGAACGAACGGCTGCGGCATTGGCGCCGTTGAGCAGCCGGGCACGGCTGACGCTCGAAAGCTCGCCGTCGCTCAGGCGGACGACCAGGTCCGCGCTGCGGACTATCCTGCCTTCGAAGCCCGGCGGCAGCGGCTCGACGAGTGCTCCCATCGTTGCCGGCCGCGCCGCGGTGGCGCGCCTGACGAAGCCGGTCGTTTCCGGCGAGGCATGGATCGCCTGGCTGCGCCAGGGCTTCGCCCAGGCGGCGATGCGCAGTCCGCGCTCGGCTGCCTCGCCGCCGGGAGGCGTCGGCAGGTCGAGGAATTGCA
This sequence comes from uncultured Mesorhizobium sp., assembly GCA_964371125.1. Taxonomy (GTDB): domain Bacteria; phylum Pseudomonadota; class Alphaproteobacteria; order Rhizobiales; family Rhizobiaceae; genus DUSC01. Next base: position 10,689 of record CAYJMY010000093.1, on the reverse strand, counting down.
CGGCCGGGGCGCCGAACACGGCCGGCGCCGCCCTGTCGGCGGGGATTTCCGGATCGTCGGCGGTCGGCACGGCACGCACGATGCGCCGCGCCGATACCCGCCGCAGCAGACCCTGTTCGACCGATTCGACGAGGAACTCGGGGTCGCCGGCTTGGCCGGGAACCTGCACGGAGCGGCCGGGGACGACGCCGACCTCGGTCGGCGGCAGGTCGAAGGCGACCGTGTCCCGCCCCGCCCAGAGCCGGCGCAGCCGGTCCTCGGCCAGGCTGCGCGCCGCGCCCGCCTCGATGGCGCCGGGGAAGGCGATCGTTTCCTGCCGCAGCCCCTCGGTGCCCAGGCGGACGGCGCGCGCGGTCCGCGCCTGGAAATCCCGCATCGGATCGTGGAACGCGACCGAGAGCTCCGTGGGAAGGTGGTAATCGGGCGTGCGTTCGGTGCGGAAAACCGTCTCGCCGTCGGCGACGAGGACATCGATGACGATCGGTTCGCCGGCAGCCGCCTCGCTGGCGAAACGCAGGGTGCCGCCCTCCTCGTTCGCCGACAGCCCGAAGAGATCGGCGATAGGCTCGAGCGCGGCGCGCGCCGATCGCGGTTCCGCGACCACATAACCGTGTAGCGTGCCGTCGGCCTTGTCGACGTCGGCGCCCGGCAGGCCGTGGTCGGCGAGGATCGCCTGGACGACATCGCTGGCCGTCGCGCCGCTCAGCCGGCCGTTCAGCCAGTGGCCCTTCGCCCAGTTGCCGCCGTCGCGCCACACCGCGCCGACCAGCGGAAAGGCGGGAAACGGCCGCGCGTCCCAGGCCCACAGGTAGATCCGCTCGGCATCGACCATGCGGCCGTCGTACTGGTCCGACGTCGGGTTCGCCTCCGGCTCGAAGCCCGCTGCCGCCGGATCCCAATGCGCCTGGTGGGCGGCGAGGAAGCGGTGTTGCGCGAGGTCCGATCGGCCGCCGCTGGAGAAATGGGGGATCGCGCTCTCCGACGACTTTGGATCGGGGAAGACGTTCGGCTGGTTCGGCCCCTTGTCGACGGCCGGGCAGCCGAGTTCGGTAAGCCAGACCGGCTTGCCGCGCGGCTGCCACGCGGTCGCCGTGCCGGCCTCGACGCCGCCGATCCGGTCGAAGTGCTCGTTCGACCACCAGGCGGCGAGGTCCTTGTAGCGGAACACCCACGGCTTGCCGTAGGCGCCGTCGCCGATCGGCGTGCGCAGCCGCGCGGCGCGGTCCGTCACGCTCGCATAGAACCAGTCGAAACCCTCGCCTCCGGCGATGCCGCGGCGAAGGCCCGCGTCGTCGTAGGGGCCTGCGAAGCCGTCCGGATTGCCGCCGGCGTAGTCGCCGTCGCGCCAGTCGGAGAGCGGCATGTAGTTGTCGATGCCGACGGCGTCGATGTCGTCATGCGCCCACAGCGGGTCGAGATGGAAGAAGACGTCGCCGCTGCCGTCCTGAGGCTGGTGGCCGAAATATTCGCTCCAGTCGGCGCCGTAGGTGATCTTCGTTTCGGCGCCAAGCAGCGCGCGCGCCTCCGTCGCCAGAGCACACAACTGCTCGACGAACGGAAAGGCGTTCGTGGCGTCGCGCAGCGTCGTCAGTCCGCGCAGCTCGGAGCCGATGACGAAGGCGTCGACGCCGCCGGCCCGCGCCGCAAGCCGGGCCTGATGCAGGATGAAACGGCGATATCCCCAGTCGTCGGCCGCGCCGGCAAAGACTACCTCCTCGCCGGAGACGGAGAAGTCGGCCGGCACGGCGTCGCCGCAGAAGGCCTCGATCTGCGTCCGCGCTGCTTCCGTCGCGTCGGCGCTGCCGTCGTGACCCGGCGCCGGGTCACAGGTGATCCTGCCGCGCCACGGATAGGGGGCCTGCGCCACGCCGCCATAGGGATCGGCGAGTTCGTTGTCGGCCGGGATATCCATCATGACGAAAGGATAGAGCGTCACGCCGAGGCCGCGCCCGCGGATCTCGGCGATGGCCTCGACCACGCTCCTGTCGGACGGCGTGCCGCCATAGGCTGCGCCCTCGCCGTCCCGGGAGACGACGGGTGCCTCGGTCCGGTCGAGCCCGGCCGCCCGCCAGGGAACGGAAAAATCCTCGGTCGCCGGGTCCGCGATCGCCGGCCTGATACGGCACTCCGCGGCGCGCAGGTCCGTACCGAACCACGTAACGACGAGGCCGACATGGGCGAGGTTCGGGCACAGCGCCTGCAGTTCGTCGAGCGCCGCCGTCATGTCGGTCTCGCCGTGGAGGACATGGCGGTTGAGCGAAACGGTCTCGCCCGCTCGCGGCGTGTGCGTCGCAGGCGCCGGCGAAAGCCCGTACTCCGTCGCGCCGGGGATCAGGCAGACGGCGCGAACGTTCTTCGCCAGAGAACCGACCGTGCGGATCGTCTCGAACTGGAATTGCGGGATGCGGTTGCCGTACTCCTCGAGCGCAAACCGCTCGAACACGATGTATGCCGTGCCGCGATAGGCCGGCGCATTGTCGGCGCCCTGCTTGGCGGCGATCAGCGGATCGGGGTCCTGATCCTCGCTGCCCAGATGGACGCGGATCTCGTGGAGCGTGCGGTCGAGTTCGCGCCCGTCCGCCCAGATCCGCCGCACGCCGGCGATCTCGCCCTCGCATAGCGCGAAGGCGGCGCTGACGAAGTAGGAGTACTCCGTCACCCGCGGCCCGCCCTTGAAGCCCTGGCGCGTCGTCGTCGCGGCCTCCTCGAAGCGGGTCGCCCAGATCAGCGTGCCGCCGAGTCGCGCTGTACCGTAGAGACGCGGCAACGGCGCGCCGTCTTCCGCGGTGAAGGGCGGTGCGGAGGCGAGGCGCGGCCCCTCGATGCGGCGGGTCGAGTTGATCAGCGCCTGGTCGAGCGTGTAGCCGGCGATGGCGCCGACGGCCGTGCCGATCGCCGCGCCCGTCGACCCGAGAAAGCCGCCGAGGAAGGCACCCGCCGCCTGGAGCAAGATCGTGGCCATTGGTCTCTGCCCTGTTCAGTCGGGAAAGGAGAAGACGGCGGCGATCCTTTGCCGCCACTGCGGGACCAGCGCCGAGATCGTCACCGCGTGGCCCTCGTAGGCGTGCAGGAAGCGCCGCTCGTCGAAGAGGATGCCGGCGTGTTTCGCCGGCAGGTGCGCCCGCCAGCGGAAGAGGAGCAGGTCTCCCGGCAAGGCGTCGGCGATGGCCCGCGCACGACAGTGGCGCGCGGCCGCCGCGATGAGCGGATCGCCGCCGCCCGCTTCCGCCCAGTCCGGCGCATAGGGCCCCGGCCTGTCCGGCTCGCTGCCGTAGACCTCGCGCCAGACGCCGCGGACGAGGCCGAGGCAGTCGCAGCCGACGCCCTTCTGGCTCGCCTGGTGGCGGTAGGGTGTGCCGATCCAGCCGACGGCGGCGTCGAGCACGCGCCGCGCCGTCTCGCGGTCGGGATCGGGGTGAACGCGTGCAGCATTGACGCGGCGCATTTCGTCTGCCGGCGAAACGACGCCCTCTTGCCGGTCCCGTCGTTCACGTTCGTTGGTCATCGTCACGGCACCAGCGCCCCTCCGTTGAACTGCCCGCCTTCGGCGACGTAGCCATAGGCCGCGTCGTTGCCGGGCAGATGCGGGAAGCCGCGGAAGTTCTCGCTGTTGAGGAATTTCGCCCGGCAGGTGGCGAAGCGCTTGTCGCAGCCGGCGGCAATCGTGAACGTGTCGCCCGCGGCCGGCGGATACCGGTCGGGATCGCGCAGGATCAGCCGCGCCGCCTCCCCTTCGCGCCGGTGTTCGGCGACGCGCGCCGGCGATCCGTCGTTGGCGCCGGTCGACCAGGTCAGCACGCCGCCGGCGAACCAGCCGGCGCCATGGCCGGACAGGCCTTCGACGATGAGCACCAGCGGCGCCTCGGTCGCGACCACGTTCCCGCTCGCGGTGAAACCCGGCTGGCCGAGATCGAAGCGGCAGCGGCCGTCGCCGAGTTCGGCGTCGCAATCGCGGCGCACGGTACGGCCCGCCGGCCGGTCGAGGCCGTGCATCAGGCTCTCCAGTTCGGCGACGAAGCGCCCGTCGCTGCGCGTCATCCTGCCGATCGTGGCGGTGCGGATCGATGCGTGCTGGTCCGGCGCCCGCCAGTTGACCAGTAGCGTTTCGACGCTGGCGCCATCGTAGAGCCCGGCGGCTATGTCGTCTTCGCTGATGTCTGCCGAGGACAGCGCGCCCTCGACGTCGACCGTGTCCATGGCGAGCCCCAGCGTGTCGCGCGCCTCGCTCGCCGAGAAGCCCGAGCGCGGCTCGAAGACGGTCTCGCCGATGGTCAGCGGCCGGTCGTGGTCGGTGAAGCCGGACACGGCGCCGTCGCGCCGCGCCAGCCGCCAGCAGTGGCAGAGCGTCGTCACCTCGCCCGCCAGGTGGGCGAGCATCTCCGTAGAGTACTCTGTCACGGCAGCACCTCGACGAGCGGGATCGACGGGATCTGTCCGGCGCGGAACGCCGTCAGGCTGACCGACAGATGCGCAGTGTCGAAACGCACCGGCACGTCGAACTCGAAGCCGGCGGTTATCGCGACGCCGTCGGCGGGAGCCTCGGCAAGGACGACCTCGCCGCTTTGCGGATCGACTGAGAATGCCGTCGTCTCGACGCCGGCGAGGGCGACACGCACGCTCTCGCCCACGGGCTTCTCGATCGGCCGCCGGTAGGCGTCCGCCCCTTCGCCATAGGTCTTGGCGAGCGCGAAGCGAAGGGTCTCGCCGTCGCCGGTGCCGACTGCCTGGTCGAGCGGCGACGGCGTGCCGGCGAAGGCGCACGACTTCATGTCGAACGGGTCGCGGAAGCGGAACGCGTGCAGCGAGCCGCGCCGCGCCTCGAAGAAGGCGATCACCTCGTGGAGGTCGTCCGCCGAGCGCACGCCGGTGCCGGCGTCGTAGCGCCGCCGCGACTGGGCGAAGCGCGCGTTGCGCCGCTCGCGGCCCGATGTCAGCGTGACGATCTCGTTTTGCCGCTCGGGCCCGCCCGTGGCGCCGAAGGACACGGCGGCGGGAAAACGCACGTCATGGAAGGTGGCGAAGTCGCTCATGGGCTCCTCGAAGGATCATGGAAGGGGTTGTCGCCGGGGGGCGGGCGATCTTCTGCCTGCCCGCCGTTCACAGCGTGCGCGACCCGCGCGACACCGCGCGTGCCAGCATGCCGGTGATCTGCGCCTCCGACTTGCGGAACGAGGCGGCGTCGGCCGCGGTGACGTTGAAGACGACGTTGACGGGTGCTGCCCCGCCCGAAGCGGCGACGCCGAGACTGCCGTCGGCTCCGCGGCGCAGCGGCAGGATCGCCTCGGCGCCCGCCTCGCCCATCAGGCCGATGTCGCGGCCCATGGGGAAGTAGCTCGGCCTTGACACCACGCCGCCGGCCGCGAACGGCACGATCCGCCCGGGAACGCCGCCGTTGGCGAACGGAATGATCGAACCGAGCGCCGAGAAGATGCTGGAAAACGCGCTGCCCGCCAGCCCTTCCAGCGGCTTCAGCCCCTGGCTCAGCGCCATGCCCGCGAGGTTCATGGCAACGCCGCGCAAGACGTCCTCGAGGTCGCGGCCGTGGACCACGGCGCTGCGCAGCGCCCCGGTCAGCTGCGCCCCGAACGCGCGCGACAGGCCCTCCAGCCGCGCCAGCGCGTCGGCCACCGGACCAATGTCGATGTCGATCGAGAAGGTTCCGGCGGTTTCGTTCTCGGCCATAGCGGCACTCCTGCTTGGTGTCGGCTCACGTCATGTCCGGAAAGGCGCGCATCAGCGCCTCCAGCGCCGCGCGCGCCGGCGGGTCTCGGCGCGGACCGGCGAACGCCGACAGCGCCCGTTCCAGTTCGCGCGGCGTCATCGTCCAGAAGGCGCTGGGGGAGAGCCGCAGCAGGCCGAGCCCGGCCGCCATGGCGGCGTCCCAGGGAAAGGCGTCGGCCCGACCTGCTGCGGCGTTCAAGGGTTTGCTTTCGCGGCGCCCCCGCCCGCCGAAACGTCCGCCGGGGCAGCGCCCGCCGTTCCGCCGAAGGTGGCGACGAGCAGGTCGGCGGCGATGCGGGCAAAACCCGCCGCGCCGTCGGGAGAGTGCATCGCCGCGACCTCCTCGTCGGAGACCGCCTCGCCGCCGCCGCGCAGGCCGGCGCCGATCAGGCAGGCGAGGTCGCGCGCCGACAGGCGTCCGCCGGCAAAGCGCGCCGCCAGCGCCGAAAGGTCCTCGGCGCCGAAGCCGGCCGCCAGCTCGGCCAGCGCGCCCAGTGTCAGGCACAGCCGCCGGCTGCGCCCGTCGAGTTCGGCGACGATCTCGCCGCGTCTGGGATTCGGTCTCATCACGCCGCCGCGAAGCTGATGGCGCCGGCCGATTCCAGCGCCAGTTCGAAGGTGACCTCACCGTCGTGCTCGCCGGCATATTCGAGCGCGGTGACCTGGAACGGCCCCTCGACCGTGCCGAAGCCCGGTACGACCACCTGCCAGTCGCCGATGTCGCCGGCGAAGAACCGGCTCCTGATCGCTTCGTCCGACGCGGCGTCCTTGAAGATGCCGGTGCCGGCCACCGCGGCGCGCTGCACGCCGCTGCCGGCGAGCAGTTCGCGCCAGCGTCCGGCGGAATCGGCGTTGGTCACGTCCACCGTCTCGCTGTTGAAGGAAAGCCGCTTCGAGCGCATCCCGGCGACCGTGGTGAACGTACCGAGCCCGTCGGAATCGATCTTCAACAGCAGGTCCTTGCCCTTCTGAGCGACCATCTTGTTCTCCTGTGATGAATGGGGACCGGTCGGCGCCGGCACGCCGTGCCGGTCGGGCCTCCCGAGCGAAAGGGCGTGCCGCCTACGCCGCCTCGGTCACGGCGCGGAAGCGCGCCAGGCCGTGGTAAAGGTCGAGGTCCTCGTCGTGGCGGACCTCGGAAAACTCCTGGCGCAGGTTGACCAGCGCATGGCCGTCGAGCACCAGCGGCTGGTCGTGGAGGATCGCGCCGATCAGTTCGAGGATCGCCAGCGCCTCGGCCTTGCCGCGCGCCTTCGACCAGACGTGCAGCGTGAACAGCTGCTCGCTGCCGCTCTCGGTCGCCGTGCTCCAGTCGTAGACGCTGGTGCGGCCGAAGGTGACGTAGGGAAACGCCGTTCCCGCCGGAACGTGGTCGAAGACCTTGCCGCCGCCGAGCGCTGCCGTCAGTGCCGCGTCGCCGGCGAGGGCGGCAAACACGGCTTTCTGCAGTTCAGCGGCCGGGGCGGTCATCGCGCGGCTCCTCGTTGCTAGACTGCGGTCTTGACGGACGCCGGCGGTCCCGATCCGGATACGCCGGTTCCCTGGGGTGACGGTAGCCGCGTTCGCTTGTCTCCGCCAGTGCGTGGGCGCGCCAGCGCAGCGCCCGCACCATGCCGGTCAGCGTCAGTGCGATGGTGGCCTTCATGTCCCTTCCTCCCGCGTCCTCAGCACCAGGTAGCGGCCGCTCTCGTCGGGGTCGTGGATACTGACGATGGCAAACCGCCGCGCGCCCTTGCCGAGCCGCATGCCGCTCGCAATCCCGTCGCGGCGGCGGATGGTGACGCGGTGCGTCACCGTCTCCAGCGCCTGGCCGGCGCCGAAGCGCACGGCGGCGCCGAGCGGCTCGATGCGGCCGAACAGCGTCGCCACCTCGGTCCATAGCTGGTCATGGCCACCCATGCCGTCGGCGACCGGGATCGCCGCCTCGAGGGAGAATTCGGTGCGCAGCGCGCCGGGGTCGATCAATGTCGCCAGCATCACAGACGCGCCCTCCGGTAGGCGGCGACGATGCGGTCGTAGCCTGGCGGATGGCCGACCGGCTGGTCGGCGGCGCCGGCGACGCCGCGGAACTCGAACCAGTGCGCGACGAGCATCAGGATGGCGCGCTTCAGGAGGTCGGGCACGTCGGTGCCGGCCTCGCCGAAGCCGGCGCGGAAGTCGACCTCGACGCCGTTCAGCGCCGCACCCGGCGCCGGCCGGTCGGCCAGCCACAGCCGCGCCGGCCGCGCGTGGGGATCGAGCCGGCAGGCGCCGGGATCGATGAGCGAGGCCTCGCCCTCGCTGCCGTAGACCGTCACCGACAGAATCTCGCGCACCGGATGCGGCGTCAGCGAAAGCACATCGTTCCGCGGCCAGGCGTCGAGGACAAGCCGCCAGTCCTGGTCGATCAGCGCCGTGCCGGTCGTCCGCTCGACCTCGTCGCGCGCGGCGCGGACCAGGCCGGAGACCAGCGCGTCCTCGCTGTCGTGGGCGATCCTCAAATGCGCCTTCGCCTCGACGAGCGTGACGGGTTCGAGCGCCGGCTCGACGGTTCTGAACAGGGTCATGGGAGGCTCCGTCGGGAGTGGTGGAAAATGGACGGCGTCCTTGCTCGCGCCTCCTCCACCATGTTTCGCATGGTGGAGGGGGCGCGTTGGGCCGCGGCGCCCGGGCGGGAAGGAGGGAGTGAGGCCCACCCGGGCGATCGGAGACTGCTCCGCAAAGGCGCTCCGGCGAGTCGGATGGCGGTGGTTTCGAGAACCGGAGCGCAGCGGACGTTCGGGTCCGTGAGCACCGGAAGCGCATAAACCGCCGTCAGGCGGCCGCCGGAGTAGCGTTTGCGGGCGGTCTCCTACTCCGTGCCGAACTTGACCAGCTTGATGGCGTCGAAGTCCTGGACGCCGCCGCCGACGCGCTTGGTCGTGTAGAACAAGACGTAGGGCTTGGCGGTGTAGGGATCGCGCAGCACCCTCACCCCGGTGCGGTCGACGACGAGATAGCCGCGCTGGAAGTCGCCGAAGGCGATCGGCGTCGCGTCGGTCGCCGCGTCCGGCATGTCCTCGGCCTCGACGACGGGGAAGCCCATCAGCAGCGCCCGCTGGCCCGGAGCCGCCGGCGGCTGCCAGAGGTAGTTGCCGTCGGCGTCCTTGATCTTGCGGATCGTCGCCTGGGTCTTGCGGTTCATCACCCAGTTGGCGTTCTGCCGGTAGCCGGCCTTCAGCGCGTAGATCGTGTCGATCAGCGTGTCCGACGGATTCGACGCCGGCAGCGCCCCGTCCACCCCGGTCGCCACGTAGCCGATCTTCTCCCACGCCCAGCTCGCCTCGGCGATCTGGTCGTAGTCGAGGAAGCCGCGCGGCTTGTTGGCGCCGTCGCCGGCGACGAAGGCCGCGCCCTCCTGCTCGGCGAAGGCGGTCTCCACCTCGCCGGCGATCCAGCGGTCGAGGTCGACCGCGGAATCGTCGAGCAGCGAGGCCGTCGCCGCCGGCATGGCGTAGAGCTCGACGGTCGGGAACGACAGTTCGGCGAGCGTCGGCGTCGCCGTCTGCGGCCTGGCCGCCGTCTCGCCGACCCAGCCGACGGCGGGTCCGGACACGGCGAAGGGCTTCTTCAGCACCGCGCCCGACACCTGGCGCACCGAGGCGATGCCGCGGATCGGCGAAATCAGCGCCAGCCGGCGGCCGATCTCGGCCTCGGTCTCGTCGGGCACGAGGTAGCCGCCGTCCTGGGCCGAGCCGTAGGACATCGCCTTGCTCTCGATCGAGCGCAGCTGGCGGTCGTCGCCGGAGCGCACATAGGCCTCGAAAGCCGAGACGTGCTCCGACTTCACCGCCAACCCGTCCGGCCGCCCGAGCGCGGGCCGCGCCTGGCGCAGCAGCAGCCGATCGAGCACGCGCTTCTGCTCGTCGAGCGCGTCGGCGATGCGCTCGACCTTGTCGCTGGTGACGACGTCGGCGACGGCCTTGCGCTCGATTTCGGCCAGGCGTTCGTCATTGGCCTCCCTGAACGCCTCGAAGGCGCTCGCCAGCTCGGCGAAGACGGCGTCCGCCCCGGCGTAGCCGGTCCTCGGCGATGCCCTCGTCATGGCCCCCAGCGTGGCCTTGTTTTCCAGTCCTGCGATACTGTCGCTCATGCTCTTGTTTCCTTTCCATGGAGAGTTCGTGTCGCCGATCTCAGCCCCGCCGCGAGCCTCGCCGCCGCCATGCGGCCGCTGTCGCCGCGCAAGCCCGGTGATCCGCGGGGCGCCGCCCGGTCAGGCAATGGACCGTCGGCCATGGGACCGCCGGCCGACTTGCCGTCCGGCAGCACGGCGAGCCGCGCGCGGGGCAGCATCGGGAAGGTGACGATCGACACCTCCCACAGATCCGCCTCGACGATGCGGCGTACGCCGTTCCGCCTGTCATTCGCCGCGCGCACGGTGCGGAAACCGATCGACAGGCCGTCGAGGGCGCCGGACAAGATCAGCGCGGCGAGCTCGTGGGCCTTCTGCACGCCGGCGGTCAGCCGGCCCTCGACCCACAGCCCGGTCGCGTCCTCGCGGATCGCCGTCCAGCGGCCCACCGGCTCAGCCGGGTCGTGCTGGAACAGCATGCGGATGCCGGCGGCCCCGCGCCTGGCGAGTGCTGCGGCGAACGCGCCGGGCTCGACCGTGTCGCGGCCGAGGTCGACGACGCCGAACAGGCTGGCATGGCCGCCGATCCTGAAGCCATTCGCGCTACCGGCGACGTCGGCCTGCAGGCCCGCCGGCGGGAGGCCGCCGAGGCGCCAACTATTTGCGCCCGCGCTTCCGCCGAAGCCCGGCGCGCCTGCGACCTCGACCGCACGGACGCTGCGTTTCGCAGGCCCGCCCTCGATCGAGCCATGCGCGGCCGTCCGCGGCCAGGCGATCCCGGTCCCGTTGTCCATTCTCTTCTCCCGTTGACGGTTGCCTCGCCGGCGCCGATGCCGGCGCTCCTCTCCCCTCGGGGAGAGGATGGCTCGGGCCTTGCC
>CAYJMY010000092.1:11443-18032 GCA_964371125.1 uncultured Mesorhizobium sp. | reverse complement strand
ATCAGGATGATCGAGGGCGGGATGATCGGCCCGATGATCGACGATGCCGCGGTGATGGCGGCGGCATATTCGAGCCCGTAGCCGCGCTCGCGCATGGCCGGCACCAGCGTGTTCGACACGGCCGCGGCATCCGCCACCGCCGAGCCGGAGATGCCGGCGAAGAACACGCTGGTCATGATGTTGACGTGGCCGAGGCCGCCGCGCAGCCGTCCGACGAAGGCCATCGACAGGTTGATCAGCGCGCGCGTGACGCCGCCCTTGTTCATGACCTCCCCGGCGAGGATGAACAGCGGCATCGCCATCAGGGCGAAGACGTCGATCTGCGAGAAGATCTGCTGCGGCAGGACGGCGAGATGACGGCCGTGCCCGGCGGCGAGGAAGGAGAGGACGGCGCCGGCGCCGATGACATAGGCGAGCGCCAGGCCCGACAGCATCAGGGCGACGGCGATGATCGGAACGATCCAGATCATGCCGGCGCTCCCAGCCGAGAAGGCGAGAGCGCGGCGGCGGTGACTCCCTGTGCGGCGATGTCGTCGGGCACGGCGCGGCCGCGCACCAGCGCCGCGGCGAGCCGGCCGAGCGCCGGCGCCGTCTGGATGCCGTAGCCGCCCTGGCCGGCCAGCCAGAACAGGCCCTCGACGGACGCGTCGTAGCCGGCGACCGGCGTCTTGTCGGCGACGAAGGAGCGCAGGCCGGCCCATTTGTTCTCGACCCGGCCGACGGAAAGGGCGAAGGCGCGTTCGATGCGGTCGATGCAGATGGCGACGTCGATTTCTTCGGGCTGCGCATCGCAGGGCGGCGAGGGTGTCTCGTCGGCGGGCGAGATCAGAAGGCGTCCGGCGTCGGGCTTCAGGTAGAACTCCTCGTCGATGTCGACGGCCATCGGCCACGGGCCGGGGTCGACGCCCGCCGGCGCGTTGACGATCATGGCGGTGCGCCGCTTCGGCACCAGGCCGATGCCGCGCGATCCCGCCATGCGGCCGACCTCGTCGGCCCAGGCGCCGGCGGCGTCGACGACGATGCGGGCGCTGAACGCGCCGCGATTGGTCGCGACGCGCCAGCCGCTGCGGTCGCGCGACAGGCCGACGAGTTCGTGGCCGGTCGCGATGGTCCCGCCATGGTCGCGGAAACGGCGCAGGAAGCCGTGATGGAGGGCGTGGACGTCGATGTCGCTGGCGCCTTCCTCGATAAGCGCGCCCCCGACATAGTCGCGCCGCAGCAGCGGCAGCATGGCGTGCGTCTCGGCCGCGTCGAGCAGGCGCCCGTTGCCCTGCGGGGCGACCTCGTCGGCGAGCCTGGCCAGCGCCTCGGCCTGGTCGGGATGCGCGACCATCAACACCCCGCGCGGCGAAAGCAGCGGCTCGACTGCGAAACCGTCGGGCGGGGCGCGGAAGAACGGCGCGGACGCCCGCGACAGGGCGCGGATCGTCGGCGGCCCGTAGGTTTCGGAAAACAGCGCCGCGGATCGTCCGGTGGTGTGGTAGCCCGGCTGCGTCTCGCGTTCGATGAGGACGACGCGGGCGAAGGGTGCAAGTTCGCTGGCCACCGAAGCGCCGGCGATGCCGGCGCCGATGACCGCGATATCCCACTCACCGTCTTCAACGGACGCCACGTTCCAATGCCCCCTTGGCACGACGGGGGAAGCCTAGCAGGACTTTTCCACGAGGGAAGCGGAATTTTCCGATCCGAAAATTCATGGACGCCGCCAATCGGGCGCGGTAGGGTCAGGCCATGGACCAGAAGGCACCCCGATCGATGCCGGAGCAGGCCGACCGCCGCGTCCGCATGGGCGAGCGGTTGCGCGGTATCCGTCGCGACCGCAAGCTGACGCTGGCCGATGTCGCCAACCTCTCTGGCCTGGCCATCTCCACCGTGTCGAAGGTCGAGCGCGGCCTGATGGCGCTGACCTACGACCGCTTCAGCCAGCTCGCCGAAGGGCTCGGCGTCGACATTGCGGAGCTGTTCTCGGAGCGTGGCGAGCCGTTCGGCCCCGGCCAGGTCGCGGTGGCGCGGACCGGGGAGTTCCGCCTGCACGAGACGGAGAACTACGTCTACGAAATGCTGTTCCCCGAACTCTGGCGCAAGGCCATGACGCCGATGATGGGGACGCTGCGTCCCTACGAGACGATGCATTTCGACCGCTTCGTCAGCCACCCCGGCCAGGAGTTCCTGCTCGTCCTCGACGGGACGGTCACGGTCCGTTTCGAGGACATGGATCCGGTCGTGCTCGGCACCGGCGAGAGCGTCTATTTCGACAGCCGCCGCGGCCACCTCTACGCCTCGGCCGACGACAGGCCGGCGCGCATCCTCGTCGTCTGCAGCGGCGACCGCAGCCGCGGGTAGCGGGCACCGGTGCCGTTGCTACGCGACGCTGCCGCCGCCGTCGACGAGGACGACGCTACCGGTCATGAAGCCGTTCTGCATGATGTGGACGATCTGGGCGGCGATCTGTTCAGGCTTGCCGATCCGTTTCAACGGCAGGGCGGCGGCGGTGCGCTCGAACAGCGCCTGACGCTCCGCGGGCGGCAGGAAGTCCCACCACGGCGTCTCGATGCGCCCCGGCGAGACGCAGTTGACCCGGACCGGCGCCATCTCGGTCGCCAGCGCCTTCGCCAGCGTGTCGAGCGCGGCATTGATGGCGCTGAGTATCGTCGCGGCGCCGCTCGGGCGCGTGCCGATCATGCCCGAGACGAGCGTGAGGCTGCCTTCCGGCAGGATGTTGGCCGCATGGGCGACGTGCACCGCTCCCCAGAACTTGCTCTCCAGTGCCTGGCGCGACTCCTCAAGTGGACGCTTGCGCAGCGGCCCGACGGACAGTTCGGCCGCGGAGACGACGACGTGGTGGAACGGCTCGCGCGCCGCGAAGAATTGCCTCACGGCATCCGCGTCGCGAACGTCGACCGCCGCGGTCCCGGGCCCTCCGATCGAGGCTGCGGCGTCGCGCAGCCGGTCGGCGCTGCGCGACGCGATGGTGACGTCGGCGCCCAATGCGCGCGCGGCGCGGGCGGTGGCGAGCCCGATGCCGGACGAGCCGCCGAACACCGCGACCGTCTGTCCCGACAGCGCCGGCGCGATCATGACCTGCCGTCTTCCTCGCCGCCGCTCTCCAGCGTCGAGCCGGCGACGAGTTCGCTGAACTTCGCCATGGCCGTGTGGTCCTGCCCCGGCCCGAGAACCTTCTGCGCGCCCGCCCAGATGTCCTTGCACAGGCTTGCGAAGGGAGCCGGCGTCGAGGTGGCGTTGGCCACGCCGAGCGCGATGCCGAGATCCTTGACCATCAGGTCGAGGCCGAAACCGGCGTCGAACTTTCGCGACAGCACGAACTGCTTGAACTTCTTCTGCGTCGAGTTGTTCATGCCGGTCGAGACGTTGAGCACGTCGACCATCAGCGCCGGATCGAGGCCGAAGCGCTGGCCGATCAGCAGCGCCTCGATGCCGATCAGGAAGCCGCCGGCGCTGACGAGGTTGTTGAGCGCCTTCATGGCGTGGGCGCTGCCGATCGCGCCGGTGCGGATGATCGAACTGCCCATCGCCTCGAGCAGCGGCTGGGCGCGGTCGATCGCGGCGGCGTCGCCGCCCGCCATGATGGCGAGCTCGCCCGTCTTCGCCCTCGACACGCCGCCCGAGACCGGCGCGTCGATCATCGCGATGCCCCGTTCCCCCGCCTTGCCGGCAAGCGCTCGGGTCGCGTCCGGCACGCCGCTCGACATGTCGACGACGAGCCCGCCTTTCGCCAGTGCGGCGAGTGCGCCGTCCGGTCCCTCGAGCACCGCGGCGACGACGGCGCTGCTCGGCAGCATCGTCACCAGGATGTCCGAGGCCGCGGCGACATCCGCGGGCGTCGCTGCCGCCCGCGCTCCGATTGCGGCGGCGATGCGTCCGGTCCGCGCGGCGTCGGCGTCATACACCGCAAGCGGGAAACCCGCCGCGGCGAGGCGCGCCGCCATCGGTTCGCCCATGGCCCCCAGGCCGATGAAGCCGATACGATTGTTCCCGCCCATGCCTTGGTCCTCGCCGGTCAGTTGAACATCTGCCGCGGCAGCCAGAGCGACAGCTCGGGGAAGCCGATGAGCAGCCCCAGGACGACGGCCTCGATCACGATGAAGGGCAGGATGCCCCGGTAGATCTCGGGCAGCTTCACCTTGCCTTCGGACGCGCCGATGACGGCGAACAGGTTCATGCCCACGGGTGGCGTGAGCACCGCCAGTTCGACCAGCTTCACCATGATCACGCCGAACCAGACCCCGTCGTAGCCGAGCGCGGTGACCATCGGGTAGACGAACGGCAGCGTCATCACCTGCATGGCCAGCGGGTCCATGAACATGCCGAGCACGACGAACACCGCGACCAGGATCAGCATGAACAGGATCGGCGACAGTTCGAACGACTGCAGCAGGTCGGTCGCGGCGGTGACCGTGCCGGCGACCAGGAAGAAGCGGGTGAACATCAGCCCGCCGATGATGACGATGAACAGCGCGGCGGTGACTGCCGCGGCGGAACGCAGGCAGTCGCCGAGGTCGGCGGGCGACAGGCGCCTGCGCGTGACCGCGATCAGCAGGGCGCCGATCGCGCCGAGCGCGCCCGCGCCGGAGGGCGTCGTGAAGCCGAGATAGATGCCACCGATGACGAGACCCGCCAGGATGAAGGTAGCCCACAAGCCGATCGCGCTGCGTCCGATCTCGGCGATCGTCGCACGCGGCTGCGGCGGGGGAGCGAGGTTCGTCTTCACGCGCACCAGCGCGCCGGTGCCGATCATGTAGGCCGCGGTGGTCAGAAGGCCGGGAACGACGCCGGCGATGAGCAGCTCGGCC
The DNA here is from genome assembly GCA_964371125.1 of uncultured Mesorhizobium sp. Taxonomy (GTDB): domain Bacteria; phylum Pseudomonadota; class Alphaproteobacteria; order Rhizobiales; family Rhizobiaceae; genus DUSC01. Next base: position 13,221 of record CAYJMY010000092.1, on the reverse strand, counting down.
ACCGATTCGCCGGTAAGCAGGCCGAAGATGACGAAGCTGATGGAAGGCGGGATGAGCGCGGCGATCGTGCCGGCCGCCGCGATGCAGCCGGCGGAGAAGGCGCGGTCGTAGCCGAGGCGCAGCATCTCGGTCAGCGCGATGCGGGTGAACAGGGCCGCGTTGACGAGAGTCGAGCCGGAGATGGCGGCAAAGCCAGCCGAGGCCAGGATCGTCGCCTGGAAAAGCGCGCCGCGGGCCGACCGGAGGAGCAGGTTGGAGAAAGAGAACAGCTCCTGGGTGATGCCCGACTTCGACGCGATGGCGCCCATCAGCACGAACATCGGGATGACGACGAAGCTGTAGTCCGACGCCATGGCGAAGGGCAGGTTGGTCAGCGTGTTCAGCGCGAAGGCCGAGCCTCCGGTCAGCCACAGGCCGGTCACCGCGACGGCGGCCATGGCGATGCCGACGGGCACGCCGATCAGCGACAGCGCCAGCATCGTGCCGATGCCGAGGAAGCCTATCGTCAGCGGATCAGGCATCGCCGCCGCCTTCCTGCCCGGTCGCGACCGGCGCGCCGGCGGCGAGACGGAACAGCTGCCGCGCAAACTCGGCGGCGGCGAGCCAGGCGCCGAAGGCGGCCACGCTCTTGAACGGCGCCACGGGAAAGGCCAGCGCGCCGAGCGCCGTTTCCCGAATCGACCACGAATTGATGGCAAGGCGCGTGGTCTGCCAGGCAACCAGCGCCATCAGGACGCCGGCCAATGCCAGCGACAGGATGCCCGACAGCCGTTTCGAGCGCGGCCCCATGCCCTGGGTGGCGACATCGATGACGATGTTGGAGCCGCGCGCCTGGGCTTCGGCCAGCCCGAGGAAGACGATGACCGCAAGGAGCGATCCCGACAGTTCGACCATGCCGGGGATCGGCTTCAGAAGCAGGTTCGTCGACACGACATCGGCGGCACCCATCAGTCCTACAATGAGGAGCAGGGCCGAGGCTGCGAGGAAGCCGATATAGGAGATTTGCCTGAGGAGGCGGTCGAGCCGGGCAAACAGGGCCATGCAATCACCAGCGAGGTTGGCCGCGCCGGCCCTTTTGAGACCGGCGCGACGAAAGACGGATCAGCGGTTGGCGCGGATGTAGTCGGCGAGTTCCTTCGCCGCGGCGCCCTTGCCCATTTCGTCCATCTTCTTGGCCCAGACTTCAAGCATGTCCGGGACCTTCGCCTTGAGCGCGTCCGCTTCCTCGAAGTGGACGATCTCCATTCCCGACGCCTTCAGGCCGTCGACGGCCTTGGCCTCGTCGCCTGCGATCAGCTCGTTGCCGAACTTCTCGGCGTCGGCGGCGACGTCCTCGAACAGCTTGCGCACGTCCTGAGGCCAGCCTTCCCACTTGGTCTTCGAGACGAACAGCGTGTGGGCGCTGATCACGCCGAAGGAGAGGTCGGTGCCGAATTTGGCGACCTGGTCGATCTTGAACGCCTTGACCGCCGAGTTGAACATGTAGGTGCAGTCGAGGGCGCCAGACTGCATCGCCTGGACCATGTCGACCGGCGGAATGTTCACCGGAACGGCGCCGATCGATTCGAACATGACCGGCACGAAGGCGCCGTAGGAGCGGATCTTCGTGTTCTGGACGTCTGACACTGTCTTGATCGGCTTCGTGCAGTAGAAGCGATAATCGGGCAGATAGCGGTAGAGCACCGGGTGCAGGTTTGCCGCCGCCAGTTCCGCCTTGATCGTGGCGTTCGTCGTGAAGATGTCGGCGGTCAGCCGGTTGAGCTTGGGTCCGTCCGTGT
>CAYJMY010000092.1:0-11433 GCA_964371125.1 uncultured Mesorhizobium sp. | reverse complement strand
GGGCAGGGCGTTCGTCACTGCCGTGAAGGGCATGCGGGAAAACTGGTTGCCGGTGACGATCAGGCCGAAGTCGACCGCTCCCGAGCCGACGAGGTCGACCATCTCGGCTTCGCCGCCGAGCGTGTTCGCCCAGAAATGCTGGATCTTGATCTTGCCGCCGCTGCGCTTCTCGACTTCGGAAGAGAAGTAGGTGTCGATCTTCGACGTGTTGACCACCTCCGGGATGTTGGAAGAGTAGCGCAGTGTCATTTCAGGGTAGTCTTGCGCAAATCCCGCGCCTGCGCCCAAAGAGCAGAATGCGACGACTGGCGCCAAAAGGCGTGAAAATTTCATCGGAGTCCTCCCACGGATCGACTGCGCCGCGGCGCAGGGTGATATGACGATTGCGGCAGCTTCGCCACAACGGCAGTTTGTCATACAACATGACGGTATGATAATTCAAGCCGAGTCGAGTTGGATTTCTGGAGGACGCCATGGACCCCACCTATGAAGTGCTCGCCCTGCGCTTCGCGCGGACGTCGCCGGACCGCCCGCGCAGCGAGAACTTCATGCCGGGCATGGATCTCCACGAGGGGCCAATGCCCCTGGATTATTACATCTGGGTGATCCGCGGGCACGGCCGTGTCGTCGTGGTCGATACCGGCTTCGGTGAGAACGCCGCGCGGGAACGCAAGCGCGAACTGATCCACGCGCCCGTGGCGCTGCTCGCGCGCGCCGGGGTCGACAGCACGTCCGTGAGCGACGTGGTCCTGACCCACCTTCACTATGACCACGCCGGGTCGCTGGAGGCGTTTCCCTCCGCCACTTTCCACTTGCAGGACGAGGAGATGCGCTACGCGACGGGGCGGCCGATGTGTCATACCTGCCTGCGCGCGCCTTTCGACCTCGGCGACGTCCTCGAGGCGGTCGGTCTCGTCTATTCGGGCCGCGTGCGCTTCCACGATGGCGACGTCGAACTCTTCCCCGGCATCTCGCTGCATCGGGTCGGCGGGCACTCGGGCGGATTGCAGGTCGTGCGTGTGGCCACCGCGCGCGGCCCGCTCGTCCTCGCCTCGGACGCGTTCCACTTTTCCGAAAACCGCAAGCGGCGCGCGCCGTTTCCCCTCGTCTATCATGTCGGCGACATGCTGGAGGGATACCGCCGCTGCGAGGAATTGGCGGAAGGCCGGGAAGATCTCCTCGTCGCCGGCCACGATCCGGAGGTTCGCCGGCGATGGCCCGAACTCATCCCCGGGTTCCCCGACATCGTCCGCCTGGATCTCGAGCCGAAGTGAGTCGACTGTAGTGTTGACATACTGTCATACAAACTGATATCCGCTTTGGAACGGCAGTGGGAGGAAACATGCAGATCGACAGGTCAGTGTCGGCACGAGGGCACGATTTCCGCCTGAAGGGCGCAATCGATCCCGCCTTCGCCAGGGTTGCGGACGCATTCGCCGAGAACTTCGCCGTCGAGGAGGAGATCGGCGCCGCAACGACCGTCTATGTCGATGGCCGGAAGGTGGTCGACCTGTGGGGCGGCTATCGCGACGCCGGCCATGCGGAACCCTGGCAGGAAGACACCATCCTCTGCATGATGTCCGTGGCCAAGGGCATCGCCGGAATGGCCTTCAACATCCTGATCGACCGCGGTCTCGTCGATCCCGACGCGCCGGTCGCCGCCTACTGGCCGGAGTTCGCCCAGAACGGCAAGGCGGGTGTTCTCGTCCGCCACGTGCTCGACCATACCGCCGGTCTTCCGGTGGTGCTCGAGCCGCTGTGGAAAGGGGCGGTGTTCGACTGCGACGCCATCGTGGCGGCACTCGAACGGCAGGCGCCGCTGTGGGAGCCGGGCACCGTCGCCGCCTACCATATCCACACCCAGGGCAACCTGCTCGGCGAGATCGTCCGCCGGGTGACCGGCAAGCGGTTTCCGCAGTTCATCCACGACGAACTGACCGGCCCCCTTGGAGCCGATTACCAGTACGGCAACCTCTCGGATGCCGACATCGCCCGCTGCGCCACGCTGGTGCCGACCGTCGAGGGAACCCTGCTGGCCAAGCGCGACACCGAACCGGACACGCTCGTCGCCAAGGGGTTCACCCAGTTTCCCAACGAGACCCTGCCGGTGACGCTGAATTCCACAGCCTGGCGGCGCGCCGAGATCACCAGCGCCTCGGGCCACGGCAATCCCCGGGCGGTTGCGCGCATTTACGGCGCGGTGGCGCGCGGCGGTTCGCTCGATGGCGTCACGCTGATGTCGCCGCGGACGATCGCGGACATGCTCGTCGAGCAGCACAACCAGTTCGAGAAGATGCAGCAGCGGCCCTATCACCAGGGCCGCGGCATCCTTCTCAACACGCCGGTCTCCGTCTGGATGGGGCCGAACATGCGGGCTTTCGGCCATCACGGTTTCGGCGGCTCGATCGGCATGGGCGATCCCGATGCGAAGATCGGTTTCTCCTATGCCTGCAACAAGATGCACGCGCGCGGCGACAACGGTCCGCGGGCGCGCCGGATCATCGAAGCTCTCTACGAGGTGCTGTGACCATGGCCGCATCCTCCCGGGAACGCGTCGCGGCCGTCACGGGCGGCGCAGGCGGCATAGGAGAGGCCTGCGTCGCCCGGTTGCGGCGCGACGGATGGCAGGTGGTCGTCCTCGACCGCAACATGGACATGGCCCGCGAAGTCGCCGCGCGGCACGGCGCTGTCGCCCGCGAGATCGACCTCGCCGACACGGCATCGATCGAAGCCGCGGCGCGCTGGGTCGAGAAGGACGTCGGGCCGTGCTCGGCGCTGGCCGCCGTGGCCGCGCATCTCGAGAATCCGCACATGCCGGAGCGGCAGGACGACGCCGAGTGGGAAGCGATCCTGAGGGTCAACCTCACCGGCACGTTCCGCTCGCTCACGGCCTTCGGCGCGGGCATGCTCGAGCGGGGCGAGGGGTCGATCGTCACGGTGGGCTCGATCACCGCGTTCAACTCCAGCCCCCTACAGGCCTACGGCCCGACCAAGGCTGCGATCATCAACATGTCGCGCAACTTCGCCGTCGCCTGGGGCAGGCGGGGCGTGCGCGTCAACTGCGTTTGCCCCGGCCCGACGCGGACGCCCGCCGTCGAGGCGAGCTATGCCCGCGGCGAGCGCAACCCGGAAACGATGATCCGCCAGACGGCGCTGGGGCGCCTGGTGAAGCCGGAACAGGTGGCGAATGCGATCGCCTTCCTGCTTTCCGACGAGGCCGCGGCGATCACCGGCATCGAACTGCCGGTCGATTCGGGAACGTTGGCGACGCAGTTGTGGGGTCTCTACGGCGGCGTGCCCGGACCCGTGCAGTCCTGAGCCGAGCGGGAGGAGGAAGCATGTCGGAAAATCTGAGCGGCGATGTCGTACTGGTGACGGGCGCAGGCCGTGGCATCGGCGCGGCCACCGCGCGCCTGCTCGCCGCGCGCGGCGCCGCCGTCGGCGTTTTCGACATCGATGCGGTCCTGGCGCGGGCGACCGCGGAGGCGATCGGGGCCGCGGGAGGCAAGGCCATGGCGCTCGTCGCCGATGCCTCCGAGCGCAAGGCGGTCTTTGAGGCGGCCGCCGCGCTGTCGAAAGCCTTCGGCCCGCTGACGGGGATCGTCAACGACGCCATCTTCATCCGCTACGGACCGGTCGAGGGGGTCGCGGAGGACGTTCTGGACCGCATGTTCGCCGTCGGCATCAAGGGCGCCTTCTGGGGCGTCCAGGCGCTGCTCGCCCATCGCGGCGACAGGCCGGCCGCGATCGTCAACCTGGCCTCGCCGGTCGCCGACCTCGGCACGGCGAACACCTCGTCCTACACGGCGGTGAAGGGAGCGATCGTCGCACTGACGCGCCAGCTTGCGGTCGAACTCGGCCCGAAGGGCGTCCGTGTCAACGCCGTCGCGCCGGGGGCCGTGCCGACGCCGGGCGCGCGGGCGATCGTCGACGAGGCAGGCTACGCGAAGCGCCGCGCCCAGACGCCGCTCGGCCGCCTCGGCGAGGAAGACGAGATCGCCGCGGCGATCGCCTTCCTGCTCGGGCCCGACGCCGGCTTCATCACCGGCGAAGTGCTCCACGCCGACGGCGGCATATCCGTAAAGTCGATGTAGGTGGACATGCCGACCGTGGCGGACGCGCGCTTCAGAGCCTCACGACGTGCCGGCGGCGATCGTCTTCAGCGCGGCGTTCGCCGCCGCTTCGACATGGGCGACGCAGACTTTCCACGCTTGTTCTTCATCCCTTTTCTCGAGCGCATCGAGGAACTCGCGCAATTCGCGGATAGATTGCTTTGCCCGTTCCGCACTCGACAGCGAAACCACGCGCAGCTGCGAGACTCGCGTGTGGATGCGGCGGAGCATGTCGGCGGCTACGGGGTTGCCCGCCCCTTCGAGGAGCACGTCGTAGAAATGGGTCTTCGCCGCGATGAAGGCCTCGGACGAAAAGTTGTCGTAGACCTCGGCCAGCCGGTCGACGCTGCGGCGCAATTCCTTCATCTGATGCGGAGTCGCATTGCGTGCGAACAGGCGCGCCGCGAGCCCTTCCAGCATCGCCCGCACCTCGTAGATCGAGCGCGCGGTCTCCTCCGTGACGGTGCTGACGCTCAGACCCTTGTTCGGCTGCAAGGTGATCAGCCCGTCGGCCTGCAACTCGCGCAGCGCTTCCCTGAGCGAGGTGCGCGACACGCCCATCATTTCGCAGAGCTCGCGCTCTATAAGGCGGGCGCCGGCCGGGAACTTGCCGGTGGCGATGGCCATGCGCAGGCGTTCCGCCACCTGCTCGCGAAGGCCCGGCAGGGTCTGCACCCGCATCGACATGTCGTCGTTCGCGCTCGTGATCGGCATTCGACAGCTCCCAGGCGGCGGCTTCATCTCGCTTCGCCAAGGCAGGCCCTGCAACGCCCGCCCGCGAATCCGCGCTCGCCATACTGTAATTTTGTATGTCAAAGAACAAGGGGACCCAAATGACCATGCAAGACAAGACGATCGGGGACCTGTTTGCCGAAGGGCTCGCCCTGCGCCGGCAGGTGCTGGGACACGAATATGTCGATCGGTCGGTCAGTTCCGCCAACAACTTCATGATGGCTTTTCAGCACATCACGACGGAATGGTGCTGGGGTTATGCCTGGGGGCGCGACACGCTCGACCTGAAGACGCGCAGCATGCTCAACCTCGCCATGCTCACCGCGCTGAACCGCGCGGCCGAGATCAAGCTCCACGTACGCGGCGCCATCAACAACGGCGTGACGGTCGAGGAGATCAAGGAGGTCCTGCTCCACGCGACGGTCTATTGCGGCATCCCCGCCGGCCTCGACGCGTTCAAGGCTGCGAACGAGGTGCTGACGGAAATGAAGGCTTTCGACTGACTCCGACGGCCCGTGCGAGCGGCCAGGTGCTTTGCGGGGAGGTCGTTGCCCGATGCGCGAGATACCGTATGTCGACGTGATCGGCGAGGACGCCGCGCGGCTGGCGGCGCTACGCGTGCTGGCCCCGGCGGTGCGCAGCGCGCGCGGCCTGGAAGTGCTGCGCTACCGGCCGGCACTGGAGACGCTCGAGCACAAGCAACTGGAGAAGGGCGCCTCGTTCCAGCGCCGGCTCGACGAACTCGGCATCGTCGAGGGCGAGGAGCGGGCGGTCTGGGAGCGGATGCTGGTCACGTCCGAGGGCGAGAGGCGCCGGCACCTGCGCGTGCCCTTCACCGGGCTGCTGCGCGGTCCGCACATCGCCCGCCTGCGCCACGACATCCGCCGCATCATCGACGACGCCCTCGACGAGATCGGGGACGGCGCCGACGCCGACCTGATGCAAGGCCTCGCCTGGAAGGTGCCGTCGCGGGTCTACTGCCACCTCGTCTCCGCGCCCCTGGAACACGCCCAACACGCCGCCCACCTGTCCGACAGCACGCTGGCGCCGATCCTGACGGGCGACCGCTCGAGGCGCCAGGAATCGATCGACGCCTTCTCCGAGACCTATGCGTTCGTCCAGCGGCACCTGGCCGAGCGGCGGCGCGCCGGGCTCGGCGACGATTTCACCTCGATCATGATCCGCCAGCAGATGGAGGGACGCCAGAGCGAGGAGGAACTGGTCTTCGAGGGCATCGCGCTCTTGCAAGCGAGCATCGACAACACCGTCCACCAGATCGGGATGGTGCTCGGCACGCTGCTCGAATCGCCCGAGCGCTGGCGGGCGCTGTGCGCCGACCCCGGCCTGATCCCCGCGGGCGTGGAGGAGGCGATGCGCCTCACCCCGCGCTTCGGCACGATCTTCCGCCACGCGCCGGCCGAGACCGCGTTGGGCGACATCCCGGTGCCGGCGGACAGCTGGGTGTTCGTCTCGGTGAGGTCCGCCAACATGGATCCCGAGCAGTTCCCCGAACCCGAGGCCTTCCGCTTCGACCGCGGCACCAAGCGGGCGCTGCAGTTCGGCGGCGGCCCCTACAGCTGTCTCGGCCAGGCGATGGCGCGCACCGAGGTCCACGAAGTGGTCGCCGCGCTCAGCGGGCGCTTCCCCGGCGCGCGTCTCGCCGGCCCCTGGTCGCTCCGCGTCACCAACGCGGTGAGCGAGACGGCGAGCCTGCGCGCCGTGCTGAACTGAAGGAGTCGGCCGCGGCCGCTTGCCCCTGTTACACGCGCTTCGAAACGGAACTATAGGTTGCCCTGGGCAAGGGAGGGGAACCTACGGGCATGGCAGGCACCGGGCGGAGCTCATCGAGCGGATCGCCGCGGGCGGAGAAGGCGCGGCTGGTCCTCGAACCGGCCGTCGCCTCGGGCGGCACGCTGCGGCTGGCGGCGACGCTCCGGCACCCGGGCGGGTCGTCGGACCGGCTGTGGTGGGAGGTGCCGGAGGCCATCGCCGGCGACCTGACCGACTGGGCCGACCCCTGGGTGGTCGGCATGATCTTCCCGATGATGCAGGGTGGCGCCCCGGTCCATGTCGAGGGGAGGGTCTCGCCCTCGCTGCTGGCCAACCTCGAACTGTTCATGAAGATCCGGGAATGCTGGCAGCCGGAGCGCTACCGGCCGGTGAGCCTGAGCGCAGAGAGCGAGGTCGAGCTTCCCCCCGTCGCCGCGCCCGGGTCCACGCTGGCAGCGTTTTCCGGCGGCGTCGATTCCTGCTTCACCGTCTACCGCCACCAGAAAGGTCTCGCCGGCCGACGCTCCCGGCACATCGACGTGGCCGTCGTGCAGCACGGCATGGACATCTGGCTCGACCGGCCGAACACCGACGGCGTCTACGGGCAGATGCTCTCCGGCGCGCGGACCATGCTCGACAGCCTCGGGGTACGCTGCATTCCGATGCGCACAAACTTCCAGACCATGCGGCTGAACTGGAGCGACGCGTGGGGTACCCAGCTGGCGAGCGGCATCGGCCTGCTCGCCGGCCGCTACGACACCGCCCTGCTCGCCAACGACATGCCCTTTCGCTGGATGCAGATGCACTGGCCGCACCATCCCCTGACGGTACCGCTGCTCGCCGCGCGCGGCATGACCCTGACCGACGACGGCGGCGAGGCCTCGCGGGCCGAGAAGGCGAAGCTCATCGCCGACTGGCCGGAGGCCATGCGCCACCTACATGTGTGTTTCGGCATCGACGAGCCAGAGAAATACGGGAACTGCTGCCGCTGCGAGAAATGCACCCGCACGATCCTGGCTTTCCGCGTCGCCGGGTGCCCGCGCCTGCCGGCCTTTCCCCTCGATCCGAGCGACGACGACATCAGGAAGGTGAAGCTGACGCTGGTGACCCGCTACATACGCTGGCAGGAGCTTCTGGCAGGCGCCGAGGCCGCGGGTTACGGCAAGACCGGGTGGGCGAAGGCGATCCGCGCGGTCCTGAGGCGCTACCGCTGGGGCGAGATCCGCGCGCCGCTGCAAAGGCCGTTCCTCCCGCTCCGCAACGCCATCCGCCGGCTGACGCGGGGAACCGACAAGGGCCGCAAGCGGATCGCCCGCGAGCAACGAAAGGCACCCGTTCCGGCGTCGCACGAACCACTGCCGCCGGCCTGACCGCCGACACGCGCGGAGGATTGGCCGGATCGCCTGCGCTTCCGTTCACGGCGCGCCGGGCGGCCGGAACGGCGGGCCGCCGAAGGGCGTGCGGGCGGCGGCGCGCAGCGGCGTCTCGCGCGCGAGGATGCGCGCCGCCCGGTCCAGCGCGTCGAACTGCGCGCGGAAGTCGACATCGTTGGCGGCCTCGATGCCGCGGCCGATGTCGGCCGCGAACATCCATGAACCGTGGGCGTGGCATTCCAGGATGTAGAGCGCGCCGGTGTCGGCGTCGCGCACGATGTCGAAGGACAGCATCGGCAGGTCGTCGAACGCCTCCCGGTGCGCCCGCTCCGCAAGGGCGATCACCTCCACGTCCTCGCTCAGCGTCACCCGCATCTCCTGGGTGTTGGACACCACGCTGATGCCGCCGGTGGCCTTGAAGTCGAAGCGGCTCTTCAGGGGATGGCCGCGCCCGCGCGTCACCTGCCGGTAGCAGAGCAGGACGGTTCCGAACAGGGTGACCACCCGGTAGCTCTCGGGCCATTCGCCCGTGTAGACGAACTCCTGCACGAGGATCGGCGCGATGCGGCCGTAGTGGTCGACGGGCAGCGTCTCGGGCGGCTGGTAGCGGACGCGCGTCGTCTTCTGGATCCGCACCAGAGCGCCGAGCCGGCCGGCGGACGGCTTGACGACGACGTATGGTCCCCAGGTCCCGGCATCGAGTTTCGTTTCCGGGGTGATGACGCACCAGCGCGGCACGGGAAGTCCGGCCTCGTCGAGGCGGGCATACTCGCCGTGCTTGTGCAGCCGGACGCCGGTGGCGAGCCTTCCGGGAAGGAGCTTGCGCTGCTCGAGGGCGAAGAAGGATACCGACAGCGTCGGCCGCAGCCACAGCGGCAGCAGTCTCAACTGGTCGAGCTTGTGATGGGAGACCACCTGCGCGCGGATCGCGGGATCGTCCTCGCCGACCCGCCTTGCGATCTCCTCCAGGTCCGCCCTGGTCCGCGCATGTTCGCTCCACGAGACGAGTACGAGATTCCAGCGGGCGGCTTGCATCGGTCCCGGAGCCTACATCCCTGTTTCGAACGGCACAGCATAGGTGCATGCCACGCGGTCTGAAAGCCGGTGCCGCGTCGCGGCCGCGGTTCCTGCGCCGCGTCCGGCCGTCAGCCGCGGGCGGACGGCGCCTCCGTCTCGGCACTGTAGGCCTTGAGCGCGCCGGCAAGCTGCATGGCGAAGCGGGCCGAGGCGACGGGCAGCGTGCGCCCGCGCATCTGGCCGAGGATCAGGTTACCGGGCGGCAGGTCGCGCTCGGAGACGGGTCGGAACACGAGCTGCGGATCGCCGAAGCCGTGCAGCCCGATCGGGATCTGGAAACCGATCACCATCTCGTGCAGCACGTAGTGGCGGATCAGATCGAAGCTCTCGGTCTCCACCACCGGAGCGACCCGGCGCGAGCCGCGGCGCGCGGCGAAGTCGAGCAGGTGGCGCACGCCGTATTTCGCCGACGGCGCGATGTGCGGTTCGTCGAGGCAGTCGCGCAGGCGCAGTTCCGGCCGGGCGGTCAGCGGATGGTCGGCGCGCATGACCACGTTCACCGCCTGCGGGATCGTCTCGATGACCTGGAAGTCGACGAGGTAGACGGGTTCGAACACCAGCGCCAGGTCGCTCGAATAGGAAGCCAGCTCCTGCTCGGCCTGGGCGCGGTCGCGGACGTTCACCGTGAACGTGACGCCGGGATGCTCGGCCCGGTAGCGGGCGATCTGCTGCGGCAGGAAATAAGGCAGCAGCGCCTGGGAACAGGCGATCGAGACGTGGCCCCGGCGCTCGCCGGTCAAGTCGGCGACCTGGCTGCGCACCCGGGTCAGGTCGGACTGCGTCGCCCGGTAGTGGTGAAGCACGAGCTCGCCCGCCGGATTGAGGCGAACCCCGCCCGGCAGCCGCTCGAACAGCTCGGCGCCGAACTCCTCCTCGAAGCGGTTTATGCGCCGCACCAGGGCCGAAGCGGTGATGTTCATGTCCTCGGCCGCCTTGCGCATCGAGCCGGCGCGCACGACGGCCTCGATCAGGCGGAAGGTATGCAGGTGGCGCATCGGTGCTCCAGTCGAGGGTGGTGCATTTTTTGCACCGCGATGATGAATTCATAGCATTTTTCGCCAACGCGAAAAGCTGCCTTGATGGCGCAGGGGTGCAAGAGACACCCCAGGGGGCGCCGCAGGGCAATGATCGAGGAACTGCCTTTCACGCTTGAGGCGCTGCGGCGGGCATATGCAGAGGGGCTCCGGCCCGATGCAGTCGTCGCCGAGGCGTTCAGGCGACTGGACCTCGCGAACGATCCCGGCATCTTGATCCACGAGGCGCGGGATGCCGCGCTCGAAGCCGCCGTCGCGCTGAAGGCGCCCGACGGCAGGCCGCTCTGGGGCATTCCGTTCGCGGTGAAGGACAATATCGACGTCGCCGGAATGCCGACCACGGCGGCTTGCCCGGACTTCACCTATCACCCTGCAGACGACGCCTTCGTCGTCGCGAAGCTGCGCGAGGCCGGCGCCATCGTGCTCGGCAAGACCAATCTCGACCAGTTCGCCACCGGCCTCGTCGGCGTGCGCACGCCGCATGCGGTGCCGCTGAACGCCATCGATCCCGCGATCGTGCCGGGCGGTTCGTCGTCTGGATCGGCGGTCGCGGTTGCCCGCGGCATCGTCGCCTTCGCGCTCGGCACCGACACGGCCGGATCGGGGCGCGTGCCGGCGGCCCTCAACGCCATCGTCGGGCTGAAACCGACGCTCGGTGCGTTTTCGGCAACGGGCGTCGTGCCGGCCTGCCGCACCCTCGACACGGTCTCGGTCTTCGCGATGACGGTGGCCGATGCCTGGGCCGTCTACGGCATCGCCGCCGGCTACGACGCGGCCGACGCCTATTCTCGCCACGTCGCCACGGGCGCCCTCTTCGATGCCTCGGTCGTGCGCATCGGCGTGCCCGACGCGGCGACGCTGAAGATCTTCGGCGACAAGGTGCAGGCGGCGGCTTTCCGCGCCACCGTGGAAGAGCTGCGCGCCGCCGGGGCGGAAATCCGCGAACTGGATTTCTCGCCCTTCCATGCCGTCGCGCGCATGCTCTACGAAGGCGCATGGGTGGCCGAGCGCGTCGCCGCCGTCGGCGAGCGGCTGAAACTCAAGCCCGAGACGCTGCATCCCACCACCCGCGCCATCCTGGAGCCGGGGCAAAGACTCTCCGCCGTCGACGCGTTCGAGGGTTTCTACCGGCTGAAGGCGCTGCGCCGCGACTGCGAGGCGCTGCTTTCCGGCGTCGACGCGCTGTGCGTGCCGACGATCCCGAGCTTCGTCACGATGGCCGAGATCGCCGCCGACCCGATCGGCCCGAATTCGCGGCTCGGCACCTACACAAACTTCGTCAACCTGCTCGACCTCTGCGGCATCGCGGTGCCGACCGGCGCGGGCGCCCCCCGC
>CAYJMY010000091.1:16743-18230 GCA_964371125.1 uncultured Mesorhizobium sp. | reverse complement strand
GTGAACGTGGGCGGGGATGTGAACGCCGCCGACGATGAGGTGGCCGGGGACCGCGAGCGGCTGCGGAATCGGATAGGGACCGAACGCCTTGAGCATCAGGTTCTCGATGACCGAGCCGATGCCGATCGTGGCGATGAAGATGTTGGTCTCGAAATTGCCCGAGCGCAGCAGCGGAAGGGCGGCGGCGAAGTAGATGACCAGGCCCGCGGCGCCGCAGACGACCGCGGCGACGGCGAAGGCGACCACGGCCGGCAGGCCGGCGAGCGTCATCGCCGCGTAGCAGACATAGCCGCCGAGCGTCAGCACCGCGCCGTGCGCCATGTTGAGCATGTTGAGCGAACCGTAGACCAGCGACAGGCCGACAGTCGCGACGGCATACATGGCGCCGAGGGTGAGGCCGGAGGCGACGATCTGGATCAGCACGTCGGTCATGTCATGCCCCCAGATAGGTTTCGAGGATTTCCGGCCGCGCCAGGAGGTCCGGGCCGAGCCCCGACCAGGCGAAGCGGCCGTTGTCGAGGAGATGGATCATGTCAGTCTGTTCGGCGATGCGCTGGGCGTTCTCCTCGACGAGCAGGATGGTCTGCCCCCGGCGCCTCAAGTCGAAGATGACCTCGTAGATCTGGTCGATGACGATCGGGGCGAGGCCGAGAGACGGCTCGTCGAGCATGAGCACGTCGCCGCCCGCCATCAGGCCGCGGCCGATGCCGCACATGCGCCGCTCGCCGCCCGACAGCGTGCCGGCCACCTGGCCGCGCCGCTCCCTGAGCTTGGGGAAGATGTCGAACACCGCGCCGAGCCTGGCGTCGACATCCGCGGCGGCCGCCGTGCGGTAGGCGCCCATCAAAAGGTTCTCCTGCACCGTCATCGAAGGAAACAGGAGGTCGCCCTGCGGCAGCTGGATGACGCCGTCCTCGACGATCTGGTCCGGGCGGCGGCCGTCGATGCGTTTTCCGCGCAAGGTGATTGCGCCGGCCTCGACGCGGACCAGGCCGGAAATGGCGCGCAGCAGCGTCGACTTGCCGTGGCCGTTGGGGCCGACGATCGCCGTGATGCGGCCCTCCGGAACGTCGAGATCGAGGCCCTTGAGGACGGTGTTGCCGGGGTAGCCGGCGCGCAGGCCGCTGACGGAAAGGATCGGCTCAGCCATGGGCGGCCCCGCGGGAATCCATGAAGCTGCGCAGGCGCTCCGATGCGCCCTTGCCGAGATAGACGTCGACGACGGTGCTGTCGTTGACCAGGTCGCGCGGCGGTCCTTCGAAGATCTTTTCACCATGGTGCATGATCAGCACTCGGTCGGAGAGCTGGACGAGGAAACGCATCACGTGCTCGATCAGCAGGATCGTCACGCCCGAGCCGCGGATCGTGCGGACGGCCTCGATGATGCGGTCGACCTCCTTGTCGGTCAGGCCGCCGACCGGCTCGTCCATCAGCAGCAGGCGCGGGCGCGGGGGGCGCCGGGGGGGCCACAAAAACTCGGTATGGTG
>CAYJMY010000091.1:0-16733 GCA_964371125.1 uncultured Mesorhizobium sp. | reverse complement strand
CAGGTGGCGCGGGCGCGTGGCGAGCGCGCTCGCCATCATCAGGAGCTTTCGGTCGATCACGGGAAGCGCGCCGGTGATCGCCTCGGCGCGGTCGGCGATGCCGAGCAGCGCCATCGCCTCGTCGGCGGCGCGCTCCGCCGCGGCTCCGAGGCGCAGGGACGGCGTCAGCCGGTTCTCGCGGCCGAAATAGGCGCCGACGAGAACGTTCTCGCGCGCCGTCATCGTGTCGAAGCCGGCGTTGAGCTGGAAGGTGCGGGCCACGCCCGCATGGCAGATTCGCTCGGCGGGCAGCCGCGTGATGTCCTGCCCGTCGAGGAGGACGGTGCCCGCCGACGCCGGGTTCAAGCCGGAGATGACCTCGAACAGCGTTGTCTTGCCGGCGCCGTTCGGGCCGCCGATGCCGACCACCTCTCCCTCGGCGATGTCGAAGGAGAGGTCGCGGACGGCCATCAGCGCGCCGAACTGCTTGGCTACGCTCCGGCAGGAGAGCAGCGGTGTGGCGGCGGCGGTTCCCATCCCCCGGTCGCGTCGCCTCGTCCCGTCAGGCCTTGATCCACGGCGGCATGACGAACTTCGCCGTGCCGTAGGGAGCGGGCGCGATCAGCCCCGGTCCCTTGGTGTAGTCCTGGATCTGGAGGAACTGGTGCGGCATGCCGAGCGAGGAATCGTTGGTCTGCGTCGGATAGGTATAGGCCGCGTTTTCCAGCGGCATAAACCGCGTCGTGCCGGTGACGCCGCGCCAGATCATCGCACTCATGCGCTGGGCGACCTTGCGGTTCTGGTCGGCGTTGCCCGGCTCGCCGCTGCCGCCGGCAAGGGCCGCCGCGGTCGCCCAGACATAGGCGCCGTCATAGGGCTGCGCGCCGGAATTGTGGCCGGCATTGGCGCCGAAGCGGTCCTTGTAACGCTTCTCGAAGGCGGTGCCGATCTCGTCCTGCAGGGCGCCGACGACGGTGGCGTAGATGATGCCGTTCGCCGCTTCCTTGGCGATGTCGCGGAAGGCCGGGATCGACGGGCCGTACTGCATGTAGATCAGGCTCGGCGTCGGGTTCGGCGCGAACTGGACGCAGAACTGGGCGAGGTCGGCCGGCAGGAAGTGGGTGACGCAGATGACCGCCGGCGGGTCCTGGCGGATCTTGGCCAGCGTCGGGCCCCATTCGGAGGCGGGAACGCTGACGGTCTCGAAGAGGCTGATCTCCCAGCCGTAGGCGGCGGCCTGCTCCTTCACCGCGTTGGCGATGTTGGAGGCGTAGACGCCGGCCGAGAGGATGACCGCCATCTTGTTGTTCGGGCGGGTCCATTCCTTGTTCGCCTCGAGGTCCTGCAGGAACTTCAGGAAGCCGGGGCCGTACCAGTATTCGGCCGGGTCGCCCTGGAAGGAGCCCCAGTAGCGGTCGGGGTTGGACTTCACCAGGTCGTTGTGGCCGATGGTGGTGTCGTAGTGGACGTAGATGATGCCGTTGTCGGCGGCGACTTCCTGGATCGCCGCGCCGGAGCCGATGTTGTAGCCGTTGAGGATGGCGTGGACGCCATAGCGGTCGACGAGGCGCTGGGCCGCCTGGACGTTGGTGGCGTCGCCCATCTGGGCGGTATCCTCGAAGGAGGGCTCCAGCGGCCGGCCGAGGATGCCGCCGAGCGCGTTGATCTCCTCGCAGGCCAGCGTCAGGCCGTTCTTGAACTCGATGCCGTCGGGCGCGGCGAAGTCGGTGGTCGGGCCGCACTGGCCGACGGGAATCGGCTCGCCTTCCGCGCGCGCCTCGCTGTTCATGGAAAAGAGCATGGCCGGCATGCCGGTCAGCGCCGCCGCCGTGGTCAGGCCGCCCTTGATGAGGAAGTTGCGCCGCGATCCGGCGATCAGATTGGGTGTCGATAGTTTCGAGCTTCGCTTCATAGCCGTTCCCCTTGGTTAGCGAATATTGTTGACGAGTCTGGCGGCCGCGTCGACGACCGCGAGCTGGTGCGGTTGCGCCGCCATGCCGCCCCAGGCGGACATCAGCGCGTCCCACGGATCGACGACGCCGGTGGAATGGCCGGACAGTTCCTCGATGACGGCGAGGCCGCAGTAGGGCACGTACATTTCCGAGTAGCCGCCCTCGTGGGTCATGACGATGCGGCCGCGGCACAGTTCCTTCGCCGCGGCGATGATCATGCGCGTCAGGTCCCTGTAGCCGCTGGAGTTCATCATCATGCGGCCGAGCGGATCGACGCCGGAGCCGTCGAAGCCCGACGGCACGACGATCAGTTCCGGACGGAACTTCTGCAATGCCGGAACGACCACGCGCTCGAAGGCGGCGAGATAGGCGCCCGGTCCGGAACCCGGCGGAAGGGGCAAGTTGATGTTGTAGCCCTGGCCTTTTCCGCTGCCGTTCTCCACCAGGCTGCCGGAATCGGCGGGGAAGAGGTTGTCCTGGTGCAGCGAGATCGTCAGCACGCTCGGGTCGTCGTAGAAGATCGCCTGCGTGCCGTTGCCGTGGTGGACGTCCCAGTCGACGACGGCGATGCGGCCGACACCGCGCGCGGTTTGCGCATGGCGGATGGCGACGGCGGCGTTGGAGAACAGGCAGAATCCCATCCCGGTGTCCGACGTGGCGTGGTGTCCGGGCGGCCGGACGAGGGCGTAGGCGTTGTCGACCTCGCCGTCGATGACGGCGTCCATGGCCCTGATCGCGCCGCCGGCGGCGAGCAGCGCGATCTCGTAGCTGCCGGCGCCGAGCGGGGTCAGCACGCTGGCGTCGCCGTAGCCGCGGTCGGAGATCTCCTTGATGTGGGCGACATGGGCCGGCGTGTGCACACGCTCCAGCTCCGCCACCGTGGCCGCGCGCGGCTTGATCGGCGCGAGGTGGTCGAGGATTCCGCTGACCTCCAGGAGGTTGCGCAGCCGGCGCTTGGTCTCCGGGTTCTCGGCATGAGTCCCCGGCTGCACCGTCAGGCTCGGCGGGAACACCTGGGCCCAGTTCCAGGTGTTGTGCCAGAGGTAGAGTTCGTGGAAGACGAAGCCTGTTGCCATGAGATCCCCTCAGCGCACCCGGAGATATTCGGGCGGCGCCTGCGTTTCGATCGGGCCGTAGAGGTCCGTGCGCCGCGTACGGTAGATGCCCCAGAGCCTGCGCAGCGCCGCCGCGGCATCGAGGTCGACGGCCGCCACGCCGACGCCGGGCGTCGTCTCGTCGAGCTCGACGAGCTTGCCGCCGGTTGCGTCGGCGATGAAGGAGCCGCCATAGAACTCGGTGACGTCGTGCTTGCCAGTCTCGATGCCGATGCGGTTCGACGCGGCGAGCGGCACCTGGTTCGCCGCCGCGTGGCCCTGCATGGTGCGCTGCCAGTGTGGTTTGGAATCGGTCGGCTGCACGGCGCGGCTCTTCACCGGGCGGCCGATCGCGGTGGGGTAGGCGAGCAGTTCGGCGCCGGCCAGCGCCATGATACGCGCGGCTTCCGGGAACCACTGGTCCCAGCACACGCCGCAACCGAGGCGGACGTGTTTCGTCTCCCAGACCCTGAAGCCGGTGTCGCCCGGCGCGAAGTAGAAGGCTTCCTCGTATGCCGGGAAGTCGGGGATATGCGACTTGCGATAGACGCCGAGAAGATCGCCGCCGGCATCGACGACGGCCAGCGAATTGAACAGGCGGCCGTCATCGGCGCGCTCGTAGAAGGATACGGGCACGACGACGTCGAGGCGCGCGGCGAGCCGCCGGATCGCCGCGATGGCCGGATTGGCGTCTACTGTGGTCGCTTCGCCGCGGTGGGCCGGATCGATGTCGATGCAGAAGTAGGGGGTCTCGAACAGTTCCTGGAGGAGGACGACCTGCGCGCCCTTCGACGCCGCTTCCTCGACCAGGGCGCAGGCCCGGCGGATGTTCTCCGCCCGATCCTCGCTGCAAGCCATCTGTGTCACGGCGACGCTGAGCAGTCTCATGGTCCGTCCGAACGCTGGGTTGCGAGGATGATGGACCACGGCTGGGCGGGGGTCCCGCCACTTTCGGGTAACGGGTGGTGATTTCACCCACCCCTTCGGGTGGTGAAGTGCGTCCTTTCAGGGCATCAGGCGCTGCTCGGAGCCGGCGCCGAGGCCGATCTCTTTCAGCTTCAGCACGGCTTCGGTGCGGTTCGACACGCCGAGCTTGCCGAAAATGTTCTTCAGGTGCCACTTCACCGTGTCGGGCGCCATGGACAGCGACTGGGCGAGCTGGCGGTTCGAATAGGCGCGCATGAGAAGGCTGGCAACCTCGGCCTCCTTCGTGCTGAGCGCCCGCTTGCGCGCCGGGCCGCTGCGCGAGGGAATGCGGCCGGGGGCGGCGCCCTCGCTGCCGAACTCGCTCAAGAGGCGGCGGACGAAGTCGGCCGTCTCCGACGTGCTCGTCCAGGCGGGCAGCTTCGACCGTGCCAGTTCGAGGACGTTCTGCATCGCCGGGCCTTCGTCGAGCAGGGAGCGAACCGCGTTCTGCGGCAATGCGAGCGTGACGACGTCGACGGCGGCGGCCAGGGCGAGCAGAACATCGCCGGCCTTGTTGGCGGCGATCGCGGTCAGCGCGCGCACCTGCATGTAGCCGCGGAAGCGCCCGTCGGCGCGCATGCGCCTGGCGATGCGGTCGAGGACGGCGATCGCCCGGGCGCACTGGCCTTCGGCGATGAGCACGCGGGCAGCGCCGATATGGGCGTATTCGTGCAGCGGATGGATGTCGCGCGCGTCGCCGATGTTCGAGGGATCGATGCCGCGCGACCTGAGCGCCAGGCGGGCGGCGCGGATGTCGCCGCGGGCGAGCAGCAGGCGGACGCGGTCGTTCAGCGCGCTCGCGGTAAGGCGCCGGTAGCGCTTCTCGGCGCCGAGGCGCTCGGCGCGTTCGAGGAAGACGATGGCATCGTCCTCGCGGCCGCTGGCGGCCGCAAGGCGGGCGAGATGCAGCTTGCAGGCCATCTCGTGGACGACCAGCCCGCATTCCTCGATGATCTGCCGATGCTGGTGGAGGAGGCGCTCGGCGCCTTGCAGGTCGTTCCACTCGTAGCGCAGTTCGACTTCGAAGACGGCCGTCATCGCTTCCGCGTAGGAGCCCGAGCCCAGCCGCTCCCTTGCGAGGCGGCAGGCCCTGTCGAGCAGGTCCTTGGCGCGGAACAGATTACCGGCGGCGATCTCGATCAGGCCGAGGATGAGGTCGGAATAGACGACGCCGAACACCGATCCCGTCGCCTCGTGATAATCGCGTCCCTTCAGCGCCCGCAGGCGGGCCTCGTCGAGTTCGCCCAGCGAATAGTGGCTGAAGGCGCAGACGTTGGAGAGGGTGCCCCGGGCGAAAAACTCGTCTTCGGGGAAGTCGGCGAGCCAGCGACGCGCGATCGAGGTGGCCGTGCGCGATCGATCGGAGGCGCTGACCACGCCGGCCGTGAGCGTCTGCAACTCCGCCTTCAGCGAGCGGATCGTGGCGCGGTCGAGCAGACCGTCGGCGGCCTGGCGGTTGATCAGGTCCTTCGCCTGCTTGAGCATGCGCGCCGCCGGGCGCGGGCGGCTGGTGTGGAACTCGGCCCATACGCGGGTGAGGAGAAGGCGCGGCCTGACCGCGATAAGCGCGGCCGGAAGCTGGTTCAGCCACTCGGTGACGCGCGGGATGTGGCCCTGCATGACCAGCGGCATCGCGCAGGTCTCGACCAGGCTCGCGGCGAAAACATTGTCTCCCGTCGCCAGGGCATGGCCGACAGCGTCGGAAACATGGCCGTTGCGCACCAGCCAGTCGGCGGCGGCGCGGTGCAGCGCGGCGCGGCGGTCCTCCGGCCAGGATCGCACGAGATTGCGCAGGAACTCGCTGAGCAGTTGATGGTAGCGGTACCATTGGCCCGTCGAGTCGAGGGCGATCAGGAACAGGTTGGACCGTTCGACATGGGCGAGGGCGGCGGCGCAGTCCTGGTCGGGGCTGACGGCCTGGAGCAGCGGCAGGCAGAAGCGCTCGAGCACCGACGTCCTCAGAAGGAACTCCTGGATTTCCGCCGGCTGCCTGGCCAGCACCTCGTGGGCGAGGAAGGTGGCGACGTCGCGCTGGCTTCCCGAGAATTCCGCAATGAAGGCTTCCGGCGCCGCCTCGTGGGCGAGCGCCAGCGCGGCGAGCTGCAGCCCCGCCGGCCAGCCTTCGGTCTTGTGGTGGAGCTGGACCACGGCCGACACCGACAGGTCGAGGCGCGAGACCGACTTCATGTATTCTTCGGTCTCCTCCAGCGAGAAGCGCAGGTCGGCGTCGCCGAGGTCGACCACGTAGCCCTTGATCTTCATGCTGCCGAGCTCGATCGGCAGTTCGCCGCGCGTGGCAAGGACGACGTGGAGCGAGGGCGGCGCATAGGCGACCAGCGCGTTGAGGAAGGTCGCGATCTCCGTCGAGACGAGGAAATGGGCATCGTCGATGACGAGGTGGATCGGGTCGGCCCGCTTCGCCAGGTCGTTGACGAGCGTGGTCAGGATCGAATCGACCGGCGTGATCGGACTGGAATCGATCAGCGATTCCGCATTCGCCGCGATCGCCGGGTCGACGCGGTGCAGCGCCGCCGTGACGTATTTGAGAAATCGCGCGAGTTCGTTGTCGAGCGCGTCGACGGACAGCCAGGCGACGGCGCCGCGTCCGCCGGCCGCCCGCGCCGCCCATTGCGACAGCAGCGTCGACTTGCCGAAACCGGCCGGGGAGGAGACGATCGCC
Source organism: uncultured Mesorhizobium sp. (assembly GCA_964371125.1). GTDB lineage: Bacteria > Pseudomonadota > Alphaproteobacteria > Rhizobiales > Rhizobiaceae > DUSC01. Next base: position 10,062 of record CAYJMY010000091.1, on the reverse strand, counting down.
AGCTTGCCCGCGGCGGCCCGGTCCAGAAGCCGTAGCAGACGCGGCCGCTCGACGAGCGCTTCGCGGAGGGCGGGCGGTTGGATCTTCGTGCTGATCAACATGGAACGCAGCGACAGGGAACTCGCACACACTATAGACGGCGCGATGGGCTGTCACGCAACCGGGACCGACGCTAAGGTCGGGGAACGGGTCGCGGCCAGTGAACGACAGCCCGGCGGCCTTCCTGGAGCGCAGACGCATGGCGGACCGTGATCACCCATTCCTGCGGCCCCTGTGGCGACGCGTGACGCTGGTCGTCGTCTGTGTCGTCTGGGCTGTCCTGGAATACCTCAATGGCGCCCATGGCTGGGCGGCGCTGGCTGTGGGAATGGCCGCCTTGGGAACCTGGCAGTTCCTGATCGCCTATCCACAGCCGCCAGAAGACAGCGACTGAACCGAATACCCCGGGGATCCGCGGCAGGTACTGTCGGCGATCCAAATCGATCCTTTCGCACCTGACGAGATCAGGCCGCCATCGCAGGGCGACGGCGGCCATGATGCGGTCGGGGATGCGACCGCGCGGTGCTACCTCGTGACGACGGAGCAGTAGCGGCCGGCCTCGATACCGCCGGGGATGACGTTCGATGCGCGCACGGAGGCACCGGGGTTCAGCGCCGAGGCGAGCGTGAAGGTGCCGGTGTGGTTCGGCGACGAGAAGGTCCAGCGAAGTTTCGTGCCCGCATTCAACTTCGAGCCCTTGTTGGTGAACAGAATGTCGTTGGGGAACTCCGACGGCGTGCCATTGGCGACGCAGCCAACGCGGAGGATCGGCAGGTAGTTGGCGACCTTGTCGGCCGAAGGCGCGCTCTGGGCCTGCATCGGGGCGATGGTCGCTGCCGTCGTCGTCGCGCCGCCGGCGTGGACGAAGGCGGTGGCGACGAGCAGGGCCGGGGCCAGGACGCCGGCGAGGGTGATGGACTTGTGCATCTTCATTCTCCTTTTCCGGCAGGGTCGGCGTGACGCCTCGCGTCGCTGACAAACCGACCACCGGTTGACGCCCTGGATAGGCATGGCCGGTTTCATCGATTTGCCGAAAAGGGGTGTCTCAGGTTTCTATTGTGGCGCGAATGCTATTTTTTTGCTTCGTTATAGCGCATTTGAATTTCATAATCGTCCACACTCGTTTCGAAGTAGCATCGTTTGACGACACAATCGAAACCTGGCGCTGCGCAAACGGCAAATCGCTAAAACGACCGACCTCTATTGAAGCCGCCGACAAGCGAGGAGGCTTCGTGTCATGGAGACAGTCGAAAACGAATACCGACGATCGGATTCCGAGCGTACGGCGCGCGTCGCGGTGCTCGCCGGACTCCCGGGCCTGTCGCTGGTCACGATCGCGGCGCTGAGCGCGAACTCGCTCGCGCTCCATGCCGATCTGGTGCTGTCGCTGCTCGATATGGCCGTGCTCGTGACGGCATGGACGGTGGCCCGTCGCCGTCGCAAGGATGTGACGGACGGCCGGCGGGTCCATGCGCGTGCGGAACACCTGGCCGGTACCCTCGCGGCCTTCTGCATGCTGCTCTCCATGTCCGTCGTGGTGTGGGCGGCGATCGCCAGGATTTCGGCGGGGGGAGTGGCACCGTCGGGAACCGGCGTCGTCGTCGGCATGGCGCTCAACGGCGTCTATGCAGCCATCAACTTCTGGATCCTGCGCACCTGGCGCCGCCGGCTTCGTGCGCAGCCATCGCCGTTCGTGCGTGCGCAAGTCTGCCTGTTCTGGGACAAGATTTCGACCAACCTCATCATCGCGACGTCGCTGGCGCTCGGGCTGGCATTCGCGGAGTCTCCGACTGCCCACTATATCGATCCGGTTGCCGGCCTGCTGATTGCCGCCGCGACAGCGCGCTGGGTGACTCCGGTGGTCCGGGACTCGCTGCGCGGCCTGTGGATCGCCCGGACGCGGCGCCGCCGGCGGCTGACGCGGGCCCTCGGCATCGCCTGAGCGACGCCGTCGACGCCGCGACCCGTATCCGCCCGATCAGGCGGGTTCGTAGACGTATCCTTCGCCGCGTACGGTCCTGAGGTGTGCGGGCTTCTCAGGATCGGTCTCGATCTTCTTGCGCAGGCGGGTGACGCGGATGTCGATGCTGCGGTCGCCTTGCTCGAGCTCGCGATCATGGGCCAGTTCGCAGAGCCGTTCGCGCGACAGCACCTGTCGGGGGTGGCGAAGGAAGACGGAGAGGAGGTCGAACTCCATCGCGGTGAGGGGGATGTCCTCGCCATCCGGTCCGACCAGCTTGCGCCCGACGCGGTCGAAGAAGCAGCGCCCGAGACGGACCATGCCCGTCGCACCGGTTTCGGCCTCGCCCAGCCGGCGGATGACGCTGCGCACGCGGGCGAGCAGTTCGCGCGGCTCGAAGGGCTTGGCCATGTAGTCGTCGGCGCCTGCCGCAAGGCCTTCCAGCCGGTTCGGCAGATCGCCGACGGCGGTCAGCATGAGGATGCCCGTGCGGCTCTTTCCGGCGATCTGGCGCGCCAGGTCGTAGCCGCTCTCCGTGGCCAGGTTGACGTCGAGGATGACGAGATCCGGCGCACTGCGCTCGAACTCCTTCCACATGCCGGCCCCGTCGGGCACGGCGCGGACGTCAAAGCCGTGCATGGAGAGATAGTCCTGGACCATCTCCCGCAGCGGCGCCTCGTCGTCGACCACGAGCAACCGGTTGCGCGTCACGCCATCTCTCCTTGCGTTTCGGCCAGCCTGCGGGCGACGGCGCGGCGGAACGCGACGGGATCGATCGGTTTCTCGACCACTGCCGCTCCGGTCTCGGCGAGGAAACGGTCGATGTCCGCCGCGAGCACGTCGCCGGTGATGAAGAGGATGCGGTCGGCGAGATCGGGACGCTTCTCGCGGATGGCGCGGTAGAGCCCGGGGCCGTCGAGGTCGGACATGCGCAGGTCGCTGACGATCAGGTCGACGTCGGCGCGTTCGACGATTCTCAGGGCCGACCTGGCGTCGCTGGCGATCTCGGCGACGTGGCCGTCCTGGCGCAGCATCTCGGCGACCATCGCCGCGATGTCGGGTTCGTCGTCGATGACGAGCACGTTGAGACTGAGCGGAGCGGCCTCCGCCGTCTCCTGCGGCGCGGCTTCCGCCGCTGCGGCCTTCGCGGTGCCGCGAGGCAGGCGCACGACGATCCTCGTTCCGGCGCCGGATCCGCCTTCCGCCGTGATCTCGCCCTCGTGCGCGGTGACGATCGCCTTGCACACCGAAAGGCCGACGCCGGTGCCGACGCCGACGGCCTTGGTCGTGAAGAACGGCTCGAAGATGCGCGCGCGGACCGCGTCGGGTATACCCGGCCCGTTGTCGGCGACGACGATCTCGACGAGTTCGCCCGCTTCCCTCGTCGCGACGACGAGGTGGCGCGGCGGCTCGACCATGACGAGGGCCTGCTGGGCGTTGACGACGAGGTTCGTCACCACCTGGTGCATCTGGTCCTCGTCACCCCATACGACCGGCAGGTCCGGCGCCAGTCGCGTCTCGACCTGGATGCCTGCGGAGCGCAGGCCGTAGGCGGCCAGTTCGAGCGCCGAGCCGACCACCTCGTTGAGGTTAACCGCGCCGCGGGTGGGCGGGCGCTTGCGGGCCATGGCGAGAAAGGTGCGGACGATCCGGGAGCAGCGTTCGGCGGCCGCATGGATCTTCGCCGCGCGGTCGGTGACCGCCGGATCGCGGGAAAGCTCGGCCAGCATCGAGCTGTAGCCGACGACCACGGACAGCGGATTGTTGAGTTCGTGGGCCACGCCGGCGAGCAGCGAGCCGAGCGCGGTCATCTTCTCGCTCTGGTGCAGCGCCTCGCGCTGGATGGTGATTTCGGCTTCCGCCTCGCGCTGGCGGGTAATGTCGGTCACGGCCGCGAGCATGGCTGGCCGGCCTTCGTGCTCGATGCGCCGTGCAGACACCAGCGCCGGCAGTTCCCGGCCGTCCGGCCGGAAAAAAGTCGTCTCGAAGGCGTCGACGACCCCTTCGGCATCCACCCGACGCGCCAGTTCCACGCGGTGCTCGGGAAATTTCCAGACGGCGAGCACCGGTGCGCCGTGTTGGCCGACCCGCAGCCCGAGCGCCTGCTGCGCCCGTTCGTTGACGAAGAGGACGCGCGGCTCGTGGACCGCCGAGATGATGATGGACAGCGGCACGCCCTCGGTGATCGCGCGGATCTGGGCCTCGCGTTCGGCCAGAGCGGCGGCCGCCTTCTTCTGTTCCGTCAGATCGCGGAGATAGGCAATGAAGACCGGCTTCTCGGCGATGGTGCCGCGCACGATCACGAGTTCGATCGGGAACACGCTGCCGTCGCGGCGCAGCGCCGGCACCTCGATGCGGCGGCCGAGGATATGCGCTTCCCCCGTCGCCAAGTGGCGTCTGAACGCCTCGTTGTGCTTCTCCCGCAAGGCGTGGGGAACGAGCATGTCGGCCATCGGCCTGCCGAGGACGTGTTCGCGGCTGTGGTCGAAGATCGTTTCGGCGGCGACGTTGAACTCGATGATTCTCCCGTCGACGTCGAGCGCCACATAGCCGTCGAGTGCTGCCTCGAGCGCGGTTCGCCGCAAGCGTTCCGTTTCCTGCCGCGCCTGTTCGGCGAGGACGCGCTCGGTGACGTCGCGGCCGACCGACTGCACTTCGACGAGACGGCCATCGTCGTCGAACATGCCCTGGTCGGTCCACGCCGACCAGCGGGCCGCCTTTCCGGGCAGCATGTTGCGCAGTTCGATGGTGGCGACCGGTGTCTCGGGAGTGAGCCGCCCGAGATGTTCCAGGAACCGCGCCCGCTCCGTCCCGTCGAGGACGTCGAACTCGCACCAGTCCGGCCCCAGCAATTCCTCCCTGGAACGCCCGTGATACCGGCAATAGGCGTCGTTGACGAAGCTGAGGCTTCCATCGGGCCGCATGCGCACGATGAACTCCGTCTGCGCCTCGACCACGCTGCGGTAACGCGCCTCGCTTTCGGCAAGGGCGAGGAGGGCGAGCTTCTTCGCCGTGATGTCGCGTCCGACGGCCTGGATCTCCACAAGCCGGCCCTGGTCGTCGAACAGGGCGCGATCGGTCCATTCCTCGTAGACCGTCGTGCCGTCGGCGCGCGTCGACTGGAGTTCTATGGTGCCGAAGGGATTTTCGGGGGTGAGGGAGGCGAAGTAGCGCTGCTGCTTCTCGCGCTCCTTCGCCGGCAAGAGGTCGAACTCGTTCCAGTCCGGACCGAGCAGTTCGTCGCGCGACTTGCCGACATGGCGGCAATAGGCATCGTTGACGAAGGTGAGCCGGCCGTCGAGCGTGATGCGCATGACGAACTCGGTGATCGCCTCGATGACGCCGCGGAACCGTTCCTCGCTTTCGGCGAGCGCCAGGGTCGCGCGCTTCTGCTCGGTGACGTCCCGGCCGACCGACTGGACCTCGACGAGGCGACCGGAAGCGTCGAAGAAGGCCCGGTCGGTCCACGACGCCCAGCGGACCTCCCCGTCGGGGAGAAAGCGGCGCAGCTCGATCGTGGCGATCGGATTGTCGACCGAAAGCCCGGCGAGATGGGCGAGGTATTGGACGCGCACATCGGGATGCATCGTATCGAAGTCGCAATAGTCCGGGTCGAGGAGCTCTTCCCGGTTCTTGCGGGCGTATCGACAGTATGCGTCGTTGACGAAGTTGAAGCGGCCTTCCGGCGTGATCCTGAGCACGAAGTCGGTCTGCGCCTCGACGACGTCGCGGTAACGCTGTTCGCTGCCGGCGAGCCTGCGCATGGAATCACGCTTTTCCTCGAAGATGGAGGTGATCCGCGCGAACCAGGGCTGCCAGAAGGCCGGCGCTGAGGGAACCGGAGCGTCCCCACGGCTTTCGGCCTGAAGATGATCCGCCAGGGCAATGGCCGGCCGGATGAACTGGGCCCGCAGGAGGTAGTGCGCGGCGAAGATCATCAACAGCAGGCCGACGAGAACCACGCCATAGGGGACGATCCGCATCGCGGCGATGCGGGCGAGGTCGCCTTGCGCAACGACGAACAGCAGCGTCCACGGCGTTCCGGCGATCTCGGTGGCGACAGCCTCGTGGCCGGCAATCCGGTGCCTTCCGGGAGCCATGACAGCGGACAGCACCGCGTCGTCATTGCCAAGCGCCGCGGGAAGGGCAGCCCGGATGTTACGGGGAACCGTTCCCTCGAGGGGAATTCCGGCACGGTCGGCGATGAGATTGCCGGCCGGGTCGACGATCCACAACCCGCCGGCCTGCAACGGCACCCTGGCCAGCGTTTCGTCGAGGTAGGAGAGAAGCAGGTCCGTCCCGAGGACACCGACGAATCGGTCGCCCAACGACAGGGGCACCGCGTGCGAGACCATCCAGCCGGCTCCGGCGGCATCGAGATAGGGCGGGGTCCACCGCGGCGCCCTCTGCGGATTGCGGGCCGGCGTGACGTCCAGATAGACGTCGTAGGAAAGATAGTGGTCGATCATCGCGCCGACCGAAGCGTGGCCGAATCCCTGGACGAGTTCCTGGCTGGAGACGAAGGGGAACATGGTGATGAAGGCGCCGCTCGCCGAGAAGTAGTAGCTCCAGCGGAGGTTCGGCTTGACGAGATGGGTCAGGCGCGCCGGCTCGAACAGCGCCAGCGCCGTGTCGAGTTCGCCGGGCACCGACGAGGGCAACCGCTCCGCGGCGACGAAGGCGTTGCCGAGCGTCTTCTCGTATGAGCCGCCGGCGATCCCGTCGAGGCTCAGGCCGCCGGCCGATGCGGACGTACCGTTTACCTCCGTCAGGAGAGCGCGGATCCAGCCGGGCTCGACGGGCGCCCTGCCGGAGAGGACGTCCTCGGCGAGCGACTTCATCTGGACGAGGTGATCGCTGGCGTCCTGGACGACGCGCTCGACCACGAGCTTCGTCTCTGACACGCTGGTCTGCAGGGTTTCCAGTTCAAGGCGGCGCTGGGATTCGAACTGGTAGACGCCAAGGACGCCGACGAGGGCCAGCAGCGGAAGCGCCAGGATGGCGATGAGCAGTGAGTAGCGCCGCGACAAGGAGGAAGCGGGTATTGGCGTCATGCCCGGGCCCCCGGAAACTGCGCCCGGAGCCGCCTGGCCGGCGCCGGCAACCGATGCGGCAGAAGACCGTGTCGCGCCAATGCTGTCAATTCCGCGGCTCGTGGTCAGGATCAGCGTCTCCGTGGAGAAGATACAGCGATTCTAATGACCGCTGTCCGTTTCAGGATGTCGCCAACCTTGCCCGCCCGCGTTTCTATTGTGTCGAGTGCTTGTTGCCTTTGTTCTCTTCGTGGATATTCGATCCGCGTAGGGACGCGAGCGTAGGGTCGCAGGCGCGGAGAAGCCAGGCATGGCAGACATCATTGTCGTCGACGACGAGGCGGACGTCGCCTTCATGGTCGCCGATTTCCTGACTGCGAAGGGCCATGCAGTGCGCATGGCGGCCGACGGCACGGCACTGCGGCGCGCGATGGATGCCTCGGCGGCGGACCTGGTGGTCCTCGACCTGAACCTGCCCGGCGAGGACGGGCTCAGCCTGGCCCGGTGGCTGCGCGAACATTTCGACGCCGGCATCATGATGCTGACCGGGGTCGACACGCCGTTCGACCGCGTCGCAGGCCTCGAAGTCGGTGCGGACGACTACCTCGCCAAGCCCTTTGCGCCGGAAGAGCTGGAAGCCCGGTCGCTGGCCATCCTGCGACGCCGGCGACCCAACGGGCGGCCGCTGCCCGCGGGTCATCTCCATTTCGGCCCCTTTGTCCTCGACGAGGCGTCCGGGCGGCTGACGGGAGAGGACGACCGCGTCATCCAGCTCAGCGCAATGGAGCTCGAACTCGTCCTGGTGTTCGCCCGCAATCCCGGACGTGTCTTCGCCCGCGAAGAATTGCTCGCTCTCGCTCCGCCGCGCCTCGACGATCCGTTCGACCGCAGCATCGACAGCCGCATCACGCGGCTGCGCCGCCGGCTCGAGCGGGATCCGGCCAAGCCGGAGCTGATCAAGACGGCCCGCGGCGCCGGCTATCTGCATCCCAGGCGCTGACCCGAAGCGATGAGCCAGCCCGCCCCATGGCGGAAGGACGGTCGCTTTCGCGCATGGATGATCGCGCGCGCTTCCTATATGTAGCAGCGCCCCGGGGGGTATGGGCGGAAAGGTGTCGCCGACGTTCGCCAGGATCGACGCAGCGGCGCCACAACCTATCCGGCCATGTTCCCGGCGCTCGCCAGATGACAGACGATAAGGACAAGATGTTTCGCCACAAGCTCGCAGTCGCACCGATGATGGACTGGACGGACCGGCATTGCCGGTTCTTCCATCGCCAGCTGACGCGCCGCGCGCTGCTCTACACCGAGATGGTGGTGGCGGATGCGGCGATCCACGGCCGGCGCGACCATCTGCTCGGCTTCGACGCGATCGAACACCCGGTGGCGCTGCAACTCGGCGGGGCAGACCCGGCAAAGCTCGCCGAGGCGGCGCGGATCGGCGAGGCGTTCGGCTACGACGAGGTCAATCTCAACGTGGGATGCCCGTCGGACCGCGTGCAGTCGGGGACCTTCGGGGCCTGCCTGATGCGCACGCCAGGCCTCGTCGGCGACTGCGTCGCGGCGATGAAGGCGGCGGTCTCTATTCCGGTCACGGTGAAGTGCCGGCTCGGCGTCGACGAGCAGGATCCGGAGACGGCGCTCGATGCGGTGGCCGACGCGGTTTTCGCGGCCGGCGCCGACGCGCTGTGGGTCCATGCGCGAAAAGCATGGCTGGAGGGGCTGAGCCCGAAGGAGAACCGCGACATCCCGCCGCTCGACTACCATCGCGTCTATAGGTTGAAGCAGCGCTGTCCGCGCCGCTTCATCGGCATCAATGGCGGGATCGCGGATATCGACGAGGCTCTCGGGCATCTGGCCTTCGTCGACGGCGCCATGCTCGGCCGCGCCGCCTACCATACTCCGGCAATCCTCGCCGACATCGACCGGCGCATCTACGGCGACGCCGGAGCGGCCGCCGACATGGGTGACGTCGTCGAAGCCATGGCAGCCTATGCCGGACGCCATATCGCGGCCGGCGGCCGTCTCGCGCACGTCACCCGGCACATGACCGGGCTGTTCCACGGGCAGGCGGGCGCCCGCCGCTACAGGCAGATCCTTTCGACGGACGCGACTCGACCGGGCGCCGGGCCGGAAGTCCTCGTCCGCGCCTTCGAGGCGGTTACACAAGGAATCGAAGAGACGGCCGCCTGAGCAACCGGTGTCGAACGCCCGAGCAACTGGTGCCGGACCATCGAAGACTTTTTCTACCAGAAGTAGGCCTTTCCCGCGAGAGGAGAACCGTCCGTTAAACTTTGTCTGGCTTGGTAAATGCGGACCTAATTGATGCTGCTTGAGGGGGCACATGGTTTCGCTGAATACAAAGATCGTCGGCGGCATCGCCGTCACCGGGCTCGTCTGTGCCGTCGCCGCCGGCGCGGGGGTCTTCACGGTAAGCCGGCTCGGCGGCGAGCTCGAAAGCTCGCTGCGCTCGGCGCAGATCGTGCGGGCGCACATGCAGGGCGACATGATGCACGACGCGATCCGTGCCGACGTCATCGGCGCCCTGGAGGCAACGATCATCGGCAGCGGCTTCGACATCAAGGAGGTCGCAGCCGATTTCGCGGAACACTCGAAGTCGTTTCGCGAATCGATCGCCACCGCGTCCGAACTGGCGGCGGACCCGGAGACACGCGACGTGCTGAAGGCAGTCGAAGCGCCGCTCATCGCCTATGAGCAGAGCGCTCGCGCCATCATCGACCTGGCCGCCAAGGATGCGTCCGGCGCCCGCGCGGGCTATTCCGAATTCATGCGGCAGTTCAGCCAACTCGAAGGCGCCATGGAGGCGGCGGCGGACAAGATCGAGGTGGCGGCCGCGGCGCAAGCCGACGCCGCGCTGGCCTTCAGCCGGATCGGCGTCATGCTCATGCTGGGGCTGCTGGCCGCCGGCGTCGCGGTCGCCGGGGGCATCGTCATGGTGGCGCGTCGCCAGGTCGTGCGGCCGCTGCTCAGCGTGACCGGCGTCCTCGAGAGGCTGGCGAAGGGTGATCT
>CAYJMY010000090.1:829-18311 GCA_964371125.1 uncultured Mesorhizobium sp. | reverse complement strand
CCACAAGGGGGAGGGGTACTTCGGCGACCCTCCGCCCTGTCTGCTCAAAGCAGCACCCTCGACGACCCCCTCCCCCTTGTGGGGAGGGGTAGGGGTGGGGGTATTCATCCGCGACAGCCGGAAGCCGTCACATCGCGCGCCAGTCGCCCAGCCGCTCGAAGGCCGCGGCGGCGCGATAGATGGTGCTCTCGTCGTAGTGCTTGCCGATCAGCATCATGCCGATCGGCAGGCCTTCGCCCATGCCGCACGGCACCGTCATCGCCGGGTGCCCGGTCGCGTCGAAGGGCGAGGTGTTGCCGATCATCTCGAAGGCGCGCTGGATGTAGAGGGCGAGCGGCGCGTCCGGCTCCGGGATCGGCTGCGCCTTGATCGGCATGGTCGGCATGACCAGGATGTCGTAGCGCGCTAGCGCCTGGTCGTAGGCGGCGCGCAGGCGCCGGCTGATGTTCTGCGCCTTGGCGTAGAAGTGGCCGCGGTACTGGCGCTGCATGTACTCGCCGACGAACATCGAAATCTTCAGGCTCTTCGACAGCTCGTCGGCGCGGCTGCGCCAGTTGGCGTGATAGTCTAGCAGGCTCGTCACGTAGAGGCCGCGCCAGCCGGTGCCGAAGCCGTTGCCGTGCATCATCGTGTCCATCAGGCCTTCGAGCGCGATCGGCGTCCAGACGGCGGCGCCCTGCAGGTGCATCGGCACCGACGTCTCCTCGACCGAGGCGCCGAGATCGCGGAAGCGCTCGGCGGCGCGACGCACCTTCTGGTCGACGTCGGCTTCGGAATTGGCGAGGCCGAAACCCTCGCGGACGATGCCGATGCGCATGCCGGAAACACCCTGGCCGAGCGCCAGCGTGTACTTGTCGACGCGCGGCGCATACTGGCGCGGGTCGAGGCCGTCGTCGCCGGCGATCACTTCGAGGAGCAGCGCGTTGTCGCGCACGTTCTGGGTGATCGGACCGGCATGGTCGATGGTCGGCTCGATCGGCATGATGCCGGTGTAGGGCACCAGGCCGTGGGTCGGCTTCATGCCGTAGGCGCCGCAGAAGCTCGCCGGCATGCGGATCGAGCCGCCCTGGTCGCAGCCGATCGCCATGTCGACCTCGCCGGAGCCGACGAGCGCGGCCGAGCCGGACGACGAACCGCCGGTCATGTAGCCCAGCTTGTAGGGATTGTGTACGGGGCCGGTGGCGTTGGTGTGGCTGCCGCCGGACAGGCAGAAATACTCGCAATGCGCCTTGCCGACGATGGTGCCGCCGGCATCGAGGATGCGCGTCACGACGGTGGCGTCGACGTCGGGCGTATAGCCCTCGAGCGTCGAGGCGCCGTTCATCATCGGCACGCCGGCGAGACAGACATTGTCCTTGAGCACGATGCTGCGGCCCTGCAGCGGCCCGGTCATCGCGCCGCGCACCTCCGACTTGTAGTACCAGGCGTTGAGCGGGTTCTCGGCGCCGGAGGGGCGGGTGCCAGGCGTGCGCGGATACTTCACCTGCGGCAGGTTGTCGGACAGCTGGTCGACCACGTCGTAGGACTGGAACGTGCCCTCCATAACGGTCATGTAGTCGATCAGCTCGCGATCGCCCATCGACATGCCGAGGCCGCCGACGAGGCCGCGCATCTGTTCGAGTGTGGGTCGACGGACGGTCATGTAACTCTCCCTGGAAATTGGCGGCGCGGCAACCGGCGCGGCAGCCGGCATGGGGCGCGCCGCATGCGCCGGCATGGCCGACGCGGAAATGGACTGGGTGGGCCGGGCCGGCGCAGACCCGGCGGCCGCCGGGCGATGGGCGGGCGGAGCCACGGCGGGCCGCGCACCGCCAGCGGCGGTGCGGGTACGCCGCGCCGCGCCGAAGCCGAGGAACTCCTCCATGCGCGCCGGGTTCTTCAGCGCCGCCGCGTCGAGTTCGGCGGTGATCCTGCCGCGCTCGAGCACGGCAACGCGGTCGGACAGCGCGTTGATGAAATCGAAGTTCTGCTCGACGAGCACGATGGTCAGGCCGCGCGTGCGCCTGAGGCGCGACAGCGTCTCCTCGATCTCCTCGATGATGGAGGGCTGGATTCCTTCCGTCGGCTCGTCGAGGAGGAGAAGCCACGGATCGCCCATCAGGCAGCGCGCCAGCGCGAGCAGCTGCTGCTCGCCGCCCGACAGCGCGCCGCCGTCGCGGTCGAGCAGGCGGTTGACGCGCGGGAAGTCGTCGAGCACGCGCTCCATCGTCTCCGCCTCGTCGGCGTCGCCGTGGTGCTGGAAGGCCATGCGCAGATTGTCGCGCACGCTGAGCTTGGGGAAGATGCCCCTGCCCTGCGGCACGTAGCCGACGCCGCGCCGGGCGCGCTCGTGCGGCGGCAGGCGCGTGATGTCGTCGCCGTCGAGGCGGATCGTTCCGCTCTTGGCCGGCAGGAAGCCCATCACGGTCTTCAGGAGCGTCGACTTGCCCATGCCGTTGTGGCCGAGGATGCCGACGATCTCGTCGCCGGCGACGGTCAGGTCGACGCCATGGAGGACCGGGATGCGCCCGTAACCCGCCATCAGGCCGCGGATCTCGAGGGCTGCGCGGGTGTCGGTCATTTCGCCACCTCTATGCTTGTGGCGGGTCGCGCATGGACCCCTCTCTGGCCTGCCGGCCATCTCGCCCTCAAGGGGGGAGATTGGTGGTGTCGGCCGCACCGCCTGTCTTGCAGCGCCGGAGGTTGGCGAAGCGCGGTTGCGCGGGCGGTCTTCCCGCTTGAGGCAAGGCAATCGCACATGGATGCCCTCACCCCAACCCCTCCCCTCAAGGGGGAGGGGAACTTTGCCAAACCTCCCGCTTGTCTGCTGAAAGCAGCGCCCTCGACGACCCCCTCCCCCTTGAGGGGTGGGGATGGGGTGGGGGTATTGCGGGCTAAACACATCCCCCAATTGCGATGGTCAATCTCCCCCCTTGCGGGGGAGATGGCCGGCAGGCCAGAGGGGGGTGTCCAGTGAACTGCCCCGGACATCCTCACCCCTTCCTTCCCAGATAGACGTCGCGGACGCGGCTGTCGTTCATCACCGCCTCGACGCTGTCCTCCATCAGCACCGCCCCTTGCGAGAAGACTGTGATCTGCTGGGCGATCGCGCGGATGAACTGCATGTCGTGCTCGACGATGACGACGGTGGCCTCGCGGTTGATTTCGCGGATGATCTCGGCCATCCGCTCGACTTCCTCGCCGGTCATGCCGGCCGCCGGCTCGTCGAGCAGCACCAGCCACGGCCGCGCCGCCATGACGATGCCGAGCTCGACGCGCTGGCGCTCGCCATGCGCCAGGCGCCCGACGGTGGCGCCTGCGAGCGTGCCGAGGTCGAGGCGGTCGATCGCTTCGGCGGCAAGCCTTCCGGCGTCGCGCGAGCCGGCCACCCGGTAGGCCGAAAGCCAGATGTTCTCGCGCACGCTCAGGCCGTCCATGACGCTCGGCACCTGGGTCTTGATGCCGATGCCGAGCCGGGCGACCCAGTGCGGGTCCCAGCCGGTGGTGTCGTGGCCGTCGATGTGGATCTCGCCGGCGGTCGGCTTGAGGATGCCGGTCAGGCAGCGGAAGAAGGTCGTCTTGCCGGCTCCGTTGGGGCCGATCAGGCAGCGCAGCTCCCGGCGCCTCAGGCGGAAGTCGACATTGTCGACGGCGGTGACGCCGCCGAAGCGCATCGACAGGCCGCGCGTCTCGAGCACGACGTCAGACATCGGGCGCCTCCCCACGGCGGCCGCGGCGGCGCGGCGCGCGGATCGAAGGCCGCCGCCGCCTGCGCTCCCACAGCGTGGCGAGCGAGGGCACCACGCCGCGCGGCAGGACGAGCACGACGATGACCAGGATGAGACCGAGGATCATGGAATTGTCGATCGCCGACTGCTGGCCGAGGCTGAACTTCAGGTAGCCGAGGAGGACGGCGCCGAGCATCGGGCCGACCAGCGTGCCGAGGCCGCCGACGATGCACCAGATGATGATCTCGGCCGACTGGCCGAGCGAGAACATGCCCGGCGTGACGATCTCCGCCCACGAGGCATAGAGCGTGCCGGCGAGCCCGGCGATGGCGCCACTGACGGAAAACAGCAGCGTCTTCTGCAGGCGGGCGTCGTAGCCCATCAGCTCGACCCGGCGCTCGTTTTCCCGGATGGCGACTGCGACGCGGCCGAACGGGCTGGCGAGCAGCAGCCTGACCAGCATGTAGACGATGAGCAGCGTCAGGAAACAGACATAGTAGAGGCTGCGGTCATAGATGTAGGCTTTCGGGTCGCCCGGCACGTTCAGCGTCGGGAAGCCGGGGATGCCGTTGAAGCCGCCGAGCCGCGCCGCGCCGAGCTGGTATTCCGGGCCGGCGGTGGAGTTCATGAACTTGAAGAAGATCAACGTCACCACCAGCGTGACGACGCCGAGATAGACGTCGGACAGGCGGCCGTAGAACATCATCGCGCCAAGCGCGGCGGCGAACACAGCCGGCACGATGATGCCGAGCAGCGCCGGCACGGTGCTTTCGCCGATGTTGATCGCCGCGATGGCATAGGTGTAGGCGCCGAGCCCGTAGAAGGCCGTCTGGCCGAAGCACAGTATGCCGCCATAGCCCCAGATCAGGCCGAGGCTGAGCGCCAGCATGGCGTAGATGACGAGAAGCGTCAGCGTGTAGGTCTCCAGCACCAGCGGCGCGACGAACATCACGACCAGCCCGATGAGGAGGACCCAGAGAGTCCCGGTTGCCTGCGATCCGGCCATCAGAGGCGTCCCCGGAAGAAGCGGCCGGTAATGCCCTCGGGTAACAGGCGCAAGAGGATGACGGCCGCCACCAGCAGCGCCACCTCGCCGACCACCGGCGTGAACAGGATGGTGAAGACCTGCGACACCAGGCCGAACAGGACCGAGCCCGACAGGAGGCCGACGATCACCGAGGCGCCGCCGGAGATTACCGTGATGAAGGCCTTGGCGATGTAGGCGGTGCCCCAGGTGGGCACCAGGCCGACGAGCGGCGCCATCACCCCGCCGGCGAGGCCGGCCAGCGCCGAGCCGGCGAAGAAGGTCGTCATGTAGACCCGATCGGCGCTGTAGCCCAGCGCCGAGGCCATGTCGGGTCGCTGCATCGTGCCGCGCGCGACGAGGCCGATGCGCGTGCCGCGCAGTACCGCGTAGATGGCGACGAGGAGTGCCGCGGCGACGATGATGATGAAGAAGTTGTAGCCGTTGATCTGGTAGGCGCCGAGCGTGAAGCCGGAGACCGGTGTCGATATGCCGGTCGTCGTATTGCCGAAGACCATCGAGGCTGCGCCGGTGAAGAACAGGCTCAACCCCCAGGTGGCGAGCATCGTGTCGACCAGGCGGCCGTAAAGAAAGCGGATCACCAGGCGCTCGACGACGAGGCCGATGACGCCCACCACCAGCGGCGCGACGACCAGCATGGCGACCCAGATGTTGATCCCGGCATTGACCGAGACGATGGTGGCGTAGCCGCCCAGCATCATGAACTCGCCGTGGGCGAGGTTGATGACGCGCATCATGCCGAACACCACCGCCAGTCCGGCGCTGATCAGCACCAGGACGGCGATGGAGTAGAGGATATCGAGGGTGACGACGGCTGCGAGGTCCATGCCGGTCCTGTGTGGGTCGTTTCTCTAGGCGGCCTGGCCGAGACCGGGCCTGCCCTGGCGCTCCTTCGCGCCGTGGGACACCGACATTCGATGGCCGGAGCGCATCACGCGCCCCGGCCGTCGCACATGATCAGATCTTGATCTCGTACTGCTGGTTGTCGTCCGGGTTGTCGACGAGGTTGCAGACGAGCTGCGTATCGATCGGCTGGCGGGCGCCGAAGCTCTTGATGACGTTGAGCTTCTGGCCCTTCATCTCCATCAGGTGGACGTCGAGGGTGGCGTGGTGCGTCTTCGGATCGATCGTCACCATGCCGGCCGGGCCCTCGTAGGCGAGGCCGCCGTCGAGCGCCGCCTTGACCTTGTCGTGCTCGACCGAACCGGCCGCCTTGACGGCTTCCGCCCAGAGCATGACGCCCTGGTAGTTGGAGACCGCGAGCTCGTGGATGTTGGGCACCGTGTTGGCGCCGTGCATCTCGCCCCAGGCCGTGGTGAAGGCCTTGTTGGCGGGCGTGTCGAGCTCGGGCGAGTAGTTGTAGCAGACGATGATGCCGTCGCCCTCCTCGGGCGTGAGCACGAGGTGCTCCGAACCGACGCCGACCGTGGTCGAGGCGAGCGGGATGCGGCTCTTCATGCCGGCCGCCGCCCACTGGCGGTAGAACGACAGGTGCGCGCCGCCGACCAGCGCCGAGTAGACCATGTCGGGCGCCGCCGTCTGGATCTTGGTGATGGTCGAGCCGAAGTCGGCGACGTCGAGCGGGAAGAACTCGACGGCGACGGTCTCGCCGCCGTTGTCCTTGAAGTACTTCTGGATCCAGCGGGCCATCAGCTGGCCGTAATTGTAGTCGGCGGCGAGGATGTAGACCTTCTTGCCCCACTTCTCCATCGTGTAGGGGATCTGCACTTCGGTAGTCTGCGCGGGCGTCACGCCGGTGCAGTAGCAGTTGCCGTCGCAGACGCCGCCCTCGTACTGGATGTTGTAGAAATAGAGCGTGTTGGCCTTGCGCAGCGTCGGGCGGATCGCCTCGCGCGAGGCCGACAGGATGCCGCCGTGGACGACGTCGACCTTGTCCTGGCGCGTCAGCTGCTGGGCGTACTGCGTATACAGCGCCATGTCCGACTGCGTGTCGTAGCCGATGTGCTCGATCTGCCGGCCGAGCAGGCCGCCGGCGTCGTTGATCTGCTTGATGGCCAGGCGCACGGCCATGTCGATCGGCTTGCCGTAGGCGTCGAAGATGCCGGAGATGTCGAACACGGTGCCGAGCTTGATCGGGTCTTCGGCGAAGGCGTTGCGGATGAAGGCCGGGCTGGCCAGGGCCGCGGTGGCGGCTGCGCCCTTGAGGACTGTACGTCTGCTGATGGTCATGTTCGTTCCCCTTCGGTTATCAGGCACGGTAGCCGTCGCGCCGGTCGTGATGGCTTGTTCAGTCTTTCTTGCGCACGGGCGTGCGGTTGATGGCGTCGAGCGCGCGGGCGCCGAGATTGTGGTCCATCTCGACGCCGATCTCCTCGCCGAGCTTCTTGATGGCCGGGAAGCCGATGGCCATGCCCATGATCGAATCGAGCGCCGACTGGAAGCCGCTCGGGCCGCCGCTGCCGCCCTCGCCGGCGCCGCCGCCCATCGAGCCGAGGCCGGAGATGTGGTTGATGCGGATGGAATCGATCTTCTCGGCCGGCTTGACCATCTGCGCGGCGATTTCCGGCAGCCTGTCGAGCTTGTGCATCTCCAGCCGCAGCCGCAGAATCTGCTCGCTCTGCGTGTTCTCGGCCTCGATGAGGGCCGCCTTGCCCTCCGATTCGGCGATCAGCCGGTGGCGCTCGGCCTCGGCGCGCAGCTGGGCAGCGTCGCTCTCGGCCTTTGCCATCGCCATCAGCGTCTCGACCTGCGACCTCGTGCGGGCATCGTCGACGTCGGCTTCCTCGTTCGCCTTGAGCAGCGCAAGCGTCTTCTCGCGCTCGGCGACGGCGATATCGCGCGCGGTCTGCACGGCCTCCTGGGCCTCGATGATGCGCGTGCGCTCCTTCTCGGCCTTGGCCTCGGCGATGGACTCCTCGCCGCGCTTGGCGGCGATGCGGATCGAATTGTCGATCTTTGCCGTCTCGACGGCGAGCACGGCCTCCATCTCGCGCTGGCGCAGGACGAGGTCGCGCTCGATCTCGGCGCGCTTGACGTCGCGGACGCGGGCGATGCGCGCTTCCTCGGCGAGCCGCTCGGCCTCGGTGCGCGCGTTTTCGATCTCGGTGTTCAGGTCGATGCGGCGCTTCTCGACGTCGAGCTTCTTGGCGATCTCCGCCTCTTCCTGCTCGCGCTCGATGGCGAGCCGCTCCTTGACCTGCTCGAGCTGGCGCCTGCGCACCGCGATGTCGGCCTCGGTCTCGATCTGCACGCGCGCCTTCTTGTTTTCCGTGATCGTCTCGGCGAGGCGCCGCATGCCGACCGCGTTGAAGGCATTGTTCTCGTCCAGCGCATTGAACGGCGTCTGGTCGAGCCGCGTCAGCGAGGCCGAATCGAGCAGCAGGCCCGACCGCGCCAGGTTGGCGCCGAGCCTGGCCGCCACCGCTTCGACGAAGGCGTCGCGGCGTTCGTGGAGGGCGTCCATCGTGCGCGTCGCGACCTCCGCCTGGACGGCGTCGACCAGCTTGCCCTCGAGCAGGGTCTGCATCTCTTCGTCGCGGAACGCCTTGGAACCGAAGGCCTGCGCCGCGGTGGCGATACCGTCGGCGGTCGGCTCGACGCGGACGTGGAACTCCATGGTCACGTCGACGCGCAGCCGATCCTCCGAGATCAGCGCCGCCGCGCCGGCCTTCTCGATGCGCAGGCGGATGGTGCGCATGTTCATCCGCTCGACGCGGTGCAGGATGGGCAGCGCGATGGCGCCGCCGTCGATGAGGACGCGCCGCCCGCCCGCGCCGGTGCGGATCAGCGCATTCTCGCGCGACGATTTCACGTAGAACCGGTTGAGGAAGAGGATCGCCAGGATGACGACGATGATCGCCGCGATGAACGTAAGAACCCAGGCCAACCCGACCTCCCTTCCCTGCCCAGGACGGAGTCGCCGGGCATTCGCTTGAATTGGAAAGGAAACTAGCCCGGGATAATTTTCCTTTTCAAGTGTTTTGTTTTCCGATTCAAAAAATATTTCGCAAATGCGAAGGCCGCCGGACCGGAGGCGGTCGACGGATGCCCAAGAAATGCGGAAGGGCCCGCCTCAGGCGAGCTGTTCGATCACCGAGAAGACGTGGCCGTCGGCGCGCGCGAGGTAGATCGGATTATCCTTGCGCTCGTTGGAGAAGAAGCGCCCGCCGCGCGCGCTGATGAAATCGACCGGCTCCGTGCCATGGCGGCGGCCGTTGCGGGCGAGCGAGGCATAGAACTGCATGCCCTCGTAGAGCGACTGGCCGAGTGCGTTGAGCACGGGCGCGCGCTCGCGGTGCAGCGAGCGGTAACGCTCCTTGAAGGCGAGGTTGCGCGGCGTCTGCAGCGAAGAGAAGTAGGACGAGGCGCCGTAGAGGCGCTTGGTGTTCTCCGCGCCGGTCGCCAGGAGCACGTTCTCCTCGATCCCCGTCGAGAAGCGCACCATGCGGCGGTCGAGCCCCATCCTGCCGAAGACGCGGTTGAACTCCACCGCTTCCTGGCCGATCAGCGAGACGATGACGATGTCGGGGCGCGCCGCGGCGACGCGCTCCACCAGTTCGTACGGCTCTTCCAGGCCGAAGGGCACATACTCCTCGAAGACGACCTCGCCGCCGGTCGCCGCGATCGCGCGCTTGGCGTGGTGATGCGAGACGCGCGGCCAGATGTAGTCGTTGCCGACCAGCGCCCAGCGGCGCACGCGGCAAAGCTCGACCAGGCGGCGGATCGCCGGCTCCAGCTGCTCGCGCGGCGTCTCGCCGATGGTGAAGACGCCGGGCGTCTGCTCGCTGCCCTCGTAGAGCGGCGTGTAGACATAGGGGATGCGGCCGCGCACGGCCCTGGTCAGGCGCTGGCGCACCGAGCTGACATGCATGCCGACGATCGCGGCGATGCTCTCGTCCTCGATCATCTCGTCGAGTGTATCGACGACGCCCTCAATGGCGCCGTCGTCGGCGTCGAGATAGACCGCCTCGACTTCCTGGCCGGAGATACCGTTGGCGGCATTGATCTCGGCGACCGCCAGCTGCGCGCAGGAGATGCAGGACGGACCCCAGATCCCGGCCGATCCGCTCATCGGCACCATGACGGCAATGCGCCGCCGCTCCGGCTTGCCGAGGCGCGCGACATAGCCGCCGTCGACGCCGGGCAGGCCGCGATAATCAGGCTTGTTCGACCCCCTCAGGGCGAACGGAGAGACCATGCCGGCCTTGCCCCTACTGTTCCCGGAATTGATTGTTTTTCTTTTCCGATTAAAGTATCGGAACCTCGGAACGTTGGCAATCGGTCATCGAGTCGCCTTCCCCGACGTTCCGTATCGAAGTTCCGACCAGGGTTTCCACTCATCCGGCGAGACATGTCCGAGAGCCCGATCAGCAACTACCTCGCTTACCTTGTCGCCCAGGCGCATCGCCGCCTGCATGTCGACCTGCAGCGCAGCCTCCAGGAGGAAGGCGCACAGGTCGAGCAATGGCGAGTGCTGGACGTTCTGAGCGACGGGGAGGGCCGCTCCATGGGCGACCTCGCCGACCTGGTGCTGATGAACCATCCGACGCTGACGAAGATGACCGACCGCATGGTGGCGAAGGGTCTGGTGCACCGCGCGCCCGACCCGGACGACCAGCGCCGCGTGCTGGTCTACATCACCGATCTCGGCCTCGAGCTGTTCGAGCGCATCAAGAGCCGCGTTGACACGCAGAACAGCGCCATCGAGGACCATCTCGGCGAGCGCGAGGCCGCGGCGCTCCGCCAGTTGCTCGAACGCGTCATCGCCCGCGAGGGCTGAGGGTTTTTCCGTCGACGCCAGCGGTCGTACCGCAGGCGATACGGCCATCGCTCCTGCGATCGCTGAAGAATCTGGTGCTTGAAGGCTCGCCTTGACTGCGGAGTCGGCGCGACTGCTTTCCCCCACCCCTACCCCTCCCCACAAGGGGGAAGGAACGGAGAGGCTGCGTTTCGGGTCACCATGACGGCTTCGAATTGACGCGGCGGAAACGCGCAAGTTCCCCTCCCCCTTGTGGGTAGGGGTGGGGGTATTTCTGGCCGATTGACCGGCCCCGCCAACTCAGCCGAACAGCCGGTCGCCCTGCTCGTCGATCATCTGTTTCGCCTTGCGCAGCGAGACGTCGCGGGCGTCGTCGATCGAGGCGAAGCGGTCGGCGCGGATCAGGCGGTGCTCCTTTTCCACCCCGCCGACCGTCTTGTTGATCAGGGCGCAGGTCTGGAACTGGCCGCCGTCCTTGAACGGGGCGGAGCGGATCTGGAAGCCCTTGTATTCGACGGCTTCCGCCGGCGGCGGTGCGGCCGGCTGGTCCGTGGAACCCAGGCCGAACAGGCGCTTCAGGAAGGACATGGCGGGCCTCCGCTTCCGGCCGCCGCCCCGATGCTGCGGCCCGGCCCATCCCTAGCGGCGATGGATCGGGCTCGCAAGCCTGCCGCGCTTCAGCGCCGGAACAGCGCTTCCAGCGCCTCGGCGGCGCGCTCCAGGATGGCGAGCGCTTCCTCGCGCTTTTCGACCTCGGCGTCGAGCGCCTCGGCGAGGCTGCCGCGCAGGCGGCGGCGTACCTCCTTCAGCCGGCGCATGCCTTCGGGCATCCCGCGTTCGCGGCGCCCCGGCGCCTCGCCCTCGTCGTGCCAGTCGAACCATTCGCGGGCCCGCGCCATCTTGCGCCCGTAGCGCTCGAGCTGTTCGAGCGCGGCATCGACCGCCGCGCGGTTCTCCGCCAGGTGGGCGCTGCCGGCCTCGGTGATGGAAAAGACCTTCTTCGACCCATCCATCGCGGACGTGGCGTAGCCGGCCTCCTCGAGGAAGGTCAGCGTCGGGTAGACCACGCCCGGGCTCGGGCTGTAGACGCCGCTGGAGCGCTCTTCCAGCGCCTTGATGATGTCGTAGCCGTGGCGCGGCGTCTCCTTGATGAGCGCCAGCGCGATCAGCCTGAGATCGCCATCGCCGAGCAGGCGGCCGGCGCGGAACCCATCGCCGCGGCCGCCGCCGCGAGGGCCGTGGCCGAAGGGTCCGAAGCCGCGGCCGCCGCCCCGCCCCCCCATGAAGAAGAAGCGGCCGCGCTTGCCGCAGCCATGATCGTGAGAATGCATTGTCGTACTCCTGATGTATCGTTCGATATATCTTATGTACGCGCGCCGGTTCATGTTTTCAAGATATATCTTACGATAGGTCGGAAAACCGCGCCCGCGGGCGTCGCAGGGCGGCCGGACGCGGCGGGCGCTACGGGGAAAGGTGCAGCACCACCTCGCGCCGGTGCGGACGCTCGCGGTGCTCGAAGAGATAGATGCCCTGCCAGGCGCCGAGCGAAAGCGTTCCTGCCGTCACCGGGATCGACAGCGACACGGCGGTCAGCGCCGCCTTGATGTGGGCCGGCATGTCGTCCGGCCCTTCCGCCGTGTGCACGACCCAGCGCATCGACGGGTCGTCGGCGGGCGGCACCAGCCGGCGGAAGAAGGCGTCGAGATCGCGGCGCACGTCCGGGTCGGCGTTCTCCTGGACGAGCAGCGAGCACGAGGTGTGGCGGACGAACAGCGTCAGGAGCCCGGTCTCGACGCCGGCCGCGCGCACGAACGCGGCGGCCTCGCGCGTGAACTCGTAGAGGCCCTGGCCGCTGGTCTCGATGGTGAGGACGCTCTGCGGCAACGGGAAAGGCAGGCTCAGAGCGGCGCGAGGCCGAGGCTTTCGAGGCAGACCGCCACCGACGGCGCGCGTTCCGCCGTCAGCGTCTCTGCCGGTCCGACGGCAGAGATCTCCTCGTAGCCGCGGGCCGCCAGCCGCCGGTGGACATGGGTCACCAGCGTATTGGCGTCGATCACCCAGACTTCCGGGACGCCGAAGGCGGCGTAGATGCCGATCTTGCGGCCGAGGTCGTAGGCGAGGCTGGAATCCGCGACCTCGATCGCCAGCAGCACGTGATAGCCGCGCAGGTCGCCCGGAAAGATCGCGCGCGGAAAGAAGCAGAAGTCCGGCTCGACGAAGTTGTGTTCGTCGAGACGCAGCGTGGTTTCTTGCGCGGCCGTCAGCGCATCGGCGATGGTCCGCTGCAGGTGGCGGTTGAGCTCCACCTTCACCATCTCGTGGCGTCCGCCCTTGGCCTGCATCGGCACCACCTCCCCGCCGATCAGCTCGAACCGCTCGTCCTCCGCGATGATGCCGGCGGCCTGCATCGCCTCGATCTCGGCGACCGTCCAGGCGCGCCGCGGCATGCCGTCGGCAGCCTGGGTGGTCGCCGGCCAGACAAGCCCGTCGATGGTGAAGCGCTCGTTCATCGAAGAAAGTGTAGCACAACGCGCGGAGGCGCGCGAACCGGCCTACCGCTCGGTCAGCGCCAGTCTCGCGCCGAGCGCGACGAAAGCGGCGGCGAAGCCGCGCCGCATCCACGCCATCACCGCCGGGCGCGAGACGACGTGGTCGCGCATCGCCGCTGCGAAGACGCCGTAGAGGGCGAAGACGGCGAAGGTCATCGCCATGAAGACGGCCGACAGCTCCAACATGGCGCCGAGCGGATGCGCGGCGTCGGCGGCGATGAACTGCGGCAGGAAGGCGACGAAGAAGATCGACAGCTTCGGGTTGAGCAGGTTGAGCAAGACGCCGTCGCCGATGATCCTCCAACCCGAGCGCGGGTCGCCCTTGCCGTCGACGGAAAGCGCGCCCTTCTGCCGGATCGTCTGCCACGCCATCCACAAGAGGTAGGCGACGCCGGCATATTTCACCAGGTTGAAGGCGAGCGCGCTGGCGTGCAGGAGCGCCGCCAGCCCGAGCATGGCGGCGGCCAGATGCGGCACGATGCCCAGCGTGCAGGCAAACGCCGCGAGCACGCTAGCCCGCGCACCGCGCGACAGCCCGGCGGCGAGTGTATAGAGCACGCCGGTGCCCGGCGAGGCGACGATGACGAGTGCGGTGATCAGGAATTCGGGCGACATGGCGACGATGATCATCGCGGAAACCGGAATGTCAATTGGGGATACTCGGGTCCGAAGAGGGGCAACGTCCGCGATCACCTGAGACGACACGCGGATAACGACAGGTGCGGAGGTTCCGTTTGGGCCAGAATTTCCTGCTCGCCGCCGCGGCCAAACACTCAGGCCGCGTTCTTTCCCTTTGCCTGCGCGGCCGCCGCGATCCGCCGGCGGAAGTGGTCCGCGCCGTGGTCCATCCGGTCGAGGATCGCGTCCAGCGCCCAGTAGCGTTCATGGATGTCGAACGGCACGGCGCGGCTCGCATCGCAGGCGAAGGTGCCGCGCCGCACGTGATAGTGCTTGGCGAGCTTCGGATAGCCGAATGCCTCGGACATCGCCGCCATGACCAGGAAGGTCGCGAGGTCTTCCGCGAGTTCCGGATGTGCGGCGCCGTGGTCCTGGATCCAGCGGTAGAGGTCCGGGTGGAAGTTGAGCATGACGCCGCAGAAGCCGCGGGCGCCCGCCTGCATGGCCGGCCAGGCGATCGCCGCGTTGGCGTTGTTGATGCCGAGCGGCGTGCCGCGGACGAGCCCGAGGCGGCGCCTGACCACGGCGAGGTCGCAGGACACGTCCTTGAGGAAGGTGAAGCGGCCGGAGCCCGCGCAGTAGGCCAGTTCCTCGTCGTCGAGCAGGCGGCGGAAAGGCGCCGGGCATTCGTAGAGCCCGAGCGGCAGGTCCGCCGGCAGGACGGAAAGCAGGTCCTCGACCCGGGCGCGGAACGCCTCGGCCCCCTCCTCGATTCCCGCCAGCCTGTTGGTCACGAGGACCAGCCCGTCGACGCCGGTTGCCGCGACCGCCGCCAGTTCCTCGCGCTGGCCGGCGCGCGTGCCGGAGACGTGGCCGGAGGCGACGACCGGAACACGCCCGGCGACCCGCTCGACGGTGAAGCGGGCGAGGTCGCGACGCTCGTCGAGCGACAGGTGCTGCATCTCGGACGACTGGCACACCGCGAACAGGGCCTGCGCCCCGCTGTCGAGGTACCATTCGATCAAAGCCTCGTAGCCTTGCCAGTCGATCCGGTTTTCCGGCGTGAAGGGGGTGATCATCACCGGGATGATGCCGTCGAGCTTGGTCTTCATGGGGGGCGGTCCAGTTCAGTCGTGATTGGGGTCAGCCCTGGTAGCCGAACTGCCGCGGCAGCCAGAGCACGATCTCCGGGAAGAGGATCAGCAGCAGCAGCGCGAAGACGAGCACCAGGATGAAGGGAAATATCTCCCGGACGATGTCCCTGAGGGGGATGCCGGTCACCGCATTGATGACGAACAGCACGATCCCGTAGGGCGGCGTGATCAGGCCGATCATGCAGTTGACGATGGCGACGACGCCGAAATGGACGAGGTCGATGCCGAGCAGCCTGCAGGCGGGCAGGAACAGCGGGATGATCACGAGGATCAGCGTCGAGGCGTCGAGGAGACAACCGAGCACCAGGAGGATGATGTTGACGATGATCAGGAAGGCCAGCGGCGAGACGGACAGTCCGCCGACGAACTCCTGCATCCGTGCCGGGATGTTCTCCGAGGCGACGATGTAGTTGAAGATGAGCGCCGCGCCGATGACGACGCCGACCGCAGCGGACTGGTTGGCGCTGGTCAGCATGATGTGGCGGAGCGCCTTGAACGAAATCGCCCGGTAGAAGCCGCCGGCGAGGATCAGGGCATAGCCGGCCGCCACCGCCGCCGCCTCGGTCGGCGTGGTGATGCCGCCATAGATGCCGTAGAGCAGGATGACCGGCATGAGCAGCGCGGGAAACGCGTTGATCGTCAGACGCGGCAGTTCGCGCACCGGCACCGGCGTCTCGGTGGCGAAATTGCGGCGGTGGGCGGTGAAGGTGTTGAGCGCCATCATCACCAGGCCCATCAGCAGTCCGGGAAGGATGCCGCCGAGGAAGAGGTAGCCGACCGACTGGTCGGAAACCAGCGCGTAGAGCACCATCGGAATGGACGGCGGGATGATCGGCCCGATCGTCGACGAAGCCGCCGTGATCGCCGCGGCATAGCCGGCCGGATAGCGGTTGCCCTCGCGCATCATGTTGATGATCAGCTTGCCGATGCCGGCGGCGTCCGCCACCGCCGAGCCCGACATGCCGGCGAAGATGATGCTGGTGACCACGTTGACGTGGCCGAGCCCGCCGCGAAAGCGCCCGACGACGGCGACGACGAAGCCGAGAAGCCGCTCGGAAATGGTGCCGGCGTTCATGATGTTCGCGGCGACGATGAAGAGCGGCACCGCCAGCAGGACGAAACTGTCGTAGAGGCCCTGGATGATCTGCTCGGCGGGAAGCGCGAGGTCCCGGCCGCTCATCGCGACATAGACGATGGCGCCGACGATCATGCCGTAGGCCACCGGCGCGCCGAGCGCGGCGATGAGCAGAACCACGCCGAGGCAGACGACGAAGGCGGCGCTCACCGGGAAGGCTCCCCGGCATCCGCAGTGGCCGCGAGCAGGGCCGCCTCCTCGTCGAGCGGGCGCCCGCGCATCAGGGCGACGGCGCGCCACAGATAGCGGCCGATGACGACCGCGGCGAAGACGCCGTAGATGGAGAAGACGTAGTCGAGGCGCCAGCGCAGCACGGCGCTCTTCTTGATCTTGTAGAAGGTGATGTAGTCCCAGGTCGCCGGCAGCGCCATCAGCAGGCCCGCGGCGATCATCAGTGCGGCGGCGATCGCCATCCACCGCCGCGTCCGTCTGCCGGCCGCGAAATAGAGCATGTCGAAGCGGACATGGTCGCCTTCGCGCAGGCAGAAGGCCGCCCCCCAGAACACGGACCAGAGCCAGAGGGTGAGGCAGAGTTCGACCGTCCAGCCGATGTTGATGCCCGGATAGAGCGGCAACAGGAAGTAGCGCGCGACGATCTGCACAATGAAGGTCGCGAACATGGCGGCGAGCAAGCCCGCCGCCACGTCGTCGGCCCGTTCCCCCAGCCACCCCAGCAGTCGGCGGGCCGAACCCATCGCCGCGCCTCGGGTCTAGAGCGCGTTGATCTTGTCGACCATGCCTTCGGGCCAGGTCTTGGCGAAGTCGGACTCGAGATAGGCCTTCTGCACCTGCGTGCGGAAGGCGTCGATGTCCGGCGTGTAGACCTTCAACCCCTTGTCCTTGAAGAACTGCTCGAGCTCGGCCTCCAGCGCCAGCTGCTTCTGGCGTCCGCTCTCGGCAGCGTCGTCCGCGGCCTTCTGCACCGTCGCCTGCTGTTCCGGGGTGAGCCCGTCCCAGACCTTCTTCGAGAAGGCGATGTAGTTGAGGTCGACGAGGTGCGAGGTCAGGACGATCTGCTTTGTCACCTCGTAGAACTTGGAATCGCGATTGGTCGGCAGCGGGTTGTCCTGGCCGTCGATGGCGCCGGTCTGCAGCGCCGTGTAGATCTCGGTGAAGGCGACCGGGACCGGGCTGGCGCCAAGCGCCTTGCCGAGGAACTGCCAGGCATCCGAGCCCGGCATGCGCAGCTTCACGCCGGCGAGGTCGGCGGGGGTCTTGATCTCCTTGTCGATGCGCAGGTTGAGCTGGCGACGCCCGAGATACATCACCGCGAGCAGCTTCACGCCGAGTTCGTCCTCGACCTTCTTCTTCAGCGGATCCATGAAGTCGGCAGCGAACACCTTCTTCTGGTGTTCGGCGTCGCGATGCAGGTAGCCCGCCGTGAAGATCGAGAATTCGGGATAGATCGTCGCCAGTTCCTGCGCCGAGGCGATCGACATTTCAAGATTGCCGCGGGCGATGGCCTCGAGTTCGGTGCCCTGCTTGAACAGCGAGGCGTTGTAGTGCGGCTCGTAGCTGGCGAAGTCGGCGATCGCCGGCCCGAAGACGCTGGCAA
>CAYJMY010000090.1:0-819 GCA_964371125.1 uncultured Mesorhizobium sp. | reverse complement strand
TCGACATGCGGATGGTGACCTTGTCGGCGGCGTTCGCCGCGCCGAACGAAAGCCCCAAGGCGACAAGAGCGGCTGTGCCGGCCAGAAGGCCGCAGCGGGTGGTGGTCATCGTCATGTTGTTTCCTCCCTGATTGTTCGTTGGGTATGCCCCTGGCCGCACCCGATGGTTCCTCCCGGTTGCGTCCGACCCCTTGCTATGGATTTTTTCCATCCGGGGCGCTGTTTCCCGCTTACCCATTCATTGCTGACATGTCAATGTGATGTTAGTTTCAAACCAGACGGAGGTGCGTCGGCTTATGTCTGAACTGGGCACGATGCCAATGGATGCGGGCGACGCCCGGCGGAGCGAAATCCCGCTTCGGCAGGCCGCCTACGAGAGCATCGAGAATCTGCTTAAGGACGGCGAGCTCAGGCCGGGCCAGATCGTCTCGCAGCGCGAACTGGTGAAGCGCACGGGCCTGACGCTCGGCGCCGTTCGCGAGGCGGTGCCGCGCCTTGAGGCGGAAGGCCTGCTGCAGACGGTGCCGCAGCGCGGGCTGATGGTGCCCAGTCTCGACATCGCCTTCGTGCGCGATGCTTACGAGTTGCGCCGGGTGCTCGAAATGTCCGCGATCCCCGCCGCCATCGAACGGATGCCGGATGCCGCCATCGAGGAATTGATCGAATGGCACCGCGGCCTGCGTGCCCGCATCGAAAGAGGCGGGAGCGCCGAGGCCGCCCTGGCGGCCGACGCTCTTCAGAAGCGGGACTGGTCCATGCACGAAGGTTTCGTCGCGATGACCGGCAACCGCCTCATGATCAACATCTTCCGGGTGACGG
>CAYJMY010000089.1:0-18423 GCA_964371125.1 uncultured Mesorhizobium sp. | reverse complement strand
ACAAGGCCGTCTTGGATTCGCTGCCCGCCGACCTCCATGCCGCTCTCGCCTCCATCAATGTCGAGCATTGCTGGGAGCACGCAGGCCTGTCGATCATGACGGTCGGCGAGGCGGTGGAGCAGATGAAGGCCGCCGGCGCGCAGTTCACCGCCGCTCCCTCGGACGAGGATCGCCAGAAGTGGAGGGCGGCGGCGGCGAAGGTCTGGGAGGAATTCGCCGCGGCCGATCCGGGCTCCAAGAAGCTGATCGACGCGCAGGCTGCGTTCCTCGCCAGGATCGGCGCCTGATCGCCGATGGAGCGCCTGCGTAAGGTCGCGGCCGCAATCGACGGGCTGAGCGAGCGGACGGGCCGCGCGCTCAGCTGGCTGATGCCGGCGATGGTGGTCGTGATCGCCTTTGAGGTGGTGGCGCGGTACCTGTTTTCCGCGCCGACCATCTGGGCCTACGACAGCGCGCTCATCCTCTACGCCTGGCTGGGCCTCGTGGGTGGCGCCTTCGCCATGAAGCGCGGCGCCCACATCCGAGTCGACCTGTTCACGGCGAACCTGTCGCCGCGCAAGCAGGCGCTGCTCGAACTCATCGGCGCGCCCTTCGTCGCCTTCTTCCTGGTTCTCGTCGTGTGGCAGGTCGGCATGGCCTCGATCGATGCCCTTCAGACCGGCAGCCGCCGTCCGACCGAATGGGCGCCGCCGCTGATCCTGTTCCTCGCCACGGCGCCGCTCGGCGGCGCGCTGCTCCTGCTGCAGCTCTTCGCGCAGATGGTCAAGGCGCTCGACGTCCTCATCAACGGCGAGGCCTCGTCATGAGCGTCGAACTGCTCACGATCGTCCTCTTCGTTTCCGTGCTCCTGGTGTTCGCCTCCGGCATGCCGGTCGGCTTCGGCCTCGGCGCCGTCGCCATGACCATCGCCACCTTCACCTGGGGCCCGCAGGCCTACAAGCTCATCCCGACGACGGCGCTCAACTCGGTGACGAGCTTTATCCTGCTGTCGATCCCGCTGTTCCTGTTTATGGGCCAGATGCTGGTGCGATCGGGGCTGGGCGAGGCGATGTTCCAGGCGGCCTACGTTCTCGCCGGCCGCCTGCGCGGCGGCTTGGCGTTGGGCGTCATCGGCGTGTGCAGCCTGATCGGCGCCATGGTCGGCATCATCGGCGCCGGCATTATGACCGCCGGCGCGGTGGCACTTCCGCCGATGCTGGCGCGCGGCTACGACCGCAGGCTGGCGCTCGGCGTCATCATGGCCGCCGGCAGCCTCGGCATTCTCATCCCGCCGAGCGTGCCGATGATCATCTTCGGCGCCGCGACGAGCACGTCGATCGGCAAGCTGTTCGCCGCCGCGATCATCCCGGCGCTGATCCTGATCGCCTTCTTCGCCACCTACGTGATCGTGGTCTGCTGGCTCCGGCCGGAAGCGGGCCCGGCGATCGACTACCGGCCGACGAAGCGCGACAAGGCGTTGGCGGTACGCGACGGCGGCGTCGCCTTCCTGCTCATCCTCGCCGTGCTCGGAACCATCCTCGGCGGACTGGCGACGCCGACCGAAGCCGGCGCGATGGGTGCCGTCGGCGCCACGCTCGTTGCGGTTCTCTACCGCCGCTTCAACCTAGACGTGCTGCGCAGCGCCAGCATCGAGGCCGGCCAGCTTGCGGCCGTCGTCGCCTGGATCGTGCTGGGTGCGGCCGTCTTCTCCAATTTCCACATGCTGATGGGGGCAGGGCGGCTACTCAACCGCTTCTCGGCCGAATCCGGCCTGCCGCCGGTCGTCATCATCCTGATGATGCAGCTCTCCATGATCCTGCTCGGCATGATCATCGACGAGATGATCATCGTCATCGTCTGCGCGCCGCTCTACACGCCGATCGCCGTGGCGCTCGGCTACGACCCGGTCTGGTTCGGCATCCTGATGATCATCAACATGAGCATCGCGGTGCAGACCCCGCCCTACGGCTTCGCCATCTTCTACCTGAAGGCGGTGGCGCCGCCGGACACCAGGATGAGGGACGTCTATCGCTCGATCGCGCCGTTCGTCACCATGAAGGCGCTGCTGCTGCTTCTCGTCATGTTGTTCCCGGGTCTCGCCACCTGGCTGCCGAACCTCCTGTTCGACTGATGGCCCCACGGCTTCAGGGAAAAACCTTCGAATCCTTGACGACGCCGTAGACCAGGCTGGTGTTGATCGAGGCAATGCCCGGGATCGAATGCAGCCGGTTGCGCACGAAGGCCTCGTAGGCGTCAAGATCGGCGACCATCACCTTCAAGAGGTAGTCGGCATCTCCGGTCATCAGATAGCATTCGAGGATCTCGTCGATCTCGGCGACGCGCGCTTCGAACAAGCGGATGCTGTCCTTCTCGTGGCGCTGCAGCACGATGCGGATGAAGGCCGTGACCGAGAGCCCGTAGGCTTTGGCGTCGACCCGCGCCGCGTAGCCGGTGATGATGCCGCGCTCCTCGAGCAGCCTGACGCGTCTCAGGCAGGGCGAGGGCGATAGTGCGACGCGCTCGGCGAGATCCTGGTTCGTCAGCCGGCCATCCTTTTGCAGGGCACGGACGATCTGGCGATCCTTGGCATCCATTGGTGGTTCTCCAATCCGCATAAGCAGACAATGCTAATTTAAGTGCAATTCATGGCATAAATAGCAAGATAACGCCAGCGCACTCGGCGTACTCTGCCGCAAACAAGCAGGAGTTCGCCATGCACGCCGACCGCCCCGCCGGATTTTCCACCCGCGCCATCCATCTCGGCTACGATCCGATGGACAACGAAGGCGCGCTGACGCCGCCGTTGCACCTGACGTCGACCTTCGCCTTCGACACGGTCGAGGCGGGCGCGGCGATCTTCTCCGGCGAACGCCCTGGCCACATCTATTCGCGCATCTCCAATCCGACGCTCGATCTGCTCGAGCGCCGCTGCGCCGATCTCGAGGGCGCTGAGGCCGGCCTGGCGCTGGCGTCCGGCATGGGTGCGATCACCTCGGTGCTGTGGACCTTCCTGTCGGCAGGCGACGAGATCGTCACCGACACCACCCTCTACGGCTGCACCTTCGCCTTCATGCGCCACGGCCTGTCGCGCTTCGGCGTAACCATCACCCATGCCGACCTGACCGACCCGGCGGCACTCGAAGCGGCAATGAGCCCGAAGACGCGCATCGTCTACTTCGAGACCCCGGCCAATCCCAACATGCGCCTCGTCGACATCGCCGCCGTGACGGCGATCGCGCGGGCGCACGGCGCGCTCACCGTCGTCGACAACACCTACGCCACGCCGGTGCTGACCCGGCCGATCGAGCTTGGCGCCGACATCGTCGTCCACTCGGCGACGAAGTATTTTGGCGGCCATGGCGATCTCGTCGGCGGCATCGCCGTCGGCTCGGCGGCGCACATCGCCGAGGTGCGCACCGTTGGCATGAAGGACATGACCGGGGCGGTGATGGCCCCGTTCAACGCCATGCTCGTGCTGCGCGGGCTGAAGACGCTGGCGCTCAGGGTCGAGCGCCACTGCGCCAGCGCCATGGCCGTGGCGCGTTTCCTCGAAGCCCATCCCGAGGTCGGTCCGGTCTACTACCCGGGCCTCCGGTCGTTCCCGCAGCACGCGCTCGCGGCGCGGCAGATGCCGGGCTTCGGCGCCATGATCGCCTTCGAGCTGAAGGGTGGCTTCTCCGCCGGCTGCCGCATGATGAACCGCCTGCGGCTGATCCGCCGGGCGGTGTCGCTGGGCGACGCCGAAAGCCTGATCCAGCACCCGGCGTCGATGACGCACTCCACCTATACGCCCGAGGAGCGCGCCGCCCACGGCATCTCCGAAGGGCTGATCCGCCTGTCGGTGGGGCTGGAAGACCTGCCCGACATCCTGGCGGACCTCGAAGCCGCCCTTGACGACAGCATGGCGAAGGCCGCCTGATCATCCGGCGGGACGGTCCGACACGCAGGGAGGAGCATCCGATGTCCGATCTCGATCATCTCGAAACGTTGCACCGGAGGCTGCTCTGGCTCTCCTGCTGGACCATCCACAACGCCAACCATCTGCGCCCGAAGGGCGAGGGCGACGTCAAGGTCGGCGGCCACCAGGCCAGCTCCGCCTCGATGGCGGCGATTATGACGGCGCTCTATTTTCACGCGCTGCGTCCCGAGGACCGCGTTGCCGTGAAGCCGCATGCCGGGCCGGTCTTCCACGCCATCCAGTACCTGATGGGCAACCAGACGCGTGACAGGCTGGAAGCTTTCCGCGGCTACGGTGGCGCGCAGAGCTATCCGTCGCGCACCAAGGATACCGACGACGTCGATTTCTCGACCGGCTCGGTCGGCCTCGGCGCGGCCTTTCCGGTCTTCGCCTCGATCACGCAGGACTATCTTCGCGGCCACGGCTGGGGTGCGGGACCGGAAGGCCGCATGGTGGCGCTGATCGGCGACGCCGAACTCGACGAGGGCAACATCTACGAGGCGCTGCAGGAAGGCTGGAAGCACGACCTGCGCAATGTCTGGTGGGTTATCGATTACAACCGCCAGAGCCTCGACGGCGTCGTTCGCGAAGGTCTGTGGACGCGCATCGAGGCGATCTTCGGCGCCTTCGGCTGGCGCGTGGTCCGCCTGAAATACGGCGCGCTGCAGCAGGCCGCCTTCGCCGAGCCGGGCGGCAAGGCGTTGCGCGACTGGATCGACGCCTGCCCGAACGCACTCTACTCGGCGCTGATCTTCCGCGGCGGCCAGGCTTGGCGCGAGCGGCTGACGACCGACCTCGGCGCCGACCAGGCGGCGGCCGCGTTGATTGCGCGGCGCACCGACGCCGAGCTCGCCGCGCTCATGGAAAATCTCGGCGGCCATTGCCTGCAGTCGCTGTGCCGGGCCTTCGACGCCATCGACGACGACCGGCCGACGGTCTTCCTGGCCTATACGGTGAAGGGCTGGGGCACGCCGCTCGCCGGCCATAAGGACAACCATGCCGGCCTGATGACGCCGGCGCAGATGGAAGTCTTCCGCGCCGCCATGGCCGTGCCGGAAGGGCAGGAGTGGGAGCCGTTCGCAGCCGTTCCCGACGCCGTCGCGCTGAAGACCTTCCTCGCCGAGGTGCCGTTCTTCGCCAGGGGGAGGCGGCGTTGCTCCGCCCCGGCCCTGCCGGCGCCGGCCGCAATCGGCCTCGACGACCGCGTCCAGTCCACCCAGGCCGGCTTCGGCAAGATCATGGACGAACTGGCCCGCGCCGGCGGCCCGCTCGCCGACCGCATCGTCACCATGTCGCCCGACGTCACCGTCTCGACCAATCTCGGCGGCTGGGTCAACCGGCGCGGCCTCTTCGCCCGCGCCGCACGTGCCGACGTGTTTCGCGACGAGCGCGTGCCGTCGGCGCAGAAATGGGCGTTCTCGCCGTCGGGCCAGCACGTCGAGCTCGGCATCGCCGAGATGAATCTGATGCTGATGCTGGGTGCTGCAGGCCTGTCCCACAGCCTGTTCGGCGAGCGGTTGATCCCGGTCGGCACGGTCTACGATCCGTTCGTCGCCCGCGGCCTCGATGCGCTGAACTACGCCTGCTATCAGGATGCCCGCTTCCTGCTCGTCGGCACGCCTTCGGGCGTGACGCTGGCGCCGGAAGGGGGCGCCCACCAGTCGATCGGGACGCCGTTGATCGGCATGGCGCAGGACGGGCTGGCGAGCTTCGAGCCGGCCTTTCTCGACGAGCTTTCCATCGTCATGGCGTGGGCCTTCGACTACCTTCAGCGCGACGGCGAGGGCGACCCCGACGAGCGTACCTGGCTGCGCGACGAGACCGGCGGCTCGGTCTATCTGCGCCTGTCGACGCGGCCGATCGAGCAGGCGGGGCGGCGGCCGGGAAGCGGTTTCGAGCAGGGCGTCATCGACGGCGCCTACTGGCTGCGCGAGCCGGGGCCGAATGCCGAGGTGGTCATTGCCTACCAGGGCGCGGTGGCGCCGGAGGCGATCGAGGCCGCCGGCCGCATCATGGGCGCGCGCCGCGACATCGGTGTTCTCGCGGTCACCTCGGCCGACCGGCTGAACGCCGGCTGGACAGCGGCCCGTCGCGCGCGTGCCCGCGGCTTCGCCGGAGCGACCAGCCATGCCGAGCGCCTGCTCGGCGCGCTTCCGGCGCACTGCACGCTGATCACGGTGATCGACGGCCACCCGGCAACGCTGGCCTGGCTGGGCGCAGTGGCGGGACACCGCACCGTGCCGCTCGGTGTCGAGCACTTTGGCCAGACCGGCATGATCGCCGACCTCTACCGCCATTTCGGCATCGACGCCGACGCGATCATCCAGGCCGCCTCGCGTATCGCGCCGGGTAAGCCGATACGTCTGCTGGCGTAGGCCGCATACGGCCGATGACGGATGTCTGGGGGAAGCGCCGCGGTCAGTGCACCGCGGCGTACATGATCTTCTGCTCGGTCGCCTCTTCGGCGCTCATTTCCTCGACGATCTTGCCCTGGCGGGCGACGAGGACGCGGTCGGACAGCGCCATGATCTCGGGCAGGTATGACGAGATGACGACCACGCCGAAACCCTCGTCGGCGAGGCGGTCGATCAGCTGGTGGATCTCGACGATGGCGCCGACGTCGACGCCGCGCGTCGGCTCGTCGAAGATGACGAGTTTTGGTTCCTGTGTCAGCGACTTGGCGATGACTACCTTCTGCTGGTTGCCGCCCGACAGTTCGATGATGCGCGCGCTGCCGTTGATGGCGCGGATCGACAGCTTGTCGATCCAGGTCTTCGCGTTCTTTCGCGCATCGGCCATCGAGACGATGGCGAGGGGGTTCGCGTGGGTCGCCTCCTCGCCGATCTGGATGTTCTCGGCGATCGACATGGTCTCGAAGAAGCCTTCGATCTTGCGGTCTTCGGTGACATAGACGATGCCGTCCCGGACCGCCTGGCGCGGGATGCGGTAGCGCACCGGCCGGTCCTCGAGCATGACGTCGCCGCCATGGAAGAAGTCGCGTTTCAGCACCCCGGCGATGACCTTCATCGTCTCCGTGCGGCCGGCGCCGACGAGACCGAACAGCCCCGTCACCTGTCCGGCGAAGATCGAGAAGGACGTGTTGCGGACCATCGAACCGGACGACAGGTTCTGCACCGAGAGCAGCTTCTTGCCGTAGGGGCGGGCGGTCTTCTTGCCGGCGCCGTGCAACTGGCCGGTCAGGCTGCGGCCGACCATCGCCTGGACGATCCGGTCGCGGTCGAAGTTCGACGCCTTGTCGGTGATGACGTGCTGTCCGTCGCGCAGGATGGTGATGCGGTCGGCGAGCAGCAGCGCCTCCTCGAGCGCATGGCTGATGAAGATCACCGACACGCCCTGTTTCACCAGGCGGCGGACGAGGCCGAAGAAGTGGTTCTTCTCCTCCGGCGTCAGCGAGGCGGTGGGTTCGTCGAAGATGATGACGCGCGCTTTCTTCTGCACCGCGCGAGCGATCTCGACCATCTGCTTGTGCGCAGCACCCAGCGAGGAGACCAGCGCCGTCGGGTCGACCTGGAAGTTCATGCCGGCGAGGAACTGCTGCGCCTGGATGTAGAGGCCGCGCAGCCGGTTGAAGAGCATCTCGTCGCCGAGATAGATGTTCTGCGCCACCGTCATCGACGGTACCAGGTTCGTTTCCTGGAACACCATGGCGATGCCGCGTTCGAGCGCGTCGTGCGGCGAGGACAGCACGACCGGCTCACCGTCGAGCAGCATCTCTCCGGAGCTGAGCTGGTGCACGCCGGCGAAGGCCTTGGTCAGCGTCGACTTGCCGGCGCCGTTTTCGCCGAGGATCGCATGGACCTCGCCCTTCTCCAGCGTGAAGTCGATGTCCTTGATCGCCGGAACGCCGCGGAACTCCTTGGTGGCCTTCCTCAGTTCGAGAATGGGGGTCATTTCTGTATTCCCTGCACGGGTCGCGCCGCGGCCTGGTCGAGGCGCACGAGGAAGCCGGGACCCTTCGCCGCGACGAGCAGATCGCCGCGGTCCTCGATGACCGAGGCGATGCCGTGCACGATCCCGTCGGCGCGGCTGTGGTAGCTGAAGGCGGGCTGCATGGCGGCGTCGCAACGTGCCGCGAGGCCATAGGACAGCGTCGCCGCCCACGGCTTCATCTGGCCCATCTGCTTCAGCCTGCTGCCCTGCAGCGGCTCCTCGAAGGAGAGGTTGCTGGCCAGCGCCGGCGCCATCCAGTAGGCCTCCGGCACCTCGGCGATCATCCGCTTGCGGTAGCCGTGCTCGCGCAGGATGAAGTCGACGAGCTGGTTGCGCACGGAATAGAAGGTCAGCCAGTAGCCGCCGCCCGCCGCCGGCACGATGCGCCACGGATAGGCCGGCAGGCCGGAAAGCACGGCGACCGGCGCTGCCTTGCCGCCCCCGTCCAGGCGCACCACGCGGTGCCGCCAGCTTTCCGAGACGTAGAACCCGCCAGACGGCGCGCCGGCGATCCCGGACGGCCAGGCGAGGCCGTCGGCGAGCTGCTCGCCCTTGCCGCTGGCGATGTCGAATTTCCAGACGCTGCCGGAGCGGCCGCGCTCCATCAGGTCGCGCCGCCAGTCGCTCGCCTTTCCGGCGGCGGCGCCGTTGGCGACGACCAGCATGCCGGAACCGGCGAAGATCACGGCCGTCGGGCAGGGGACTTCCTTGACGCCGATCGTCCTGCCGTCATGGGCGCCGCCCGAGATCGTGATGCCGCCCGTGTCCAGGCCGATGGCGAGCGCGTCGCCCTCCGCCGCCAGGCAGGTGATCTCGGCGGGAAACTCTTTCGCCGCGCCGCCGATCGCCTGCAGCGTCCGCCCGGTCGTGTAGGCGATGCCGTCGGCCGTGCGGATCAGATTGTCGATGCCCGCTGCCTCCAGGAGGCGTGTCGCCTCCTCGAGCTTCTGGTTCGGCTTCAGCGGTCCGTCGAGGACAGGCACCGTGACGGCCGCGTCGCCCCGGCCGAGGAAATTGTCGAGGGTGCGTTTGACGGCGGACAACATCAGGCCTTCGCTCCCCAGTAGGTGTCGAGCGCGCACCAGTCCGGATCGGCGCCGGGAATCTGGTAGGTGCCGATGCGGTTGTTGTAGATGCCGCCCAGGTAGAGCACGCCCTTGTGTTCGCGGATCGAGGTGATCATCGGGTGCTTCTGCCCGCCGAGATCCCACAAGCTCTCCAGCACCTCGCCCTTCTCGTTGAACTTGATGACCAGGCCGGTGTTCAGGTTCGGGTACATCCAGGCGTCCGGCGCGCAGCGCCGCGCCATGCGCCGGCGGAAGCCGGGCATGGTCAGCGCCAGGTCGAGCGCCGGCGAGCGCATGCCGACGAAGGCAAGCCAGTAGGTTCCGTCGGAGGCGCGGTTGATGTTGTCGGGATAGCCCGGCGCGTCGGCGATCAGCACCTCGGTCTTGCCCTTGTTCGGCCCGTCGAACCAGTAGCGCTGCACCGTGCAGCCCCAGGTCTCGGCAAACAGGAACGACTGCCCGTCGTGACACATGCAGATGCCGTTCGGGAAGATCAGGTTGGGGATCTCGGTATGCGACTTTCCGGTCTTCGGGTCGTAGCAGATGATGCGCCCGTTGCCGCGGCTCTCCAGCGCGTCGACCGGCCATTCGTGCATCTCGAAGCGAGTCGTCGCCTCGGAGAAGAAGATGCGCCCGTCGGGTGCGATGTCGAGGTCGTCGGCGAGCCTGAGGCGCGAATCGTCGACGACGGAGAACAGGCTGCGGTTGGTCTCGTCGGACAGCTTGATGATCTCGCGGTCCTGCGTGACCTTGTAGAGCCCCATGCCGCCGATGCAGACGTTGATGTTATCGTCCTTGTCGATGGCGAAGCCGAGCGGCTGGCCGCCGACATGGGCGAATATCTCGTGGCGCGTGTAGTCGGGCGCGAACCAGCGCATGATGTCGCCGTGCCGGTTGCCGCAATAGAGGTCGTCGTTGCGGTCGAGGATCATGTCCTCGGCGCCCTCGATGATGCCCAGCCCGATCGCACCGACGTCCTTCAGCTTGTTGTTCAGGGCGTAGGGCGAGCCCGAGTCCGGCTTCGTCGACTGCGCCTGCGGCAGCTTGTAGTAGGTCGGCGAAACGTAGACCTTGTTCAGGAGCTTGTGCCGGTTCTTCATCCAGCGCACGTCGACGAAGACGGCGGAGATCAGCACGATGCCGAGGACGAGCGAGTTCACCGGCCCCGGCACCGAAAGCGAGATCAGGCCGTTGGTCAGGATGAGCACGATGATCGTGCCGATGACCGCCTTGGCCACGGAGCCGCGGCCGCCGCCGAGCGAGTTGCCGCCGAGCACTACCGCCGTCAGCGCCGCGATCTCGAGACCGATGCCGACGTCGGTGCCGGCGGTCGACAGGCGCGCGGCGTTGAGGAAGCCGGCGACGGTGCACAGGACGCCCGACCAGATATAGGTGATGCACACGGTGCGCCGCACATTGATGCCGGCGTTGTGTGCGGAACGGCGCGCGCCGCCGACGGCGGTCAGGCGCCAGCCCGGGCGCATGCGCGACAGGACGATGTGCCAGGCGGCCGCCACGGCAACGATGACGAAGAACGACGCGGGGATGCCGAGGATGTCGCCGTAGCCGAGCAGGTCCCAGAGCGCGGAGTCGGGCATTCCGGTCGCGATCGCGGTGGAGAATTTCGGATAGACGATATCGTAGATCGAGCGGAACGTGATTAGCGTGACCAGCGTCGTCAGGAAGGCGCGCAGCCTGAGATAGCCGATGAGCAGGCCGTTGATGGCGCCGAGCACGATGCCGAGCCCGACGACGGCGACGAAGGTCAGTCCGACCCCCCAGTCGAGCGCGTTCATGCCGATGATCGACAGGAGCACGCCCAGCGCGAAGGTCGAGCCGACAGACAGGTCGATGCCGCCGGACAGCATCACGATTGCCAGCGCCAGCACCACCAGGCCGAGTTCGGCGAACTGGCGGCTGTAGTCGGCGAGGTTGCCCCAGGCGAAGAAGCCCGGGATGAGCGAGCCGAAGGCGACGACCGCTATGATCAAGGCCGCGAAGGGGATGGCGTTGTCCATCCACCGCTTCGCCAGCAGTTCGCCGACGATATGGTCGGGAACGTATTTGTAGCGAAGCCGGATCAGGTCTTCCTTGAGCATTGCAGATGTCCGTCCCGGCAGGTCTGTCTGTTGCGGATTGCAGTGAGCGAGGCCGCCGCGCCGGGCCTCGGAAGGCGCTTGCGTCGCGACGAGCGTCCGCGCGTGTCGAAGGCGCGGTCGGGCCGCGAATGTGGATCAGGGCGGCCCGGCCGAGCCAGACGGCAGGACCGGACCGCCGGGATCGGGTTACTGCAGGTCTTCCATCGTCCAGCAGTTGCGCCGGTTAACGTTTTCCTTGGTGATCGGCGTCAGCGGCGTGAAGTAGTTCGCCTTGCGCGAGCCGGCCGCATCCGAAGTCGTCAGCAGCTCGGCGATCTGCTGGGCGGCGATGTGGCCCATCAGCGGCGAGTTGTAGCTGATGTTCATCGACAGCAGGCCCTTCTCGACGTTGTCGCAGCCGTTCTGGTTGCCGCCGCCCGAGGTCACGACAAAGACCTGGCCCTGCTTGCCGGCCGCCTCGACCGCCGCGCCGATGCCGACGTCCTGGCTGTCCCAGACGCCGACCGCGCCGCATAGGTCCGGATGCTGCTGCAGCACGGTTTCCATGATGGCGCGGGCCTTGGCCGGATCGTAGTTCGCCGCCTGGTCGGAGACGATCTGGATTTCCGGGTGCTGGGCCAGAACGTTCATGATGCCGCGCTTGAGGTAGATGTTCGCCGCACCGGTGACGACGCCCTGGACGAAGGCGATCTTGGTCGACGGGCCCTTGCCCGCGCCGCACTTGTCGACGAGCGCATTGGCTTCGGCCTCGCCGAGTTCGACCCAGTCGGCGCCGACGTAGGAATCGGTGGTCGTCACCGAGGGCATGTTGATCTGCAGGACCTTGATGCCGTCGTCCTGGGCGCGCTTGAGCAGGCGGGCGTAGGACTGGATGTCCGGATTGTGGACGATGAGCAGGTCCGGCTTCTCGGAGATCGCGGCGGTCAGCGCCTTGGTGCCTGCGTCGGTGCTCCAGTTCGGGTCCTTGATGTCGAAGGTGTAGCCGAGCTTCTCGGCGTCCTTGCGGAAGATCGCCGCCCACGATTCGGTGAGGTCGAAGCCCATCGAGATGGGGATGAAGACGACGCGCTTGCCCTTCAGCGCCTCGAAGTACTCGGCACGTCCGACCTGGTCGAGGCCGGTGTCCTGGGCCTTCGTCACCGTTACGGCCGAAAGCGCCAGCGTGGCCGCGAGGGCCATCTTGGTTAGGAATCTGGACTTCATTTCATAATCCTCCCGAAAGTGAGTGCCAGCATGCGATTGGACTTCAGATATCCCCCTGCTGCGCGGTCTGTTCGTCGCGGGGATTGATCAGCGTGTCGATGACGATGGCGCCAAGCAGGATCACGCTCTTGATGAGGTTCTGTGCGGTGTAGTCGACATTCAGGATGGTCATGCCGTTGAGCAGGATGCCGACCAGCGCCGTGCCGACGAGCACGTTGCGCACGCCGCCCCTTCCGCCCGACAGGCCTATGCCGCCCAGCACCACCACCAGCAGCACGTCGTAGATCATCGTCGAATTGTAGATGCGGGTGTTCATGCCCGAGACGTTCGCCGCCATGACGATGCCGGCGAGATAGGCGATCAGCCCGGAGATGACGTACTGCGTCACGATCACCATCCGCGTCGGCACGCCGGTGACCCGGGCGGCCAGCGGATTGTCGCCGGTCGCATAGACGAAGCGGCCGAAGCGCGTGTAGCGCAACAGCAGGAAGACGACGAGCGCGACGAAGGCGAAGGCGAGCACCGGCGCCGGCACGCTGGCGATGTAGCCGCGCCCGAGAAAATCGAACCAGCCGTAGCCGGTCGGCGTGTTCTGCACGTCGATCTGGAAGAAGAACGTCCTGCCGATGCCGTAGACGATCGAGCCCATGGCGAGCGTCGTGAAGATCGCGGGTATTTCGGCGTAGGCGACGATGATGCCGGTCAGGATGCCGATCAGGATGACGAAGCCGGCGCCGACCAGCAGCGCCACGCCCAGCGGCAGGCCGGAGCGCGACAGAACCAGGCCCCACGCGACGGCGACCACCATTGTCGCAACCATGGCCAGGTCGATGCCGCGGCCGATGACGACGAACGCCATGCCGAGGCTGAGGATGCCGAGGATCGATACGCTTTGCACGAGGGCGATGATGTTGCCGACGGTGAGGAACCGGTCGAGCACCAGGGAGAAGCCGACGAAGAGCAACGTCGCGAGGACGAAGACCACGCCTTCCTGAGTGAGCTTCAGTTTAGTCGCCATCCACCCGTTCCCCCCACAAATGGGCGTGCTTCATTATGGCTACGCGAAGTTTTCGGTGCCTGCAAGAGGGATCGCCGATATTCGCTCGAAATTGAATATTGAATCAGTAGTCAAGAATATGCAGGTCGAATCCGGTCGAAGCTGACGTCTCGGGTTTGCCGCAACTGCACAGGAAAATGCTGCACTGCACTCCGCTGTATCTATATGAAGGCGGAGATGTATGAGTTTTCGGCGAAAAATGCAGATGCCCCGATCCCCCGGGAT
Organism: uncultured Mesorhizobium sp.; assembly: GCA_964371125.1. Taxonomy (GTDB): domain Bacteria; phylum Pseudomonadota; class Alphaproteobacteria; order Rhizobiales; family Rhizobiaceae; genus DUSC01. Next base: position 4,884 of record CAYJMY010000089.1, on the reverse strand, counting down.
CGTTTGGCTTGTCGCTTGACAAAGGTTGCGGACAGCGTTGAATATTGACTGGCGGTTCAAAATTCAAAAAAAGCCGCAACGCGGCAAGCTATCCCGCGATGCGGCGGGTCCTCGCGGACAACGCTTGCTCGGCTGCCTTCATGTACGGCGGGGAGACCTGGGTGGATGGAATTTCATGCGGAAGCGGCGGGGCTGTGTTGCCAGTAGATAAATTGCATTCATCAATTATGGTCGTCGACCGGACCGCGCCTTTCGCCGGGGCGGTCGGAGCAGGAGGGGAGGCAAAGCGTGACTAGATCAGCGAAACCCGTCGTCGTCGTGACCGGTGGCGCCAGCGGCATCGGCGCCGCGACCTGCGAGGTCCTCGCCGGCCGTGGCTGGACCGTCATCGTCGCGGACATCATGCGCGAGGCGGGCGAGGGCGTTGCCCGCGCGGTCGGTGGAGTCTTCGTTCCCATCGACGTCGCCGACGAGAGGGGCGTCGACGCCGCCGCCGAGGCGATCGTGGCGACGCACGGGCCGGTGACCGGCCTGGTCACCAGCGCCGGCGTCATCCAGAAGCCGGTCGCGCCCGAGGACCTGCCCATGGATACATGGGACCGCATCGTCCAGATCGACCAGCGCGGCACCTACGTGACCTGCGTCGCCTTCGGCCGGCGCATGGCGGCGCACGGCTCGGGAGGCTCGATCGTCAACATCGCCTCGGTCGCCGGTTCACGCTCCATGCCTCTGCATTCGTATTCGCCGGCCAAGGCGGCGGTGATATCCATGACCGCCTGTCTCGCCGCCGCATGGGGCCGCGACAACATCCGCGTCAATTCGGTCTCGCCGGGTTACACCGCGACGCCGGCGCTGCAGGCCGAGATCGACGCCGGGCGGCGCGATCCGTCGCGGCTCTCCGGAAATGCCGCGCTCAATCGCCTGGTGAAGCCGTCCGAGATCGGCGAGACCGTGGCCTTCCTGCTCTCCCCGGCCGCCTCGGCGATCAGCGGCATCGACCTTCCCGTCGATTGCGGCTGGCTGGCCGGCTCCACCTGGAACACCTATGGCGGCCTGCCGTCTTCCACGCAGAGGAAGGCCTGATGCCAACGCCACGACGCGACGCGCGCACCAACGTCGACGTGGGGCGGCTGAAGCGCCTGCACGGCACGATGCTGCGCGTACGCGCCTCCGAGACCGCGCTGTCCAGGCTGTTCGCCGACGGCGAGATCCCCGGCTTCATCCACCTGTCGCTCGGCCAGGAGGCGGTCGCGGCCGGGGTGTGCGCCGCGCTCGATTCGCGCGACACGCTGGCCACCACACATCGTGGCCACGGCCATGTCATTGCCCGCGGCATGAAGCTCGACGACTTCTTCAAGGAACTGATGGGCCGCGCCGGCGGCAAATGCGGTGGCCGCTCCGGCTCCATGCACGTCGCCGACATGAGCCTCGGCATCCTCGGCGCCAACGGCATCGTCGGCGCCAGCGTGCCGCTGGCGCTGGGCAGCGCCATCGCTCACCAGACGCGCAGGACCGGCGGCGTCGCCGTCGCCTTCTTCGGCGACGGCGCCATGGCCGAGGGCGGGCTGCACGAGGCGCTGAACATGGCGGCGCTGTGGAAGCTGCCGCTCCTCTTTGCCTGCGAGAACAACGGCTGGTCCGAGTTCTCGCCGACGGAACGGCAGTTCAAGGGCACGCTGGAGGGCCTGGCGAAGGCCTTCGGCATCACCCATCGGCGGGTCGACGGCAACGATGTCGAGGCGACGGTCGCAGCGGCGGACGAGGCGGTCGCCCATGCGCGCGGGACCGGCCCCTTCATCCTCGAATGCATGACGTCGCGGGTGCGCGGCCACTACGAGGGCGACGCGCAGAAATACCGCGACAGCGCCGAATTGCAGGGCCTCGGTGCCAGGGACCCGATCGCGCGTTGCGCCGGGCGCCTGTCCGAACTCGGCGTGGTGGAAAAGGAACTCGCCGACCTCGCTTCGTTTGTCGACGCCGAGATCGCCGCCGCGGTCGGTGCGGCGCGCGCCGACGCGCTTCCCGATTTCGACGCCGCCTTCGCCGACGTCTATACGAGCGGGGAGGGCCGCTGATGGCCGAGAGCCGCTACGTCCGCGCCATCAACAGCGCGCTCGCCGATGCGATGGCGGCCGATCCTTCGGTTGTCGTCATGGGCGAGGACATCGCCGAGGCCGGCGGCTCGTTCAAGGCGACGCGCGGGCTCCTGGAGAAGTTCGGTCCCGAGCGGGTGCGCGACACGCCGATCTCGGAGTTCGGCATCGCCGGTGCGGCCGTCGGTGCGGCGCTCACCGGCCTGAAGCCCGTGGTCGAGATCATGTTCATGGATTTCGTCACGCTGGCCATGGACGCCATCGTCAACCAGGCCGCGAAAGTACGCTTCATGTTCGGCGGCCAGGCGAGCGTGCCGATGGTGGTGCGGCTGCCGCATGGCGGCGGTCTCAACGCCGGCCCGCAGCACTCGCAGTGCCTCGAAGCCTGGTTCGCCCATGTTCCCGGCCTGAAGGTCGTCTGCCCGGCTACCGTCAGCGACGCTTATGCGTTGACGCTCGCCGCGATCGCCGATCCCGATCCGGTCATCGTCGTCGAGAACAAGGCGCTCTACGGCATGGCCGGCGACCTGCCCGACATCGTGCCGCCGGCGCGCATCGGCGAGGCGCGCATCGCCCGTGAAGGCCGCGACGTCACCCTCGTCACCTACGGCGCCTCGCTGTTCACCTGCGAGAAGGCGGCGGCCGCGCTGGAGGGCGAGGGCGTCTCCGCCGAGATCGTCGACCTGCGTTCGCTGCAGCCCTGGGACAGGGCGGCCGTGCTCGGCTCTGTGGCCAAGACCCACCGCGCCGTCGTCGTCCACGAGGCCGTGCGCGCTTTCGGCGTCGGCGCCGAGATCGCCGCGACCATCTGCGAGGAAGGTTTCGACGAACTCGACGCGCCGGTCATGCGCGTCGGCGCGCCGTTCATGCCCGTGCCCTTCGCCCGCTCGCTCGAGAGCCGGTACATCCCCGATGCGGCGGCCGTCGTCGACGCCGTGCGCAAGACGCTCGCCTGAGGAGGAACCCTTGTCGGACCAGCCCATCATCACCGCCGTCGAGGACCACGTCGGCATCCTCACCATCAACCGGCCGGAGACGCTCAACGCGCTCGACACGCCGACCATCGAGCTCCTGGAGACGAAGTTCGCCGAGCTTCACGACGACCCGTCCGTCCACGTGATCGTCATCACCGGCGCCGGCGAGCGCGCCTTCGTCGCCGGCGGCAACATCGCCGACCTCAGGTCGCGCGAGGGCCTGGCGCACTATCTCGAGTTCGGCGAACTGATCCACCGTGTCTTCCGCAGGATCGAGCTGAGCGACAAGCCGACGATCAGCGCCATCAACGGCTGGGCGCTCGGCGGCGGCACCGAGATCCTGCTGTCGACCGACATCCGCATTGCCGTCGAGACGGCGCAGTTCGGTCTGCCCGAGATCACGCTCGGCATCTTCCCGGGTGCGGGCGGCACGCAGCGCATGATCCGCCAGATTTCGCCCTGCAAGGCGCGCGAGCTGATGTTCACCGGCGACCGCATCACCGCGCAGCAGGCGCTCGACTTCGGCCTGATCAACAAGGTCGCCGCCAGGGGCGCGCTGATGGAGGAGACGATGGCGATGGCGAAGCGCATCGCGGAAAAGTCGCCGCTGACGCTGAAGCTGATGAAGCGCGCCATGATCCACGGCGCCGACATGCCGATGCCGGCCGCGCTCGCCCACGAGCAGGCGATGGTCAGCCTGGTCTTCGACACGAAAGACTCGAAGGAGGGCACCGGCGCCTTCCTGGAGAAGCGCAAGGCCACCTTCACGGGGAAATGACGCGGGATGACCGTCGACCTGCTCATGCCCAAGCTGGGGCTGACCATGACCGAGGGCGTGCTCCTCGAATGGAAGGTCGCGCCCGGCGACAGCTTCGCCAGAGGCGACATCCTCTTCGTCGTCGAGACCGACAAGGCCGCGACCGATATCGAAGCCGAGGCAGACGGCAACCTCGCCGAGCGCCTGGTCGGCGAGGGCGAGTCGGTCCCGGTCGGGCATCCGGTCGGGCGGATTTCCGCAGCGGGCGGACGGCCTGAGGCCGCGGCCGGCGCCAACGGCAGGGCGGTCGACGAGAAAAGCTGCGCCGAGGGGGCTGTGGCTGCCGCCGCATCGACGCCCGCTTCATCCGACATGTCTGCCGCCGCCGCTCCGCAGGCAGCCGCCGCTCCGGCGCGCATCGTCGCCACGCCGCTGGCGCGACGCATGGCGCGGGAAGGGGGCCTCGACCTCGCCGGCATTGCCGGAAGCGGCCCGCGCGGGCGCATCAAGGCGGTCGACGTCGAGCGCGCCGCGGCATCGCTCGCGGCGAAGGATCGCGCCGCCCCGCCGGCGACGGCCGCCGCCGCCCCGACCCGCTCGCGTCCGACGCCGACCCAGGCCGCCATGGCGCGGCGCCTTTCGGCGGTGAAGCAGGGCGTCCCGCACTTCTATCTCTCGACCGAGGTCGAGGTGTCGGCTCTGCTGAAGCTGCGCGCCGACCTCAACGCCGACGCAAGCTGGCAGAAACTCACGCTGACCCACTTCATTCTCGCCGCGGTCGGCCGCGCGCTCGCCGCGCATTCCGGCATCAACCGTGTCTGGGACGAAGGCGAGATCGTCGCCTACGCGTCCACCGACGTTTCGCTCGCGGTCGAGACCGACGGCGGCCTCCATGTGCCCGTCGTGCGCAATTGCGGCGGCGAAAGCCTCGACCGCATCGCCGGCGCCGCCCGCACGATGGTCGACCGGGCGCGTTTCGGCCGGCTCTACGCCGCCGACATGGAGGGCGCGGCCATCGCCGTCTCCAACGCCGGCATGCACGACGTCACCTGGCTCACCC
>CAYJMY010000088.1:0-18463 GCA_964371125.1 uncultured Mesorhizobium sp. | reverse complement strand
GCGCCGAACAGGATCATGGCGAGAGCGCCCGCCCTTGCGGCGGCATCCGCGGTCAGGCCGATCGCCGGACCGAACGACGCCGTCGCCACGCCGAGTACGGTGAAGGCGACGCTCATCCCCGCCGCCATGGCGAGCGGGGCCAGCCTGTTCGCCGAAGTCGCGGAAGCGACTGCCACCGGAATGACGGGAAGGACGCAGGGATTGATCAGGGTGAGCAGGCCGGCGACGAAGCCGAAGACGATGTCCATGAATGCCGTTCTGATTTGCGGGTCGCTACAGATACGGTCGCGCGCCGGCGGCCGTTACACCGCCGCCGGTAACATCGGCGTGACCTTGCCCCGCCCCTTCGCCGACATGACGGCGCGACGACCTTGCCGCCGGCGCGCGACCTACGCGGCGATCGCGGCGACCAGCGCCCACACGGTCATGAAGATGAGGATCAGGGAGCCGACGGTCCACAGGTTCGCCCGCACGTCGTGCGTCTGGGCGGTGTAGTAGGCGGCGAAGTGAAGCAACCGCGAAACGACGTAGCCGTAGAGGAGGACGCGCGCGAGGAGCAGCGGCGGCTCCGCCACGACGAAGAGCAGGCCGGCGACGAGAAAGAACGGCAGGTTCTCCAGGTCGTTCATCTGGATGCGGCGGATCCTGTCGACCCGCTCGTCGGGCTTCAGCTGGTCGGGATTGGGCTCCGGGTTGAGGCGGGTCCGGCGCAGATCCTCCGGCGAGCGGTAGCCGCCCTTGACCTGCATCATGCGCCAGACGGTCAGCCACGACATGGCGACCGCCTTGAGGATCATCAGAGAGGCGGCGATCGCATAGGTGGCGAACAGCGGATCTTCCAGGCTGAGACTTGACATCGATCCCCTCCTCATTGTCGCGCGGCGGTTTGGCGCGACCCGGTCTTTTTTCTTCCCCCCGGCGCTTCGCGCGCGCACGATGAATGGAGCCTAGCGGCGGATGCGGTTCTTCGCCACGTCTATGAATCGGAGAGAAGGAGGTCTGGAGCGGGTGAAGGGAATCGAACCCTCGTATTCAGCTTGGAAGGCTGCTGCTCTACCATTGAGCTACACCCGCGCCGCTCGTATTTCGCACGGCCTTCGCCGAAAAGCGAGGCCGCAGCAAGGCGGAGCGCTTCAAGGCTTCCGGTGCAGTGGTGGAGGGGGCTGGATTCGAACCAGCGTAGGCTGAGCCAACGGATTTACAGTCCGTCCCCTTTAGCCACTCGGGCACCCCTCCAGTCTGCGTCCGGAGCCATGCAGCGAGGCATTTCTCGGTGTCGCCGGAACGATCGATGACCGCCGGGAAACACGCGAAGCGCCTTATGGCGACAAGGCTCCACCCTGTCAACCGCGCCGCGCGGCGAAAATGTCGCCCCGCAAATAGGTGGCGGGCGGCCCATAGGCAACGGAGCGCGGGCGGACTATAGGGTCGTTCCATGAGCAAGGACGACGGGCGGCCCGGCACGCCGAAAGACACGCACTACGCCAAGCTCCGGCGCGCCCACCGCGACCGCAAGGGCGGCGCGCCGACGCCCCGGCAGCGCGCCGAGATCCCCCCCGGCGAAGCCCCCGCCGACGGGCTGGTCCGGCTCTACGGCCTGCACACGGTGCGCGCCGCACTCGACAATCCGCGGCGGAAAATCCGCCGCATGCTGGTGACGCGCAACGCCGCGGAGCGTCTGGGCATCGCCGAGCCGTCGGCGCTCCCCTTCCCGGCGACCGTCGTCGAGCCGAAGGAGATCGACCGCATCACCGGCTCCGACGCCGTCCACCAGGGCGTCCTCGTCGAGGCCGAGCCGCTCAGGCCGAAGCGGCTCGAGGCGCTCGGCGACACGCCGCTCGTGCTCGTGCTCGACCAGGTCACCGACCCGCACAATGTCGGCGCCATCATGCGCTCGGCGGTCGCCTTCGGCGCCGGCGCGCTGGTGACCACGGCACGCCACAGCCCGGCCGAGTCGGGCGTTCTCGCCAAAGCCGCGTCGGGCGCGCTCGAGCACATCGACCTGATCGAGGTGAAGAACCTCGCAGAGGCGCTGGAGCGCCTCCACGATGCCGGCTTTTTAACGATCGGCCTCGATTCGGAAGGGCCGGCCGAATTGGAGAAGAGCTTCGCCGGCGAGCGCATCGCCCTGGTGCTCGGCGCCGAGGGCAAGGGTCTCAGGCAGAAGACGCGCGAGACGGTCGCCGCCCTCGCCCGCCTCGACATGCCGGGCGCCATCCGCTCGCTCAACGTCTCCAACGCCGCGGCCATCGCGCTCTACGCGGCGCGCTCGCATCTCGGCCGCAAGGGCTGAGCGGGCGCCCTTACCGCCCGGCGATCTCGTCGGCGAGGCGCCGCGCCAGCCAGGGCGCGGTCGAGTACTTTCCGGTATCGACGGAGAAGTAGGCGTCGCCGCGCGTGACGCCGAACGCGTCGCGACGATGCAGCGGCGAGGCCGGGTCGGCGAGCGATCCGCCACCGCGGGCGAAGACGAATCCGCCTTCGACCGCGATCTCGATCGCTGCGTCCATGATCCGGCCGATTCCGGGCAACGCGGTGGCGAGGCCGGCGCGGGTCGCCCTCGCAATCGCGGCCGCCTCGGCCCTCGCCACGACCGGCGCCGCGGGATCGATCGCATCCGTGTCGAGCAGGAGCCCGGCCTCGTACCAGGACAGGTAGAAATGCCGGCCGTCATAGTTCTTCACGTCGCCGAACGGACCCGTGCACACCACCGCGCTCGGATGGACGACGGGATGCGACGTTGCGACGAAGGCGGAGACGCGATAGCGGTTCGACCAGCGCCCCTCGGGCGGCAGGCCCGCTGCGGCATCGACCGCGAGGCGTCCGTTCCACATTGCGTTGACGACGATGTCGAAATCGCCCGAGCCGGCGCTCGTCCGAACGCGCCAGCGGCGGCGGGTGCCGGGGAACAGCCCGCCAACACGTTCGCCGAGCCTGAGATCGAGGCCGGGTTCCGCCGCCACAGCGCCTGCGAAACGGTCGGCGACGACTTTCGTGCGAACCGAGCGCTCGGGCGCGCGGAAGCCGGCAAGGATGGCGGCGGGGTCGGCGATCGCCTCGAGTTCGGCGAGGGAAAGGCGCTGCGACGGCGCATGGTCTCCACGCGTGAGATAGTGGCGGCCGTCGCCCGCGCCGGCGACCAGCGCGTCTATGGCGGTAAAATACCAGGCGACCGCGTCCGGCCCGGCGACGGAGTTGCGATGGACGAGAAACGTGTCGTCGTCGGCGCTGACCGCATCGCCGATCGGGGAGCCGGTCAGTTCCTCGACCAGATCGCGGAAATCCAGTCCACCGGACAGGAGGCGGCGCGCCGTTTGTAGCGACGGGTCGCCCGAGTAGAGATAGCCGAGGTGGACCTTGCCCTCGTTCCAGCGGCTGGTCCGAGCCATGGCCGCCGGCGCCTCGTCGAACAGGGCGACGCGGAAACCTTCGCGTGCCAGGAACAGGGCCGTCGCGCAGCCCATTATGCCCGCGCCGAGCACCGCGACCTCGACGTCGCGCCGGGTCCGCATCCGTTTGGCGTTCATGGCGGGGGCCGCTTTCCCTGCACGGCCTCGAGAACGGCGACGCGACGCTGCATCCAGGCGACCATTTCCATGCCGTAGGGCGAAAGGTCCGGTACGGCCCCGATCGGGCCAAGCGCCGGATCGAGCTCCGCCGGGGTCTCGACCAGCCGGCGACCACGGTCGCGCTCGATGCCGCGGACCTTGATCATCATGATCGTCGACAGGGCGTAGAGCATGGCCTGTTCGTCGTCCGGCGAACCGGCTGCGTCGCGGATGATGCGCACCGACGTCGCCGTATTCGCCTTGAGGCCGGACAGTTCCTCTTCGACGGAAAGCGACTTCCAGCCGTCGGTGAGACCGCCCGCGCGCTTGTCCCAGCGCAGATAGAGGCTTTCGTGGTGGCCGAGCGCCGGCGCCGCGGCCAGAAGCCGCATGAGATAGGGCTCGTTCGCCCAGAAGCCGCCCGGCGCGTCGGTCGGCATGCTGAGCCGATCGAGGTACCGCGAGCGAGTCAGGCTGCGCAGCGGCGATCCGCGATCCGGGGCGAGGAAGAAGGTCAGCAGGCGCGCGGTCGCCGACCCGCGATAGTCGCGGCTGCGCGAGACGTGGTCGCTGGCGCCGAAATGGCCCATGTCGCAATGGATGCTCCCCGCCTCCGGCTCGCGCTCGAGCCGGGCGAGCAGCCGTGCCGTGTAACTCGGCCGCAGGACGTCGTCATGGAAGTAGAGGAAGAAGTACGGCGAACGCACCTGCTCCAGGAGAAAGTTGACGTTGCCCGCCCAGCCGAGGCGCTCGTCGTGGGCATGGACGGCGATCCGCGGATCCTCGTCCGCGTGGCGACGGCAGATGGAGACCGTTCCATCGGTACCTGCATCGACCGAGACCACGACGGCGATCTCGCGCAGCGTCTGTTCGCGGGCACAGCGCAATGTCCGCTCGATGAAGGCTTCGGCCATGTAGGCCGGAATGCAGATCGTCACCTTCGGCTCGGCCGCAGCGCGCCCGCCGAGCGGAAAGAAGAGCTTCATGGGCCCTCGCCCGTCCCGTCACTCAGATACGAGGCCGGATCGTAGCCGTCGCCTGCGAGGACGACCAGCCGATATGTTTCGTCGACAGAGGCCCGGCACGCCCGGACGCCGCTTCGACCGACAGGGCGCCCCGGTCCGCGTCGAGCACTGCCGGCGGCCCCCTTCGCCCCTGATCTACTTGCCTGGCGCGCGCTGCGCATACGGCGAAAACCATCCCAGACCGGCTTCGGTGGTCGTCGCCGGGCGGTATTCGGCGCCGACGAAGCCGCGATAGCCGATGCGGTCGAGATGGTCGAACAGGAAGGCATAGTTGATCTCGCCCGTTCCCGGCTCGTGGCGGCCGGGATTGTCGGCGACCTGGATATGGGCGATGCGCGGAAGGTTCGCCTCGATGGTGCGGGCGAGATCCCCCTCCATCACCTGCATGTGGTAGATGTCGTACTGCAGCCAGATGTTCGCGGCGCCGACCCGGTCCATGATCGCCAGCGCCTGGCCCGACGAGGTCAGGAAGAAGCCGGGAATGTCGCGCGTGTTGATCGGCTCGATCAGAAGCCTGATTCCGGCGCGGCCGAGACGCTCGGCGGCGTAGGCGAGATTGTCGACGAGGACGTCTTCCAGGACCTGCGTCGGCACGCCGGCCGGCGCCACGCCGGCGATGCAGTTCACCTGCGCGCAGCCGAGCGCAGTGGCGTAGCGGATCGCAATGTCGACGCCGGCGCGGAACTCGTCGACGCGGTCGGGGAGCACGGCAATGCCGCGCTCGCCGGCGGCCCAGTCGCCGAGCGGCAGGTTGAACAGCGCCTGCTCCAGCCCGTTGCGTTTCAGGCGCTCGGCGATCGCCTCGGGCGGGTGCTCGTAGGGGCCGATGTATTCGACGGCTTCGAATCCGGCGTGCGCGGCCGCGTCGAAGCGGTCGAGGAAGTCGCGTTCGCCAAACAGCATCGACAGGTTTGCGGAAAACCGCGGCATGATCCCTCGCCCGCCCGCGCCGGAACGGCCTTCTGTTCGCCCTGACCTTCTATTCGGTCGTGTCGGCCTGCTCGATCGCCTCGTTGATCAGATAGTTCACGTAGCGGCCCTGGGCGTCGCGCTCGGCCGAATAAAGCACGGTGCCGTCGGCGCCGGTCCAGCAAAGCATGGGATAGTCGTAGAGCCTGCAGTCCTCGCCGGGACCGGCAAAACCGAGGCCGGCCGCAACCTGGCGGGCGTAGGCGGCCATGTCGCCCGCGGCCGGCTCGCGCCACGAGACGAAATAGGCCCGGTCCTTCGGCGAAACCGTGGCGGCGAGAAGGGCGCCGTCCCCACGATCGTCGAAGCGGCAGGAGACGAAGCGATCGGATTCGCCGGTGACGGTCAGTTCTTTGCAGCTTCCCTTCAGCGCCGTTTCGACGGCGGCGAGGCCCATGCCCGGGCGCACGCTATGGCGTTCTTCCGCGGACGCGCCGGCCGCTGTCGCGGCAAGAATGACCAGCGCTGCCGAAATCGTCTTCATCGCCCTCTCCCAGATGCGCATGGCAAGGGTCTATCGCCGCGAAATAGAATTGTACATGCCGCATGCCGCGCGCCTGAAGCCCGGCCGCGGCGCGGCATCACCCCATCCCGGTGACGTGGCGAAGGTAGAAGGCGAGCGCAACGAAGCCCGCGGCGACAGCGAGGCCCTTCCAGTCGATGGCGCTGCCACGGGCGAGGCGAACCGCCTGCAGGATCAGCAACCAGGCTACCACGACCAGAACGGCGAGGACGGCGAGTCTGATCAAGCGAACCTCCCGGTTTCCGGCATTCTCCCTTCGCAGCCAACGTTTGCGTCGATTCTTGGCGAATTCATGTCGGCTGACGCAACGTCAGGCTCGTAAAACACTGTCGCGGCCCTCCGATTAACCCCCCCTGAACGATTCGATGCTGTAGTCCCGGCGTTGGGAGCCCATTCCTGAATGGTAAAAATCGTCAGGATATTCATTTCCGAGCGGCATCGACGGCTGATCGTCGGCGTCGTCTGGATGGCCGCGTTCTGCCTGTCGCTCGGCCTGATCGGCCTCTATGCCGGCGACAGGGTCGTCGCCGCGATGGAAACGCGCTCCGACCGGGTCATGGCCGGCTTTCTCGAGACCCGCGCCAACATCGAGACGGCCTTTGCCGCCATCAAGGCCGACGTCACGGCCGAACCCTGCTCGCCGGGCTTCTTCCGTCAGCTTCGGCGCATCGCCTACATCCCCGACGGCATCAACGAATTCCTCTACATGACCGACAACGCCGTCGCCTGCACGGCGAGCGGCCTGACCTTTTCGCCGGCTGTCGATCTCGGACGTGCGGACGGCAACGCGGAAGGCGGCAATGTCGCGGTCTGGATGAGCCGCGACCTGACGTTCCTCGATCTCGCCGGACTTACGGGCACGATCGTCCGTATCGGCGACTTCGCCGCGGTCGTCGCGCCGTTCGTCGTTGCGACCGGCGACTACCCTTTGTTGGACTTCGAGATCCTGCTCAGGTCGAAGGATGGAAAGCCCTGGTTCCGTGACGGTGATACGGGCACCTATGAAGCCTTCCTCGCCGCCAAAGCCGCGGGACTGCCGTTCAACTACGCAGACGGCCATATCCATCACCAGATCTGCGATCCGCGGATGACCTATTGCGTGACGTCGCGCATCGCCGTGATCCCGGTCATCATAGAGGAGAAGGTCCGCGTCTTCTTCGCTCTGCTCGGCTCGACGCTGATCGCGTCGTGGATCGCCTTCCTCGCCAACGCCCTGGTCAGGCGCTACTGGTCGTTCGAGGCTCGCTTCCTGCGCCATCTCGACGAAGAGTCCCTGGTGCTCGCCTACCAGCCGCTGACCGATCTTGTAACCGGCGCCGTCACTGGCTGCGAGGTGCTGGCGCGCTGGCGCGACATCGATGGCGAGATCGTCCAGCCCTGCCGCTTCATCGACATCGTCGAGCGGCGCGGGCTGACCGAGCGGTTCACCGGTCTTGTCGCCGCGCGCGCCTTCGCCGAACTCGACGCCGCCGTGCCGCCCGGGCACCGGCTCGAGGTCAATTTCAACATCTTCCCCCGGGATCTCGATGCGGCGCTGCTGTGTCGCCTGTTCGCGCCCTTCGAGGCGGCGCGGCATCGATTCGATCTGGTCATGGAGATCGTCGAGAGCGAGACCGTGCGCCTCGACGCGGCGCACCGCGAGATCGAGGCGCTCCAGGCGGCCGGCATCAAGGTCTACATCGACGACTTCGGCTCCGGCTATTCGAACCTCGCCAACATCGCCGAACTGGCGGTGGACGGGGTGAAGCTCGACCGCTCCTTCGCCATGGCGCCCGACGGCAGCGTCATGGCGCAGATGCTCGGCCACGCCGTCGAGATGATCCGCACCACAGGGCGCACGATGGTCGTGGAGGGCATCGAAACGGCCGAACGGCTGTCGCTGTTGCGCGCCACCGCGGCGAAGGGCGACCGCGCGCAGGGCTACCACATCGCGCGGCCCCTCGACGCTGAAGCTTTTGCCTCGTTCCTCATCCGCAACGCCGCCGAGGTCGCCGCGGGGGCGGCCCACGCCGCCAGGCCGACGCCGATTTCCAGCGCACGGCGCCGCCGCCGCGCCTGAGGATTTCGGCAGGGTCATATTCTACCAATAGGCGTTCGCGAGCCGCAATTCCCCATTCTTCAGTAATTCGAAACCGAATATTATTTCGACCAAATCATCTTTTGTGCTAACGCTTACTTTTATCGGTATTTCTATCGAAATTCCTCGTCGATCGGAGAATTCTACAATAGAAACCTCGTCATCAGATATATTTGATGGAATTCTATATCTGCTACCATCGACAATGGTTACCGTGGTCTCGATGTAGGACCGGGATATTTTGCTGATCAGACCTCGCCCGTCGAGTTCAGCGAAACGCCGCGAGGTGGCAAGTCTTATAATTTCCAGCACCATCGCCAGAACGCTCGCATCGATCGCAGGCATCGTTTTCCGTCCATCTCCCTCGTCCGGTCGCGGCGGGACACTGCTTTACCGCGCCCACATGATGCTCGGTGTCACATTGCGTCGTGACCCCGTACGACATAGATCGTGTCGGTCGACCGCCTGATCTCGATCTCGACGAAGACGTCCGTCACATTCCCGTCGAGAGACCAGATCGGCGTGTTCACGACCACGACCACGCAATCGCCGACGACGCATGAGCTCACGTGCGAATAGTCGAGGTAGTTGTCCGGCGCGATTCCTCCGAGATCGAAGCCATAGTTCCGCAGCGCCGCGGAAAATTCGTCGGCGTCGTGCAGGAACGCAACCGACCGCAGGCCCTGCAGCTTCGTCAAATCCCCGGAATGGATCATTTCCATGATCCGCCAAAGGACGACGATCTCGGCGCTGTGCAGCATGTCGGCTGTCCCGGTAGGCCTCTCGATTTTCCGCCAGGCTTGGACCCGCCGGACCTGGTAGGCGCCTCGTTTCGGCAACATCGCCGAAGAAACGACCCCGCGATGCAGACCTGGTGCGGACGGCGGGGATCGAACCCGCATGGCCAAGGCCGAGGGATTTTAAGTCCCTTGCGTCTACCGGTTCCGCCACGTCCGCCTCGCAGCCCTTTTCGGGCTGCGGCGGCGTCTCGTCAAGCCAATGCCGCTCCGGTGGCGCCTCAGGCGGCGAAGGCGCGCGCGGCGATACGCCGGATGAAGGCGACCGTCCGCTCGGGGTCGGCGAATTGCGGCATGTGGCCGACGCCCTCGGCGAGTTCCAGGTCGAGGTTGGGGACCTTGGCCATCATCTCGGCGCCGTGCTTGCGGTGGTCGAGGACGCGGTCCGCGGTGCCGTAGAGGATGCCGACGGGCACGCTGATCTCGCCGTAGCGGCCTTCGATCGGCGCCGGATCGTCGACCAGGTCGACGATGTCGGTGGAGGCGCCGTAGAAGTGCGATGGCCTCAGCCCGAGCCAGCCGCCGCCCTCAGTCATATAGTCGGCCGGCGGCTCCTGCGGGCCGAAGACGTAGGCCAGCGTCTGCGCGGCGAATTTCTGCGAAGCGGGCACCGCGACGGTGTGGGAGACGACAAGCCGCTTCAGCGGCGAGCGGATGTAGAGCGGCGCGAACTCCGGCGCCACCTTGCCCGAATGGCGCGTGTGCGGCGACAGCAGCGCCAGGCCCGAAACCACGTCCGGATGCTCGATGGCGAGCGTCAGCGCCACGGCGCCGCCGAGCGAGTGGCCGACCACGAGCGGTCTCTCCAGGCCGAGCGCCTCGATGAAGCCGCGAACCACCCTCGCCTGCTCGGAAAGCCGCCCGCTTGCGCCGCCGGCGCGCACGGAATAGCCGGAGCCGGGGCGGTCGATGGCGATCAGGCGAAAACCGTCGAGGCGGCCGAACAGCGGCGCGCGGAACTGGTGGAGCTGCGCGCCGAGCCCGTGGATGAAGAGGATCGGCCGTCCCTCGCCCTTCTCGACGTAGTGGATTCGGTTGCCGTCGACGTCGACGAAGCGCCCGGCGGGCGGCACGGCGCGTTCGGCTTCCGCCGCGATGCGCTGGGTCCGGTAGACCTGCACGGCTGCGACCAGGAGGGCGGCGACGATGATGGCGGCTGTGGCCCAGAGGGCGACGGAGACGATCGACATGAGGTTCCTGGAAGGTTGGCGCGGAGGAGCGCAACATTATCCGCCTTTCGCGCCAAGACAACCGCCGTGGCACCCGACGCCCGGCCATTGCCGCGACGCCGTCGGAGCGATATGTCACCGAGGTGAGGTCGGCGGGAAGGTCGGGCGGCGATGGCTGAGATTGTGACGGCGGCGATGATGGTGATCGGCGACGAGATCCTGTCGGGCCGGACGAAGGACCGCAACATCGGCCATCTGGCAGACATCATGTCGGCGATCGGCATCGACCTGAAGGAGGTGCGCATCGTTCCCGACGAGGAGGACGAGATCGTCGCCGCGGTCAACGCGCTCCGCGCGCGCTACGCTTACGTCTTCACCACCGGCGGCATCGGCCCGACCCATGACGACATCACGGCCGACGCGATTTCGCGCGCCTTCGGCGTGCCCTGCGAGTACGACGCCAAAGCGTATGCGATGCTGGAGGCGAGCTATGCGGCGCGCGGCATCGAATATACGGAGGCGCGCAAGCGCATGGCCAGGATGCCGCGCGGCTCGGCGCACATCGACAACCCGATCTCGGTCGCGCCGGGCTTCAGGATCGGCAACGTGCACGTCATGGCCGGCGTGCCGGCGATCTTCCAGGCCATGCTGGACAACGTGCTGCCGACGCTCGAAACCGGCACGCGGCTCCTGTCGGCGACGGTGCATTGCCCCTACGGCGAAGGCACGATCGGCACGCTGCTGGGCGACATTCAGAAGCTGCATTCGGAGACGATCATCGGCTCCTACCCGAAATACGACGGCGGCCGATTCTGGACAGAACTCGTCATTCGCGCCCGCTCGGCGGAAGTGCTCGAGGCGGGGCGTGCCGCGGTGCAGGCCATGGTCGACGGTCTCGCCGCGAAGGCCTAGCTTTCGTTGCTACGGAGGTTGTCCGTGACAATGACAGCCAGCGGCCGCCACCTTTGCCGCGCTGTCAGGCCGCCTGACCCTGTGCGCCGGACGGTGACGAGCGACGCAAGCCGCACTCACGCCTTGGGATCGTCGAACGGCGGCGGCGGATCGGCCGCGGCGGCGACGGTTCCTGCAACCCTGTCGATGCTGTCGGCGGTCCCGCGTACCTGACGGAGGAAGGCGACGGCAGAGATCACCCAGCCGAAGGTGCCGAGCAGGAAGAGGATGAGCCCGATCAGCGCACCGAAAAGACCAAAGAGCACGATCGCCAGAACCTGCATCGCCAGGGCGGCGATGCTGGTCGCCAAGGGGGCAAGCAGGCAAAGGCCCACCATGTCGCCCACATGCCAGTCTCCGCCCGAGCGCTTCATGTAGCGGGTCCACAGGGTGAGAAGCGTGACGCCGCCGACGCCCAGCGACAGGACGAAGACGCCGCCGGCGAATTCCGAGCTTCCGGCCAGGAGGTCGCGAAAAGTCGTGTACAGCGTTTCGGGGTAACGAAACGGATTGGCCGCATAGCTCCAATCGCAGCCCGAATAGGTGTAGCAGCCGAACAGCCGATAGAAGAATTCCGGCAGGAATGAGAAGGGTTGGATCTGGCTGAAACTTGCCACCGTGTCCCAAGCGAAGGTTTCAAGACCTTCGAGCGAACCGGCGGCCTTCAGCCATTGCCCAAGCAGGACAAGCACCGCCGCGACCACAAGGGTGGTCCAGCGGCGCCACCCACCCTTGTCGAGGCCCGCCCATGTCAGAAACCAGCGCCGAACCGGAAAACGCTCCATCTCCAAAGCCCGCAAAGCACAGGTGAGAATAAGTCTCCGGCGAATTCCAGTCCACAGGTATCGTTACTCTGGAGAATCTTCGATGAATGCAGAGTCGGTTTCAGGATTCACCCGGTCGGCCTTGTCTGATCGACTACCCTTGGTGATTTGCCGCGAGGTGGTGATGACGAGGTGCCTGGGTGGAGACCTTCGCGGTCGGATGATTGCCGCGATCGAAGACGGGGGTTCGACGCGGGAGGCGGCACGGCGCTGATCGGAATCGCGACGGCCGGGGCCTGGTATCGCCTTTATCGTGCGACCGGCGAGACGGCCTTCTGCAGGTTCGGGGCCCTGTTCGGAACGGCCGCCGCCAAGACCGTCGACGGACTGCGGTCTGTCCTCGCCGACCGCCTCTCGGCCTTCACGTCGTATGAATGCCGTCATGACACCGAGGCCGCCGGGTAAGGCCGGATTCAGTCGATACTGCTCCGGTGGAGCGCGACGGAACGGATCTCCGCGCCCGCGCCCTTTTTGATCCAGCGCAAGGCGCAGCCGGCCGCCTCGCCTAAAACGGCAACGAAGGTCGGCGCCTGGCGCCGCAGGAGGTCGCATGAGCTACAAATCCATCCTCGTCGTCATCCAGGACCGCCACGACGCGGCGCGCGTCCTCGACTACGCCCTGCCCATCGCCGCGCAGCACGGCAGCCACCTGATCGGCGTACATGCCGAGCCGATCGCGCTTCCCTACGCCACCGCGATCGGCTTCCCCGACGCCGGCTTCATGGACGCCAGCCTCGCCGTCAGCCGCGAGCGCGCCGCGGAACTGGAGGCGCTGTTCCGCGCCAGGAGCGAGACGCCGAACGTCACCGCCGAATGGCGCTCGACCGAGACGCTGTCGGGCGACAGCGCGCTTTCGGCGCTTTCGCTGGCGCGCGCCGTCGACCTGGTCATCTCCGCGCAGACCGATCCGGCGCACAAGTCGGCTGCGGTCGCCAACATCGACCACCTCCTGTTCGAGACCGGGCGTCCGGCGCTGTTCGTGCCCTATGCGGGACCGGTGAAGACCGATTTCCGCAAGGTGCTCGTCGCCTGGAGCGGCACGCGCGAATCCTCGCGCGCCGTCTTCGACGCGCTGCCCTTCATCCAGAAGGCGGACGAGACCGAGATCCTGACCGTCGATGCGCCCGACATGGGCAACAACCAGCCCGAAATCGCCGGCGCCGAGATCGCCGCCGCGCTCGCCCGCCACGGTGCGCGCGTCTCCGTCACCAGCGAGCGCTCGGGCGGCATCGACGTGACCTCGGTCATCGAGAACCGCGTCGCCGAGACGGGCGCCGACCTCCTCGTCATGGGCGCCTACGGCCATTCGCGGCTGCGCGAGTTCCTGTTCGGCGGCGTGACGCGCACCGTGCTGCAGTCGATGCCGGTCGCCACCTTCATGTCGCGCTGAGCCGCTTCCGTCGATCCCCAGAATGACGACCGAACCGCCGCGCCGCAGCGCGGCGGTTTTCCGTTGTCGGTCTTTCCAACGGCGGAGCGCTTGCGCGGCGGTCGGCGGCGCCCTACCCTGCCTCCGTTCTCAGGGCGGGGCGCAATTCCCCACCGGCGGTATGCAGCGTCGCTGCGAGCCCGCGAGCGCCTTCCTCGCGGAAGGGTCAGCAGACCAGGTGCGACGCCTGGGCCGACGGTAACAGTCCGGATGGAAGAGAACGCGCTTTGCCGCGGCGGCCGCCGCGGCAGTGCTCGTGATCGCCTTGGGTGACGTGTCCGTTACAGAAAGGTGATTCGATGACACACACCCGCTATGCCTTCATCAAAGCCGGCTGGCATGCCGACATCGTCGACCGCGCGCTCGACGGCTTCCTCGAACTGATTCCGGCCGGACAGGTCGACGTCTTCGACGTGCCCGGAGCGTTCGAGATGCCGCTTCTGGCGCGCGACCTCGCCGCCAGCGGCCGCTACGCCGCCGTCGCGGCAGCCGCCTTGGTCGTCGACGGCGGCATCTACCGCCACGACTTCGTCGCCCAGGCTGTGGTCGACGGCCTGATGCGGGCCGGGATGGATACGGGCGTGCCGGTCCTGTCCGTCTCGCTGACGCCGCACCACTACCAGGAGACCGAGCACCATACGCAGGTCTTCCGCGCGCATTTCGTCAGGAAGGGCCGCGAAGCGGCGCAGGCGGCCCTGGCGATCGGCCGGACGCGCGCGGCGCTGGCCGCGGCGTGAAGGCACGCGGCGGCGCGACGCGGCAACAGTGGAAAAGCCCGGCGCGAATGCCGAACGCCGCGCCGTTGCCCTTGCCAAGGGCGCCGCTTTGCCGCTAATTCCGCGCGCATTCCCTCGATTTCGCGTCAGGCGCGCGGCTGCGGAGTGCACGGCATGTCCCTTCCCGAAAAGGCCTTCCCGGTTTCCTGGGATCAGTTCCACCGCGACGCGCGCGCGCTGGCCTGGCGGCTCGCCGGCAGCGGCCCTTGGAAGGCGATCGTCTGCATCACCCGCGGCGGCCTCGTGCCGGCGGCAATCATCTCGCGCGAACTCGGCATCCGCGTCATCGAGACGGTCGGCGTCGCCTCCTACCACGACTACACCGCCCAGGGCGAAATGAAGGTCCTGAAGGAAGTGACGCCGTCGCTGCTCGACAACGACGGCGAAGGCGTGCTCATCGTCGACGACCTCACCGACACCGGCAAGACGGCGGCGATCGTGCGGGCGATGATGCCGAAGGCGCATTTCGCCACGGTCTACGCCAAGCCCAAGGGCCGGCCGCTGATCGATACCTACGTGACGGAAGTATCCCAGGACACCTGGATCTACTTTCCGTGGGACATGGGCTTCACCTACCAGAAGCCCATCGCCGAAGGCCACGCCGGCTGACGCCGCGCCGCCGGGAACCATCCCCCCGCAACCGCATTGGCAAGGTGCGCGCAAGCTAATGCGTGCATGATGCTCTTATGGGTTGCGGTCGCCTGCTGTTTTCCTTGCGCTTTCGGCTTGCGCAATCGCGATTCCGACATATTGTTCGTTAGACAGCAAACTAAACTGAGACAGGTGTCACGCCGCCGATGCTGATGCGCCAGACCACCCGCAATCACCTCGTCGACCGCATCCGCCGGCTGTTCGGCGGCCTGCCGTGCCGCGTTCAGGTGGCTGCCCTGCCGTGGCGCAAGAACGGCGATAACGTCGAGGTGCTGCTCGTCACCAGCCGCGATACGGGCCGCTGGGTGCTGCCAAAGGGCTGGCCGGAAGGCCAGGAAGACCTTTACATGGCCGCGGCGCGCGAGGCGGCCGAGGAGGCCGGCGTCGACGGCGCCGTCTCGCGTTTCGAGATCGGCCGCTACTTCTACGACAAGGCGCGGCCGTCGGGCATGGAGTGGCGCTGCGAAGTGCTGGTCTTCCCGCTCGAGGTCGACCGGCTGGCGGACAAGTGGCCCGAGAAGAAACGGCGCAGGCGCGAGTGGTTTCCGCCGGCCGAGGCGGTAAAGCGCGTCCGCGAGGCCGATCTCGCCGAACTGATCGCGCAATTCTGCGTTAATCCCCGGAAATCGCTCGCCTGACCATTGGCAGGACCGGTGACGTCGGGCACTAGCCGGCTGGCGGGCCGCGGGAGCGGCCGACAGGACAGATCAGCGAACGCCATGGCCGAAACGCCCCTCCGCAAGGCAACCCTCGACAAGGATCTGGACAAGCTCGTCCATGTCGAGGAAGCCGCCACCCTCATCGGACGGCGACTGGTGGCGCCCGGCCTCGGGCTGCTGTTCATCGTCGTCGTCGCCCTGTTCTCGGCGGTGCTCAGCGGCGGTGAACCGCGGGCGCTGATCATCATCGCCGCCGCCGCCGTCGGCGGCTACATGGCGCTAAACATCGGCGCCAACGACGTCGCCAACAATGTCGGACCGGCGGTCGGCGCCAAGGCCCTGACCATGGCCGGCGCGCTGATCATCCCCGCAGTGTTCGAGAGCGCCGGCGCCCTCGTCGCCGGCGGCGACGTGGTCGAGACCATCGCCAAGAACATCGTCTCGCCCGCCGCCGTTTCCGATCCGTCGATCTTCATCCAGCTGATGCTGGCAGCACTCCTGTCCTCGGCGCTGTGGATCAATCTCGCCACCTGGATCGGCGCGCCGGTCTCGACCACGCATGCCGTCGTCGGCGGCGTCGTCGGCGCCGGCATCGCCGCGGCCGGCTCCGCCGCGATCAACTGGCCGGAGATCGGCCGCATCGCGCTCTCCTGGGTGGTGTCGCCAGTGCTCGGCGGCGTGATCGCGGCGCTGTTCCTTGCCTTCATCAAGGACCGCATCGTCTACCGCACCGACAAGATCGCCGCGGCGCGCCTGTGGGTGCCGCTGCTGGTGGCGGTGATGTCGGGCTCGTTCGCCGCCTACCTCGCCACCAAGGGCCTGAAGAAGGTCGTTTCCCTCGGCACGTTCGACGTGACCGTGATCGGCGTCGCCTGCTTTCTCGCCGGGTGGAGCATCTCGCACCTCCACGTGACGCGCGTCTCGCGCGGACTGGAGAACCGCAACCAGTCGCTGCGCAAGCTGTTCAACCTGCCGCTCATCGTTTCGGCGGCGCTGCTGTCCTTCGCGCATGGCGCCAACGATGTCGCCAATGCGGTCGGCCCGCTTGCCGCCATCGTCAGCACGGCCGAGCTCGGCAGTGTCGCGGCCTCGGTGAAGATCCCGCTCTGGGTCATGGTGATCGGCGCGCTGGGCATCTCGATCGGCCTCTTGCTGTTCGGTCCGCGGCTGATCCGCATGGTCGGCGAGCAGATCACGCGGCTGAATCCGATCCGCGCCTTCTGTGTGGCGCTTTCGGCGGCCTTGACCGTGATCGTCGCCTCGGGGCTCGGCTTGCCGGTCAGTTCGACCCACATCGCCGTGGGCGCCGTGTTCGGGGTCGGCTTCTACCGCGAATGGTACACGGCGAACTCGAAGCGCCGCCGCCGCTACATGGAGCGCAAGAAGGCGCTGCGCATGGACGAGCGCGCCGCGAACGCCCCGGCGACGGAAGCAGAGCTTTCCTCCGAGCGCCCGGAGGACGACCTCGACGAGCCGCTGTTCCCCGACGGCGAGGCCGTCGAGGAGCCCGCCGCCGTCGAAACCGTCGTCGGCGAGGCGGCGGCGCTTCCGCCGGCCTCGGGCGCGGAGGCCGCGCGGCGGCGCCTCGTGCGGCGCGCCCATGTCGCCACGATCGTGGCAGCCTGGGTGACGACAGTGCCGGCCTCCGCCCTGCTCGCCGCCGGCCTCTTCTACGTTCTCCACGCGGTCGGATAGCACCTCACGCGACGACGAAATCGGCGTTGGTGAGGGCGAGCCCGGTAGCCAGGGTGGCGAACTGGGTGGCACCGCCGGCCGCACTGCCGTTGCTGTCGTAGATCAGCGCCCCGGTCGCCGAGTTGTAGATGATGCGGTGCGCCGCCGTCGTGGCCACCGTTCCGATGGTGAACGCCGCCGCGGCGAGCGTGCCGAGCGGCCCGATCGCCGTGAAGATCGCGTCCTCCAGCCGGATGGTGTCGTTCGGCACCGAGAAATCGGTGATGGTGTCGACATTGGTCGCGGCGTTCAAAGCCGTGTCGAAGACGAAGAGGTCGTTGCCAAGACCGCCACTCAGCCGGTCGTTGCCGAGCCCGCCATAGAGCCTGTCGTTGCCGCCGAGGCCGAGGAGGACGTTGTCGGCGACGTCGCCGACGATCATGTCGTTGCCGCTGCCGCCGACCACGCCTTCGATGCCGCTGTAGGTGTCGCCGACGGCTGCCGCGCCGACATTCAGCGCGGAGTTGCCCAGCCGGATGCCGAGATCGCCATAGTTGCCTTCGTCGTAGCGGGCAAGGTCGAAGCCCGCGCCGCCGATGTGCTGGTCGGCGCCGAGGCCGCCGCGCAGATGATCGTCGCCGTCGCCGCCATTGAGATAGTCGGCGCCGTTGCCGCCCTGGATCACGTCGTTGCCGCCGAGGCCGTAGAGGAGGTTGTCGGCGCCGTCGCCGATGATGGTGTCGCTGCCGCCGCCGCCCATCAGACCTTCGATGCCGCTATAGGTGTCGCCGACCGCGGCTGCGCCCACATTCAGCGCCGGATTGTCGAGGCGGATGGTGAGGTCGCCGTAGGTGCCATCGTCGTAGCGGGCAAGGTCGATGCCGGCCCCGCCGATGTGCTGGTCGGCGCCGAGGCCTCCGCGCAGATGGTCGTCGCCGCCGCCGCCGTCGAGCGTGTCGTCGCCGCCGCCGCCTTGAAGCACGTCTGTTCCTGTGCCGCCGGTCATCTGGTTGGCGCCGGCGGTTCCGGTCACCGTGTTGGTACCGTCGCCTAGGATCACGTTTTCGAAGCCGGCGAAGCTCTCGTAGGCAAAGTTGGTCACGCCGGTCGCGAGATTGATGACATAGTCACCGGTGAACGATCGCGTGTCGAGCGTGTCGACGCCGCCTCCCCCGTCGAGAATTTCGGGCACGGCTCCGCCGGACAGTCCGGCCAGGATGGTGTCGTTGCCGGCATCGCCGAAGTACTGACCTTCGCCGCTTGAAATGAGCCTGTCGTTGCCGCCGTTACCGTGGACGGTCTGGTCGACCCCTTCGGCGCCCGTGAGCGTGTCGTTTTCCTCCGCCCCGTCGACCTGGATCGCGCCGGCGTTGATGGTTGCAGTGCTAACG
>CAYJMY010000087.1:17027-18541 GCA_964371125.1 uncultured Mesorhizobium sp. | reverse complement strand
ACGAACCGACCGGCCTGCACTACGGCGCCGCCGACGCCGTGCTGCTCGCGCTGCGTCTGCGAATCCTCGCCGCCGTGCTCGGCATGTTTTCGGACGCGGACGACATCGGTGACGACCCTTCCGCCGGCTTCTGCGACGACCGTTCCGCCGGCCGGCCTGCCAACTGGCCTGCCGTTGCCGCACCCGGCGCTGGCGAAGCACCGCTCGCGCCGCTGCTCCTCATTGTCCGCCTTCCCGCCGCACGCCGGCCGTTCAGACCGCCCGACACCTCATGACGCCCGCCGGCGATCGACCGCATCTCTAAATCCGCAAATCCGCCATGCCCTCACGGGCACGATCGTGCTTGTCTGCGAAGAAGAGCGCCGCCGCCGATCCGCCGGTCGAGCAGGTGGCCCGAACATCGGCCGGGGCGATCGCGCGGCAATCGGCGTCCCTGCAGTTGGAGCCGCCCGTCAGCTTCCGTGGCCGAGCAGCGCGGTGAGCCCGATCGCGCCGATGGCGACCAGCGCGAGCTTCCAGAAGTCGCGGCGCTGCCTGAGCCCCGGCAGGCCGAGCGGCTTGATGATCTGGATCGCCATGATGGCGACGATGACGAGCGACAGCGCCTTGGACATCGCGCCATTGAGCAGGCACGGGCGACGATGTCAAAGTGCATCCGTACGATGACCGGGTTAGGCCATAAGCCGCATGGACGAACGCGAGGACCGGGCCTAAAACGCCGTCGGCACCGCGCGGAAGGGGAGGACGAGGATCATGACGAGCCGCTATCACGACGTCTACGACAGCTGGAAGCGCGATCCCGACGGTTTCTGGGCGGAAGCCGCCTCGGCCATCGACTGGTTCAGGCCCTGGGACAAGGTGTTCGACGCCGATGCGGGCGTCTACGGCCGCTGGTTCGTCGGCGCCGAGTGCAATACCTGCCACAACGCCGTCGACCGCCATGTCGCCGGCGGCCGCGCCGACCAGATCGCGCTGATCCACGACAGCGCCATCACCGGCACACAGCGGCGCTTCACTTACCGCGAGCTGAAGGACGAGGTCACCGCGCTCGCCGCCGTGCTCCAGGACCAGGGCGTCGCCAAGGGCGACCGCGTCATCATCTACATGCCGATGGTCGCCGAGGCGGCGTTCGCCATGCTCGCCTGCGCCCGGCTCGGCGCCATCCATTCGGTGGTATTCGGCGGCTTCGCGGCGAAGGAACTGGCGACCCGTATCGACGATTCCACGCCGAAGCTCATCATCTCCGCCTCCTGCGGCCTCGAGCCCGGCCGCGTCGTTGCTTACAAGCCGCTGCTCGACGGCGCCATCGAGATCGCCCGGCACAAGCCCGAGCGCTGCATCGTCGTGCAGCGTCCCCAGCAGGGCTGCGACATGATCGCCGGCCGCGACGTCGATTACGCCGAGGCGGTCGCCGCCGCCAGGGCCGCCGGCCGCGAGGTGCCCTGCGTCCCCGTGCTCGCCACGGATCCGCTCTACGTTCTCTACACGTCCGGCACGACCGGCCAGCCGAAAGG
>CAYJMY010000087.1:0-17017 GCA_964371125.1 uncultured Mesorhizobium sp. | reverse complement strand
AAGGAGTGGTGCGCGACAATGGCGGACACATGGTGGCGCTGCACTGGTCGATGGGCAACCAGTACGGCATCAGGCCCGGCGAGGTGTTCTGGGCGGCCTCCGACGTCGGCTGGGTGGTCGGCCACTCCTACATCGTCTATGCGCCGCTGCTCGCCGGCTGCACGACTATCCTGTTCGAGGGCAAGCCGGTCGGCACGCCCGACGCCGGCACCTTCTGGCGCGTCATTGCCGAGCACAAGGTAGCGGCGCTGTTCACGGCGCCGACCGCCTTCCGCGCCATCAAGAAGGAGGATCCGAAGGGCGAGTTCGTGCGCAAGTACGACCTCTCCGGCTTCCGCACCCTGTTCCTCGCCGGCGAGCGCGCCGATCCCGAGACGATCAAGTGGGCCGAGGCGCAGCTCGGCGTGCCGGTCATCGACCACTGGTGGCAGACCGAGACCGGCTCGCCGATCTCCAACAATCCGATGGGCCTGGGCATGCTGCCGGTGAAGTACGGATCGCCCGCCGTGCCGATGCCGGGCTACGACGTGCAGGTCCTCGACGACGCCGGCCACCCGGTTCCCGCGGGCACGCTGGGCAACGTGGTCGTCAAGCTGCCGCTGCCGCCCGGCTGCCTGCCGACGCTGTGGAACGCCGACCAGCGCTTCATCGATTCCTACCTGTCGGAGTTCCCGGGCTACTACAAGACCGCCGACGCCGGCTTCATCGACGCCGACAACTACCTGTTCATCATGGCCCGCACCGACGACATCATCAACGTCGCCGGCCACCGCCTGTCGACCGGCGGCATGGAGGAGGTGATCGCCGAACATCCCGACGTCGCCGAATGCGCCGTGATCGGTATCCACGACGAGATGAAGGGCCAGGTGCCTTGCGGCTTCGTCGTGCTCAACTCCGGCGTGACGCGTGACATCGGCATTATCGAGCGCGAGATCGTGGCGCTGGTGCGCGAGCGCATCGGCCCGGTCGCGGCGCTGAAGCTGGTGGTGACGATCAAGCGCCTGCCGAAGACGCGCTCGGGCAAGATCCTGCGCGGCACCATGCAGAAGATCGCCGACAAGGAGGCTTGGGCGATGCCGGCCACCATCGACGACCCGGCGATCCTCGACGAGATCACATCCGCCCTCAACGACCGCGGCATCGGCATCTAAGATCGTCGGGCGGCGGCCCGCTGCCTGAATCCCGGTTCTCCTCCACCGTCCGCACTCGCCGGACGGTGGCTTCTCCGTCCTGACAGACTGCTGTCAGCAGGGCTGTGCGATGGTGCTTTCCTGACAGGAAGGAGAGCAACCATGTTTCCATTCGCCTCGATCGAGATCGCCCGCCGCTACCTCGGCAAGATCAGGACGCTACGCGACGATATCCGCGCGGAGCGTCAGATCAGCGCTCTTTCGCCGTCGATCCGCAAGGACATCGGTTGGCCGGACGCGTTCGTCCGCCGCGATGATGCCCTGCGCCGGTAAAAGCCATCCTGACAGAATGCTGTCAGGAGAACCATGCCAATGTCCAGAATGAAGGATACTGAAATGACGACGTTCGTCCCCGACAATGCCGCCGTATGGTTCGAGATCCCGGTCGCCGATCAGGCGCGGGCGAAGGCATTCTACGCTGCCGTGCTCGGCGCCGAACTGAAGGACGAGGACGGCGGCCCGAACCCGATGGCCGTTTTCCCCGTGGCGAGCGACAAGGCCGTGAGCGGCCACCTCTATCCCGGCAAGCCTGCCGCAGCCGGCACCGGCATCACCATCCATCTCGCCGCGCCGGCGCCGCTCGAAGCGGCCATGGAGAGGGTCGGGGCGCATGGCGGAAAGGTCGTGTCACCGATCGTGACTATCCCCGCCGGGCGTTTCGTCTATTGTCTCGACCCCGACGGCAACAGTTTCGGCCTGTTCAACTGACGGATGAGCGAATGAGACGCGCCGACCGGCTCTTCCAGATCGTCCAGCACCTGCGTGGCGGCCGCCTCGTCACCGCGCAGAAGCTCGGCGCTTGGCTGGAGGTCTCCGAGCGGACCATCTACCGCGACATCGCCGACCTGCAGTCGACGGGCGTGCCGATCGATGGCGAAGCCGGCGTCGGCTACATGATGAGGGAAGGTTTCGACCTGCCGCCGCTGATGTTCACGCGTGACGAGATCGTGGCGCTGGTCGCCGGCGCCCGCATGGTGAGGGCCTTCGGCGGCGCGGCGATGGCCAGGGCCGCCGAGGAGGCGCTGGTCAAGATCGGCGCCGTGCTTCCCGATTCGGAGAAGGACCGCATCGCCCGGACCGAGATCCATTCGCCGATGTGGGTGGTTTCCGATGCCGAGCGCGTCGCCATCGACCTGATCGAGCGCGCGGTCGAAAAGCGCGACGTGCTCACCCTCGACTATCGTGACGAAGCCGGCCGCTCCAGCGCCCGCGACGTGCGGCCGCTCGGCCTGTGGTTCTGGGGCAAGGTGTGGACGCTGATCGCCTGGTGCGAGATGCGCGACGACTTCCGCGCCTTCCGCATCGACCGCCTCGCCGAGGTGACGCCGGCCGGCCGCATCTTCCGGCCGGAACGCGGCAAGCAGCTCACCGACTATTACCGGACTATCGAGCGGCGCGAGGCGCCGACGGGCGACCGCACCTTCAGCCGCTAGGCGGGGCGGGCGGGCGCCGGGAGCGTCCGGCGCGGGCGTCTATTCCTCGTCGTCTTCGGGGCGCGCCTTCAGCGCCGACAGCTTGGCGAAGACCTTGGAGGCGTCGAGTTCCTCGTCGTCGCGCCTCGGCTTCGCCGCTTCCGGCGTCAGCCGCTCGGTGAGCGAGGCGGGCAGAAGCGTGTCGCCGACCGGCGCGGCCGGCTGCTTGCCGCTCGAGGCGCGCTGCACCTCGATGTCGAGGTCGATCTGCGAGCAGAGGCCGAGCGTGACGGGGTCCATCGGCTGCAGGTTCGACGAGTTCCAGTGCTTGCGCTCGCGGATTTGCTCGATGGTCGACTTGGTGGTGCCGACGAGGCGCGAGACCTGCGCGTCCTTCAGCTCGGGATGATTGCGTACCAGCCAGAGGATGGCGTTCGGCCGGTCCTGGCGCTTGGACAGCGGCGTGTAGCGCGGGCCCTTGCGCTTCGATTCCGGCACGCGGACCTTCGGTTCGGAGAGCTTCAGGCGATGGTTCAGGTCCTTCTCGCCGCGGGCGATCTCCTCGCGAGTCAGCTGGCCGGTCATGATCGGGTCCATGCCCTTGATGCCCTGCGCCGATTCGCCGTCGGCGATGGCCTTCACCTCGAGCGGGTGGAGCGTGCAGAACTGCGCGATCTGTTCGAAGGAAAGCGCGGTGTTGTCGACCAGCCAGACGGCGGTCGCCTTGGGCATGAGCAGCGTGTTGGCCATTGGATAAATCCTCTCGTTCGCCCGCGTCCCTGGCGCGAGCGGTGGATGGAACCACCATGTTTGGGAAAATCACGGCCCATATAGCCGTTCGGCGGCCGATGCGCAACGGAATTGGTCGCATCGCCTTGGCGCGTCGATCGTGGCGCATGGGACGCGTTGGCAGTTCGCCCGCGCTTCAGGCGAACGAGGCGATACGCTTCGCCGTCTCGGGATCGAGGAAGCCGCGCACCGTCGCGGCGGTCTCTGCGGCCATGGCCGTCTCGAGCCCGGCGCCGTTGCGGCGGGCAAAGATGCGCTTGAGATCGCGGACCGGCCCGACCGGCAGCGCCGCGATGCGCTTCGCCAGGGCGGTGGCGCGCGGCAGGAGGTCGGCATTGGCGACGACCTCGCGCAGCAGCCCCCATTCGAGCGCCTGGCGGGCGTCGAACTTCTCGCCGAACAGGATCATGTCGCGCGCCCGCTGCAGGCCGACAAGGCGCGGCAGGATCTCGGTGACGCCGCCGGTGACGAACAGGCCCCAGGTGACCTCGGGAAAGAAGAAGCGGGTTCCTTCGGCGGCGATGGCGAAGTCGCAGTTGATCACCCATTCCAGCCCGCCGCCGACGGCCCAGCCGCGGATGGCGCCGACCACCGGCGTGTCGCCCAGAACCATCGCCCGCGTGACGTCCTGGATGCGTTCGACATAGGCCGTGGTGCCGTCGTCGTCGGTCGCTTGCGAGGAGAATTCCCTGAGGTCGTCGCCCGAGCAGAAAGCCCGGCCCTCGCCGGTGAGCACGACGGCGCGGACGCGGTCGTCGCGGTCGGCGGCGGCGAGGGCTTCGACGAGGTCGTCGAGCAGCTCCGGCACGATGGCGTTGAGGCGCGCCGGGCGGTTCAGCGAAATCTGCTGCACGCCGTCGCCGAGATGGGTGCTGATGACGGTTGCGGCCATGTCAGTTCCTCCTGATCACCCTGCGGGTCTTGCCTTCGCTGCGCGGCAGCGCCGCGAATGGCAGCACCGCGACGCGCGCGGAAATGCCGATGTCGCGCTTGATGCGCGCCTCGACTGCCGCCGCAAGGCCCTGTTCCGCAAGGGTTTCCTCGGCGGCTTCGACCTCGACCGGCAAGACGTCGTAGGGGCCTGGCCCGTCGAGCACGATGCGGTATTCGCCCGACAGGGCGGAGAACTGGCCGAGCACGGCGGCGACCTGGGTCGGGAAGGCGTTGATGCCGCGCACCACCACCATGTCGTCGCTGCGGCCCACCACGCGGAAGCGCGGCGCAGTGCGCCCGCAGGCGGCCCGCCCGGTGCCGGTGAGGACGACGATGTCGCCGGTGCGGAAGCGCACCAGCGGCTGGCATTCGCGGCTCATGTGGCTGAGCACCAGTTCGCCGCGCGTACCTTCCCGCCACGGGAGTACGGCAGCGGTCATTGGATCGATGAGCTCTGGATGGAGGATGTCGAGGGCGACGAAATGCAGGTCGCTGTCGGACTCGCTCTGGCCGGCGAAATTGCAGAAGACGTCGGTGACTCCATAGTTGGCGTTGCGCACGGCAAAGCCCCAGGTCGCCTCCAGGCGGCGGCGGAATTCCGGATTGTCGAGCCCGGCTTCGCCGCCGAACAGGCCGAGCCTGAGCCCGAGGTCGCGGGGCTTAAGTCCCGGAAAATGCTCGGCGATCGTGCGTTCGAGCACGGCCGGGTAGGACGGCGTGCAGGAGATCGCGGTGATGCCGAGCTCGCGGATGGTGCGGATCAGAAGCTGGGTGTCGCCGACGCCGAAAGGAATGACGGCAGCACCCGTCGCCTCCAGCGTCGTATGGTCGGTGTAGCCGCCCATCCACAGGCGGTAGTTCAGGCAGTGGACGACGCGGTGGCCCGGCCCCAGACCGCTCGCCGCCTGTGCGCGCCCTCCAACCACTGCCGTTTCGTGGGCGTCGCGCCAGGAAAGCGCCAGATTCATTGCGGTTCCGGTCGTTCCGGAAGTGCGGTGGATGCGCGCGACGGTGGTTGGATCGGCGGCCAGGTAGTCGCCGAACGGCGGATGGTTCCGCTGGCTCTCGCGCAGCATCTCCTTGTCGGTCGGCGGAAGGTCGGCGAAGGCCTCGAGCGACAGCGGCGGCTTCTGCGCGCCCCAGGCCCTGCGGTGCAGGGGAGAACGGACGGCGACATAGTCGCGCTGGGCCTGCCAGAGGTGCTGGCGGTGCGCGGCGAGCTCTCCGAGATCGGCGAAGTCGGCGCGGTCGATCAGCATGGGCGTATCCGAAATGAAAATGATATCATCGTCATTTTCATTTTCCTGCCGCCGTGTCAATATTAGTGTCACAAGGCTTAGGAAGATCGCGGTCTTCCCTCCGCTGTGTTGCCTAGGTTCCTCTCCCCGGTTCTGGCGCGGGGCCGCCGCCGGGTCCGCCGGAGGCCGGCCCGACCGGGTTCGGCGGCGGGAGGCGGGCGATCCACTGGCGCGGGAGGCCCGCTCGGGAAACGGTCGATGATGGCGACAGAAGCGGTCGAAGCGGTTTCGGAAAGGGGTGGCGCTGGGTATGCGGCCGTGTTGCTCGCCGGCGCGGGGGAAGAGGGATTGCGCAAGACGGAGCGCACGCGCCTGAAGCTGCTCGCCGCGATCGCGGCGGCGCTGAATGCGGGAACCGGCCGCGGCGCGCTGAGGGTCGCCGACATCACCCGCGCCGCCGGCGTCGCCCACGGCACGTTCTACCGCTACTTCGACGACATGGCGGGCGCCACCGAGGCGCTCATCGAAGCCTTCGCCGAGCATGTCCGCGAGAGGCTCGCCGGCGCGCGCCAGGGCGACACCGGCTCGCGCGAACGGGTCAGGGGCACGACGCTCGCCTATGCGCGGCTGTTTCGCGACAACGCGCCGCTGATGCGCTGCCTGATAGGCCTCGACGGCGCGGAATCGGCCTTCGCCCGCTCCTACCGGGAGCTGAACCGGGCCTGGTACGGGCGCATGGCAGCCGCCATCGCCCGCCGCCGCGCGCGAGACGAGGGCGGCGCGGAGGCCGATCCGCAGCGCCTCCTGCCGACCGCCTATGCGCTCGGCGGCATGATCGACGAGTTCCTCACCCAGGTCTACCTGCGCCGCGACCCGGCGCTGGCGCATCTCGCCGCCGACGAAGAGGGAATCGCCGACCTGCTCACCGATCTCTGGTGGCGGGGGGCGTATGGGGCGCTGGCGGAGCAGTAGGCGATTTCGACCTGGGCGCGCGGTCAGCGGCTGGTTCCACCCCCACCCGCGCCTTCGGCGCGACCTCCCCACAAGGTGAGGTTGTCGTTATGCCTAAGCCACGTAGAGCAAGATCTTGAAGATGTGCTAGCCTTCCTCCATTCGCTAGTGGGCGCGCCAGGCTTCCTTCAGCGGGAAGATCATGTCCATGACCGGCGCTATCCTGCGTTCGACGAGCAGGGGCCAGACGTTCGCCTCGAGCGCGGCGGCGATGGCGCCCTTGAATTCGACGGTGCGCGGCCTCAGCGTCGAGCCGGTATGGGTGAGGCGCTTGACCATCAGCCTGGCGAAGTCGGCGCTGGCGACGGCGCCGCGCTGCGTGGCGATCTGGACGATGCGCCCGTCGACCGCGGCCGCCTCGTAGTTGCGCGCCACGTAGTCGCCGCCGACCATGTCGAGGATCAGGTCGGCGCCGCGGCCGCCGGTCGCCTCCTTGACCACGGCGACGAAGTCCTCCGTGCGGTAGTTGATCGCCCGGTCGGCGCCGAGCTTCAGGCAGGCGGTGCACTTCTCGCCGGAACCCGCCGTCGTCAGCACATAGGCGCCGAAGGCGCTTGCCAGCTGGATGGCCGTCGTGCCGATCCCGGAGGAGCCGCCATGGACGAGGAAGGATTCGCCCTTCTTCAGGGCGCCGCGCTCGAAGACGTTGTGCCACACCGTGAAGAAGGTTTCCGGCAGGGCGGCGGCCTCGGTCATTGTGAAGCCGAAGGGAACGGGCAGCGCGTTGCTCTCGTGCACCCTGACATATTGCGCATAGCCGCCGCCGGCAGTGAGCGCGCAGACGGCGTCGCCGACCCGCCAGCGCCTGGCGCCCGGCCCGATCACGGCGACCTCGCCGGAAACCTCCAGGCCGGGCAGGTCGGAAGCGCCGGGCGGCGGCGGATAGGCGCCCTTGCGCTGCAGGATGTCGGGGCGGTTGACGCCGGCGGCGCGCACCCGGACCAGGATCTCGCCTTCGCCCGGCACCGGCACGTCGCGCTTCTCGGGTTTCAGCACCAGAGGCCCGCCGGGCTCGGTAATGGCGATCGCTGTCATGGTCGCGGGGATCTTCGGCTGGGTCGTCATATCGTTCCTTCCGGGGAAGCGCTCGCGGCGTTTTGTTCTCGGCGGGCGGATTATGTATTGTTCGGCCATTGCGATGCAAACGGGAGGCGACCGATGGCCTTTATCGACGACGAGCCGAAGAAGAAGGCGCGCAGGTACGAGATCGGCCAGGACCTGTCGGCCCTTTCGGTCGGCGAGCTCGGCGAACGCATCGCCGAGCTGAAGGACGAGATCGCCCGGCTCGAGGTCGAGATGAAGGCGAAGGGCGCGGTGAAGTCTGCGGCCGACGCTTTGTTCCGCGCGCGATAGGGATGGTCGCGGGTCCGCAAGCGGGCCGCGAGAACGCCGCTATCGTCACGCCTTGTCGGTTCAACGATTCGTCCGGAGCATTTCATGTTCGCCGCCTATCGACCGATCTTCTCGCTTCTGCGCGGCACCGCGTTCCTGCTCGCGGCCTCGGGGCTGCACGGGCTGCTGCTGCCGCTGCGCGGACAGGCGGAAGGCTTCTCGACCGCCGCGCTCGGCCTGATGGGCACCGCCTGGGCGGCGGGGTTCGTGGCGGGATGTTATCTGGCGCCGCACCTGGTGCGCCGCGCCGGCCACGTGCGCGCCTTCGGCACGTTCGCGGCCTGCGCCGCCATCATTGCGCTGCTGACGGGTCTCGTCATCGACGAGATCGTCTGGATCGCGTTGCGCGCCTGTACCGGCTTCGTCATGGCCGGGGCCTTCATGGTCATCGAGAGCTGGCTTAACGAGAAGGCGACCAACGAGAACCGCGGCACGGTGTTCGGCCTCTACATGATGGTGACCTACGCCTCGATCATGGCCGGGCAGATGACCGTGGCGCTGGCCGACGTCGGCCAGGCGTCGCTGTTCATGGTGGCCGGCATCCTGTTCTGCATCTCGCTGATCCCGACCGCGGTGTCGACGCAGGCGACGCCGCAGCCGCTGCAGAACGTTTCGCTCGACCTGCGCCGGCTCTACGCCAACTCGCCGGTGGCCTTCGCCGGCTGCTTCCTGATCGGCATCGCCAACGGCGCATGGGGCACGCTCGGCGCCGTCTACGGCGCGCGGATCGGCATCTCGACGGCCGAGATCGCGCTGATGATGAGCCTCGTCGTTGTCGCCGGCGCGGCGCTGCAGATGCCGGTCGGCCGCATCTCCGACAAGACCGACCGGCGCTACGTGCTCGCCGCCTGCGCCGTCGGCGCGGCGCTGGTGGGCCTCTCCGTCTTCATCGCCGCGCCGCGCTCCGGATCGTTCGTGATTGCGCTGACAGCGGCGTACGGCGCGCTCGCCTACACGCTCTATTCGCTGGCCGTGGCGCACGCCAACGACCACGCCAGCACCGGCGAGTTCGCCAAGGTCTCGGGCGGGCTGCTTCTGCTCTACGGCTACGGCACGATGGTCGGACCGCTGCTGGGCGCGGTGCTGATGGACACGATGCGGCCGGAGAGCCTGTTCCTCGCCACCGCGCTCGCCCATGCCGCGCTCGCCGGATACACGCTGCTGCGCATCCGCAGACGGGCGCCCGTGCCGGTCGCGGAACGCGAGGCCTTCAAGACGCTGCCGGCGGAACGGGCGGGGACGCCGCAGGGCGCGCGGCTCGATCCGCGCACCAAGCCGCAGGAGGCCGCTTGAGTTCGCCGCGGCCATCGGCGACAAAGGTGCGATGAGGCTCGACGACGCCTTCCTGGCAATCTCGGACGACAACCGGCGGTTCCTGCTCGAGGAGCTGCGGCGCGGGCCGAAGACGGTCGGCGAACTGGCGGCCGGGCTGCCGATCTCGCGGCCGGCCGTGTCGCAGCACCTCAAGGTCCTGCTCGACGCCGGCCTGGTGACTGCGACGGCGGAAGGGACGCGGCGGTTCTATGCCGTCGATCCGCAGGGGTTCCTCAGCCTCAATGTCTGGCTCGACCAGTTCTGGGACGGCGAATAGGCGAATTTCAGATGGACTCGCCGGCGAGTTCCTCGGACAGAGTCGCGATCTCGCCCTGGGCACTGCGCATCATCGGATAGATGTCGAGGACGCGCTGCCAGGCCTGGAGCGCCAGCTCCCTGCGGCCGGTGTCCTTCATGATCTGCGCCATGCCGGAGAGCGCGCCGAAATGGCGCGGCTCGAGTGCGAGCGTGCGTTCGATGTCCGCCATCGACTTGCCGAAGCTGCGCATGAGGAAATGCACGGTCGCCCGGCGGTTCCAGCCTTCGGCGTAGTTCGGCTGCAGGGTGACGACCTGGTCGAGGAAATCGAGTGCCACGTCGAACTTCTGCGCCTCGACGGCATCGTTCGACCATTTCATCATCAGGTCGATCGAGGCGCTGCCCGACTTGTACCATTCGTTCCAGATGCGCCTGGCGATGCGGTCGGCGGCCTGGGGATTCCGCTCGCGTTTCAATTCGGCGAACAGCCCGTCGAGTGAAGTCCCTTCCGCGGGCGCCGCGGCGGCTGGCTCGGTCCGGCCTGCGGCCTGCGGTTCGGCTGCCATGGCGGGACCCGACGCGGCCAGGAGGGCGAGGGCGGAAAGCAGAAAAACGTTCCTCATGCGCGGAATCTAATGCCGCGCACGGGAACGTCCAAGTGAAAATCGCGTGATTCCGCGCCGACGGCGCGAAAGAAGGCTCAGCCCGCGTTCAGCCCTGGCGAGCCTTGTAGCGGGGGGCGCTCTTGTTGATGATGTAGACGCGGCCCTTGCGGCGAACCAGGCGGTTGTCGCGGTGGCGGCCCTTCAGGGCCTTGAGCGAGTTCTTGATCTTCATTGTACTAGCCCGTGGGTCTGGGCCCATGTCGCGGGCCGAACTGACAGGGCGCGCCCGAAGACGCGCCCGAATTGGTGGCAGGCTCATAACCGAGGACGCTCCGGCCTGTCAACCTGACTCGCTGCGGGTTGCGAGGGCAATGCGGCAACCCTCTTGCGGGGGGCCGGCGATTCTGAGCACTCTCGCCGCGACATGGCGAGAGGGCGGGGATGCGCGGCGACGTACTTCAGTATGACGAGGATCTCGGCCTTGGGTTCATCCAGGGCGGCGACGGTCGCCGCTATGCCTTCGAGAAGAGCGACCTGCGCCGGCTGGCGCCGCTGGCGAAGGGAACGACCGTCGAGTTCCATGCCGCCGGCGACCGGGCGCGCGAGATCTTCGTCGTCCGCAGCATGCAGCGGCCGGCGCCGCCGCCCAGCCAGTTCGGCCGCTTCGCGGTGGCCGAGCGGGCGCCGTCGACGGGCCTGTGGAGCTACTTCGTCCGCGGCCTGACCGCGAACTACGCCGCGTTCCGCGGCCGCGCCCGGCGCAAGGAATACTGGGGGTTCTACCTGTTCTGGCTGCTGGCGGCGGCGCTGCTGGCGGCGGCCGGCGCCGTCGTCGACACGCTCGTCGGCAACATGGACGCCGACCCGCCGCGCGTGATAGCGACGATGGTCCTGCCCGGCCTCTTCGTGCTGGCGACGATCGTGCCGGGCGTCGCCATCACGGTGCGGCGCATCCACGACATCGGCCTGTCGGGATGGTTCTATCTGCTGATCCTGGTGCCGTCGGTCGGCGGGCTGATCATCTTTGTCTTCTCGCTGATCCCCAGCCAGAAATACGAAAACAAGTGGGGACCGGTGCCGGAAGGCGTGTCGGTCTAGGAAATTTCCATGCTGAGACAGATCCGCAATCTGAGAGCCTTGGGACGCATCCGCACGTCGTCCCCGACCCGCCGCGCGGGCAAGCCGCGCTTCCTCGTCGAACACCCCGAACTCGAGATATCCAACCTCCTCGAGTTCGTCCTGGCGCGAAAGCCGGCCGAAGACTTCTTCTTCGTACAGATCGGCGCCTTCGACGGTCGCGTCGGCGATCCGCTCTTCGACCTCGTGAAGGCGTATCACTGGCGGGGCATTCTCGTGGAGCCGCAGCAGCAGGCCTTCGAGGACCTCAGGAAGAACTACGCCGACCAGCCGCAGCTCCTGTTCTTCAACGTGGCGATCGGGGCCGAGGACGGCGAGGTCACGCTCTACACGCGGAAAAATGGCAGCGTCTCGGTGGCGAGCCTGCAGAAGCATTTCCTGATCAAGCCGGGCCACGGTGCCGACGAGGTCCTGGCCCAGACGGTGCCGTGCTGGACATTCGAGACCCTGATGCAAAAGGCGGGCGCACCGGCCGCGGTCGACCTCGTGCAGATTGATGCGGAAGGCCACGACTACGAGATCATCCGTTCGATCGGTTTCGACGCTGTCCGCCCCGCGATCATCCGTTACGAGCACGCGCTCCTGTCGGAACGCGACCGCAACGCCTGCCTGGCGCTGCTCGCGAAGGAGGGCTACCGGTTCCTGCTGGAAGACTTCGACACGACCGCCGTCCTGCGGGACAGATAGCGGCCGCGCGGTGCGTGGCGCCGGGTATCGGGCCGCTACGCCAGCGACCTGAACCTTTCAATGACGGCGTCGCCCATGCCGACCGTTCCGACCTGCTTCATGCCGGCCGACATGATGTCGGCCGTGCGGTAGCCGTCGTCGAGAACGCCGGCGATCGCCGCCTCGAGGCGATCGGCTTCGGCGACCATGGCGAACGAATAGCGCAGGCACATGGCGAAGGAGGCGATCATGGCGATCGGGTTGGCGACGCCCTTGCCGGCGATGTCCGGCGCCGAGCCGTGGACGGGTTCGTAGAGCGCCTTGCGGCTGCCGGTCATGGCGTCGGGGGCGCCGAGCGAGGCGGACGGCAGCATGCCGAGCGAGCCTGTCAGCATGGCGGCGACGTCGGAAAGCATGTCGCCGAACAGATTGTCGGTGACGATGACGTCGAACTGCTTGGGCCAGCGCACCAGCTGCATGCCGCCGGCGTCGGCGAGCATGTGGGTCAGCTCGACGTCGGAGTAGCGCGCTTTGTGGGTCTGGGTAACGACCTCCTTCCACAGCACGCCCGACTTCATGACGTTGTGCTTCTCCATCGAGCACACCTTGTTCCTGCGCGTGCGGGCGAGCTCGAAGGCGACGCCGGAAATGCGCTCGATCTCGAACGTGTCGTAGACCTGGGTGTCGATGCCGCGCTTCTGGCCGTTGCCGAGGTCGATGATCTCCTTCGGCTCGCCGAAATAGACGCCGCCGGTCAGCTCGCGCACGATCAGGATGTCGAGGCCCTCGACGACCTCCGGTTTCAGCGAGGAGGAGGCGGCAAGCGCCGGATAGCAGATGGCGGGGCGAAGGTTGGCAAACAGCTGCATGTCCTTGCGCAGGCGCAGCAGGCCTGCCTCGGGGCGTACCTCGTAGGGCACGCCGTCCCACTTCGGCCCGCCGACGGCGCCGAACAGCACCGCGTCGGCGGCCATGGCCTTCGCCATGTCGGCTTCGGAGATCGCCTTGCCATGCGCGTCGTAGGCGCAGCCGCCGACGAGGCCGTCTTCGGTCTCGAAGCCGGCGCCCATTTCGGCGTTCATCACGGCGATGAGCTTCTTCACCTCCGCCATGGCCTCGGGGCCGATGCCGTCGCCGGGGAGCAGGAGGAGTTTGCGCGTCGCCATGGAATGACCTTTCGGAAGCTGGAGAAACCGGCGCCTTGCTAGCGGCGAACCGCCGCCGACGCAAGTTGCGTCGGTTGCGCGATCCCCTTCGACATGGCCGGTGCCGTCTCCGCCACCTTTATCCGGCCATCTCCTCGGTCTCGCGGCGCAGGTTGAGCGCCTCGCCTTCGGGCAGCGGCGCGACGTCGTCGCGCGTCAGGATGGCGCCTTCGGCCACCGGACGGACCAGCGCCACGCCGTGGGCAAGGCCGATCGGCAGCGCCTTCATGGCGACCGACCGGGCCGCGGGCACGAGCTTGCCCCAGACCGTGTAGCCGCCCTCGCCGTCGAGCGTCTCGCCGACCGCGAGCGGCCGCTTGGCGACGGCGACGGCGTCGCCGCGGAAGAAGCGCGAATGGCCGGTCGGTTCGCCGCGCAGCGCAGCCGACAGGACCGAAATGCCGAGCTCCAGGCCAATCAGGTGGAAC
This sequence comes from uncultured Mesorhizobium sp., assembly GCA_964371125.1. Taxonomy (GTDB): domain Bacteria; phylum Pseudomonadota; class Alphaproteobacteria; order Rhizobiales; family Rhizobiaceae; genus DUSC01. The sequence continues at coordinate 3,439 of CAYJMY010000087.1, read as the reverse complement.
GGCTTGTACATGGCGGCAAAACGGCCACTGGCGTCGGTCGGCAGGCCGTACTGGCGGAAGCAGGCCGCGGCGTAGTCGTTGGGCGCCTCGAAGACGACGTAGACGCCCCAGCGCAGGTCGCGGAAGACGGGACGCCCGTCGCGCTCTAGCGACGACACGACCTCGACCATGCCTTCGCCCTCGACCCGACCGCCCATGGCGCGCGGCCTGAGCACATGGGCGAGATCGTCGACGCCGCATGGCGGGAAAGACAGGCCGTCCGCGGGGACGCCGAGATCGCAGGCATTGGCGATCGCCGCCATCTCGATCGCCGACTTGGTGCCGTCGAGGAAGGAGTTGAACATCTGGCTGTTCATGCCGGCGGCGTTCGCCTGCTCGGGGGAGAGGCCGTAGTGGGCCCAGACGCCGTCGGGGGTAACCTTGTGGTAGGCAGGCAGGTATTTCGTGCCCTTGCCGGCCGCCTGCACGCGAAATCCCGCGGCGCGCGCCCAGTCGACCATCTCCGAAACCAGCGCCGGCTGGTCGCCATAGGCCATCGAATAGACCACGCCGGCAGTGCGCGCCCGACGGGCGAGCGCGGGCCCGGCGAGCACGTCGGCCTCGACATTGACCATGACGACATGCTTGCCGTTGCCGATCGCGGCAAGCGCGTGGGCCACGCCGGCCGCCGGAGAGCCCGTGGCGTCGATCACCACCTCGACATCGTCGCGCGCCGCGAGCGCCCGGCCGTCTTCGACGAAGGCGGTCGCGGCGATCCGTTCGTCTTCCCATCCAACGGTGCGGCATGCGGCCCGGGCGCGGTCGGGCGACAGGTCGGCGATCGCGGGCACAACAAGACCAGGCGTCGACGGCACCTGGGAGAGGAACATCGATCCGAACTTGCCGGCGCCGATCAGGCCGGCGCGGACCGGGCGGCCAGCGGCCACTCTATCCTGAAGGAGGGCATGGAGGTTCATTGGCCGCGATCCCGCCGCAACGCCGTGACCTCGATCTCGATCTTCATCGCCGGCTCGATCAGCTCGGCGATCACCATGGTCGCGGCCGGCCGCACGTCGCCGAAGACCTCGCCGAGGATCGGGAACACGGTGGTGACAAAAGCGCGGTCGGTGACGTAGTAGCGGGCGCGCAACACGTCGGCCATGGCAAAACCCGCCTCGCCGAGCGCCCTGGCGATGGTGGTGAGGCAGTTGCGGGCCTGGTCCTCGACGCTTTCCGGCATGGTCATTGCGGCATAGTCGTAGCCGGTCGTGCCGGAGACGAAGCACCAGTCGCCGTCGACGACGGCGCGCGAATAGCCGGCCGTCTTCTCGAAGGGCGAGCCGGTGGAAATCAGGCGGCGTGGCATCTGGTCTGCTCCCGAATCTGGTTGCCGCAGGTCGTCGGCCGGTCGATCGCGCCGGCGGAGATTTCCCCGGTCCTGTTCACTGCGGCGGATAGAGCGCCGCCTTCATCGCCGAGCGGAGCGCCGGCGGCCACGTCTTCAGCGCCGGCCAGGCGTCGGGCTCCGGCCGCTCGCCCGCCTGTGCGAAGTAGAGCTTGCGGCCGTTGGGATCGACGGCCATGAAGGCGTCGGCGCTGCCGCACGCATGGGGCACGCAACCGCTGGCGTAGAAGACGCCGGTGACGGTCTTCTCCGTACCGCCGCCGACGAGCAGACCGGTGACGACCTCGCTCAGGCGACCGCCGAGCAGCTTCGCCGCCGCCTCGTAGACGGCTTCGTTGGACAGCGCCTCGATGATGTTGTCGTAACCGTCGGGATCGAGGTCTTCCCAGCCGGTGCCCGGCTGAGGCACGAAGGACAGCATGCCGGCGAGGCGCAGTCCGCGCTCCGGCGACCAGACCTGGACCGGCGAGGAATCGCCGGGAATGAGATAGGGAACGAAATAGATGCTGTCGCCGGTCGCGGCCGCGGGAGGCGCCCCGCAATCCTCGCCGACGATTTCGCTGGTCACGGCGCCGTCCCTGGGCTTCCAGACGATCACGGCGGCGGCGCCGCACGCGTTACCGCCATCGCCCGCGGCGAACAGCGCTACGCTCGTCTCGCCGAGTTCGATCGTGCGTTCGTAGAAGACGACGTAGTTGCGGACGATTTCCCGCCCGTCGAAGGCGAGGATCTTCTCGTAATCGTCGTTCTCGGTGATGGTCAGCGTTCCGCCGGCGAACGGGAAGCTCTCCGGCGCGGCCTTGTCCTGGGCCGCCGCCCCCGATGAAAGGGCGCCGGCAACAAGGGCGCCGAGAAGGAATCTTGGAACTGAAATCCGGATCATAGGGGCGTCTCCCGGCGGAATCGCGCCGCCGCCGGCAGCGTGCCACACGGCAAGCTGCGCTGTCAGCCCGAAATCACGATCCGCCGGAGGATACGCCTGACGAACGGCGCGACGAGGAGGACGGCGGGAAAGGCGACGGCCCAGGACGACAGCTAGGCGCGCAGCCAGAAGCCGAAGAAATCGCCGGCCAAGCCGACGGCGAGCGCCGTGGACAGGCCGGAGACGAGCAGCGACATCATACCGGACAGGAGCAGGCCGAATGCGACCGGCTCCAGCCTTTTCGGAACGAAGGGCGTCATGCCGGTTGCGTTCGCGCCGCTCAGGCCCAGGGACGGCTGACCGCCGCCGTCTTTTCGTAGGAGGCGATTGCCGGCGCCTTCTCCATGGTGAGGCCGATGTCGTCGAGGCCGTTCAGCAGGCAGTGGCGCTTGAAGGCGTCGAGGTCGAAGCGGATGACGCCGCCGTCCGGTCCGCGGATCTCCTTGGCTTCGAGATCGACGGTCAGCGTGGCGTTGGCGCCGCGCGAGGCGTCGTCCATCAGCTTGTCGAGGTCCTCGGGGCTCACCGTGATCGGCAGGATGCCGTTCTTGAAGCAGTTGTTGTAGAAGATGTCGGCGAAGCTGGTCGAGATGACGCAGCGGATGCCGAAATCGAGAAGCGCCCACGGCGCGTGCTCGCGGCTCGAGCCGCAGCCGAAATTGTCGCCGGCGACGAGAATCTCGGCCTTGCGGTAGGCCGGCTTGTTGAGGACGAAATCCGGGTTCTCGCTGCCGTCCTCATTGTAGCGCATCTCCGAGAACAGACCCTTGCCGAGGCCGGTCCGCTCGATCGTCTTCAGGTAATCCTTCGGGATGATCATGTCGGTGTCGACATTGAGCATGTTGAGCGGGGCCGCGACGGCGGTGAGGGTCGTGAACTTCTGCATGGCGGAACTCGCGCGTTTGACCGATTTCGCCCCGTCAGATGCGCCCTCGGCCGGCGAGCGTCAAGCCCGGGCCGCTTCAGCTTCCGTCCTGGCGGAAATAGGGGCGATCCTTGATCTTGAGGAAGAGGATCGGCGACGCCATCAACGCCGCGCCGATGACGATGGAGACGACCACCGTCCCGGCGTCGAGCAGGCCGGCTTCGCTCGCCGCCGCGTAGCAGGCGATGCCGACCGGCAGGAACAGGAC
>CAYJMY010000086.1:0-18589 GCA_964371125.1 uncultured Mesorhizobium sp. | reverse complement strand
TACCTCGAGGTCGAATACGACCTGTCGAGCGTGATGTTCGTGACGACGGCGAACACGCTGAACATCCCGCCGGCCCTCATGGACCGCATGGAGATCATCCGTATCGCCGGCTACACGGAGGACGAGAAGGTCGAGATCGCCAAGCGCCACCTTCAGCCCAAGGCCATCCGCGACCACGCGTTGCAGCCGAAGGAGTTCTCGGTGAGCGACGAGGCGATCCGCGCGATCATCCAGACCTACACGCGCGAGGCGGGCGTCCGCAGCCTCGAGCGCGAGCTGATGAAGCTGGCGCGCAAGGCGGTCACGGAAATCCTGCGGACCAAGAAGAAGTCGGTGAAGATCACGCCCGACAACCTGTCCGACTATCTCGGCGTGCCGCGCTTCCGCTTCGGCCAGGTCGAGGCGGACGACCAGGTCGGCGTGGTCACCGGGCTTGCCTGGACCGAGGTCGGCGGCGAACTGCTCACGATCGAAGGCGTCATGATGCCCGGCAAGGGCCGCATGACGGTGACCGGCAACCTGAAGGACGTGATGAAGGAATCGATCTCGGCGGCGGCGTCCTATGTCCGCTCGAGGGCCCTCGATTTCGGCATCGAGCCGCCGACCTTCGACAAGCGCGACATCCACGTCCACGTACCCGAGGGGGCTACCCCGAAGGACGGCCCGTCGGCCGGCGTGGCGATGGCCACCGCGATCGTCTCGGTGCTCACCGGCATCCCGGTCAAGGCCGACGTGGCGATGACCGGCGAGATAACGCTGCGTGGGCGCGTCCTGCCGATCGGCGGCCTCAAGGAAAAGCTGCTCGCCGCGCTGCGCGGCGGCATCAAGAAGGTGCTGATCCCCGAGGAGAACGCCAAGGATCTCGCCGAGATTCCCGACAACGTTAAGAGCGGGATGGAGATCATTCCGGTCAGCCGGGTCGGCGAGGTGCTGCGTCACGCGCTGGTGCGCATGCCGGAGCCCATCGAGTGGATCGAGCCTGTCGACGTGGTGCCGGCCAAGGCCGAAGTGGTCGACGAAACGGGCGCTTCGACCTTCGCCCACTGACGGCGCAGGGACAAGTCGGAAAAGCCGGGCTCAGTGCCCGGCTTTTCTGTGAAAAAGCCCGGAAAACCGGGCGATTCAGGCCTACGGAACGTAATTAGCACTTGGTGGCGGGAACGGTTCTTTCTAGAGTCCGTTTCCTGCCGGTCGAATCGAAATCCCGGTATTCTCAAGGAAGGATGTATTGATGAACAAGAACGAACTGGTGTCTGCCGTCGCTGACGCAGCGAAGATTTCGAAGAGCGACGCTCAGTCGGCGGTCGATGCGGTGTTTTCCGTCATCACCTCCGAGTTGAAGAAGGGCGGCGACGTGCGCCTCGTCGGATTCGGCAATTTCAGCGTCACCAAGCGCGCCGCCACCACCGGCCGCAACCCGCAGACGGGCGCGGAAGTGAAGATCCCGGCGCGCAGCGTGCCGAAGTTCTCCGCCGGCAAGGGTCTTAAGGACGCCGTGAACTGACCTCGTCGGTCCTTTCGACGCATTCGAGGAGCCGGGCATTGTCCCGGCTTTTCTTTTGCGGCCAGCGTCGCGGCGCCCCGGGATGGTGGCGTAAAGTATCCGAACCACGGATGCGAGCTTCCGGGCGAGGTTTCGGCTCGGATTCCCGGTTCCCTGCTGAATAGCGGGTGATACCGGCCAGTCCTCGTCTGTCAGACCCGGTCCCGGCGCCCGTGTTCACGGTAGAGCAACCCGACTCACGTCGATTGCCAGTTTCGTCGGAATCGCTATGCTTTGCGGATAGCTTCACAGGATTGTCATGTCTGGCTACTTCGGCACGCCGATCCAACAGCGGCTGCAAGCGCAGGCCGAAGCGAGCGTCGACTTCATCAATGCGACCCCCGGCGCCTGCCAGACCGGCCGCACGATGGGTTGCGACGATCTCGATCGACTCGGATGGGATCGCATCGACGAGTTCCTCGATCGCGATGGAATCTGCGGCTTCCGTCTCATCCCGGCTGCCAGGGCCGAAGAACTGAGATCCCGCCTGATGGAGCGGAATTTCCGCCTGGATACCTGGGACGTTTTCCTTGCGGACAGGCATAGCGCGCTTGCCGCCTCCGAGGCCATCATTTCCGCGGGCCTGCCAAGTGGCTTGATCGATCTGGAAGGGCCGACGCAGCCGGAGGATGATTTCACAATTGGCATCCAGATGCTTATGGGCGCGGCCGGTGTGGTGCCGTTTTCTGGCTCGCTGCTGGTTGGGGAGATGGGACTTGCGACGACCGTCGTGGTAGGCGACGGCGACGGAGCCATCGTGGCGGCCGCACACGGCTACCTGCCCCACAATACGCAAAGCCCCTATCACCGGTATGCCTGGGGCGGACTTGTTGCCGTGGCGGCGTCTCAGCGGGGCAAAGGTCTCGGCAACTACGTCAACGCCCGCATGATCGGCAGCGCGTTCCACGATCTCGATGCGACCCACGTTTATGAGCTCGTATCGGCGTCGAATGTGCCGTCTCGACGTATGGTCACGTCGTGCGGTCTTCGCCTTGAGCCGAACCTGGTCTGCGGGATCGCAACGCCCAACGACGGCGCTCACTTCACGCGGTAAGCACAAACGGCGTGCGGGGCCGGGGCGATGCGGATATGTGTTCGCAAAGGTCGGAAGCGGCACCCGTGCCTCGACGTCCTGTTCCAGTTTGGAGGAGGATGGGATCGTCACCGGACTGTCACCGCGCTGTCCTAGTGTCCCGACGCCGCGCGGTCCGCCTCCCACCGCGGGTGACAGGCTGGGGAGCCGAACCGGTGAACGCCCAAGACATGCCGCCCGACGCCGCGGCGGAACGGACCTTCGAAGAACTGCTCGGACTTCGGACGGCGGTCGCCGACGGCTCGGCGGACCTGCTCGCGCGGTTTCGCTCGCTCGGCGGCGACGATCCCTCGCTCGTCAACCTCGCGCACTATCTCACGCTTCGCCACCACGACATCCGCATGCTGCAGCGGCGGCTGATGTGCCGCGGCCTGTCGTCGCTCGGCCGGCTGGAGAGCCGCGTGCTGCCGAGCCTCGATGCGGCGCTCGCCGCGCTGTCCGCCCTTGACGGTCGGCCGGCGCCGTTTCCAGGTCCGAGCGAGGCCGAATTCTTCGCCGGGGAGGCTCGGCTCGCGGCAGCCGCGGACCGGCTCTTCGGCGACCCGCCGCGTCACCGCCGCAGCCGGATCATGGTCACATTGCCGTCCGAGGCCGCGACCGACCGCGACTGGGTCGTCTCGCTCGCCCGCAGCGGCATGGACACCGCCCGCATCAACTGCGCCCACGACGACCAGGACGCGTGGAGGAAGATGGCCGAAAACGTGAAGGCGGCGGGCGCCGCCGTCGGGCGTCGGCTGACGATCCTCATGGACATCGCCGGGCCTAAGATCCGCACCGGCGCGGTCGCTGTCCGCGATCCGAAGGCAAGGTTGCACCCCGGCGAGGCGTTCCGTCTCGTCTCTGCCGGCCCGCCGCGGCTTTCGGTCGACATGCCGTTCAGCGCGGCCGTCTCGCTGCCCGAGATCGTCACGCGCCTCGAGGTTGGCCATCGGCTGCGTTACGACGACGGTAAGCTGGAGGGAGTCGTGGAAAGCGCCCGCGACGGCGAGGCGATCGTCCGCGTGCGCCGGACCAGGGAAAAGGGCGCGAAGCTGAAACCGGAGAAGGGCATCAACCTGCCTGATACTGCGCTCGGCCTGTCCCCGCTGACGGCGAAGGACGAGGCCGACCTCGCCGCGGTCATCGAATGCGCCGACATCATCGGCTACTCCTTCGTCAGCCGGCCCTGCGACATCGGTCTCCTCGAGGAGGCGCTTGCCCGCCACGGGCGCCGCGACCGTCCGCTCGGCCTCGTCGCCAAGATCGAGCGTCCGGAAGCCGTGCGTAACCTGCCCGACCTGATCGCCGCGGCCGCCGGCCGACGCCCCTTCGGCGTCATGATTGCGCGTGGCGACCTCGCGGCCGAAATCGGCTTCGAGCGCCTGGCCGAGATGCAGGAGGAGATCTTGTGGATCTGCGAGGCGGCGAGCGTGCCGGTGGTCTGGGCGACGCAGGTCCTGGAAGGCCTCGTCAAGGAAGGCATACCCTCGCGCGGCGAGATGACCGATGCCGCGATGGCGGCGCGGGCCGAGTGCGTCATGCTGAACAAGGGGCCGATGGTCGATGCGGCGGTCGGCGTCCTCGACCGGTTGCTGGCGCGCATGGACGAGCACGTCTTCAAGAAGACGCCGCGCCTGCGCGCGTTGCGGTCGTGGTGAGCCGAGCCTTTGGTATTCCTCGCGGTCGTCAGGGCAGTCGGGAGGGCAGCCGGGGTACGATCAGGTCGGCGGCCGAGCCGAGATCGTTGGCAATCGCCGCTTCGGCGGCGTCGCCGTCGCGCGCTTCCAGGGCGCGGATAATCTGGCGGTGCCGCTCCATCGTCGCCGTGCTGCTGATCTTGTAGGGATGGTGGTGCAGCGCCGGCCCGATCCGCACCCAGAAGTTTTCGATCAGCGCCAAAAGGTTCGGCCGGTTCGCCTTCTCGTAGATGGTGAAGTGGAAGCGGTAGTTCTCCTCGAGTGCGTCCTTCGAGTTCTCGTGGCGCGCCATCTTGTCGTTGATCCGCTCGAGCTGGCGCAGCGTCTGCTTGTCCATCGACTGGCAAGCGAGGCGTCCGGCGAGCCCCTCGAGCCTCTGCCGGATCTCGGTCAGTTCGCGGTATTCCGACTGGGTCAGGCTTTTCAGGAAGAAGCCGCTCTGCGGACGCCCTTCGAGCACCCCGTCGGCTTCGAGCCGCTTCAGCGCGTCGCGGACCGGCTGTACACTGACTTTCAGGGCCTGGGCGAGCGAGCGGCTGGTCAGTGACGTGCCCGGCGCGACGTGGCCGCTGGCCAGGGCCCGGCGGATGCTGCGATAGACCTGACGCTCGACTGTCTCGAGGGAGGTATCGTCGATCGCCTCCAGATCGGGCGCCTCCGACTGCTGTCGTCCGGGCCTGCGCCGGACCGCGGCCTGAGTCATGTTACCTCCGCTCCTCGTTGCGGCCGAGCCGTTGCCGCTACGTTCCAACCCGCGCGGTCGTCCGACCTGACCGCACGAGGAATGTCCTTCCGCATGCCACGTCCGGCATCCGGTGCATCACCTGCTCATGCAAGCGTTGGTTCGTTCTGGCAAGGGTCTGTGTCGATCGTCTGCGCCTTCGCGAAAGGGATTTCTGAAATAGCAGATTGACACTGGAACCAATTTCTGTTGGTTTTGCTATATCAGTTTATGCATCGAAAAAAAAGGGGCATGCGGTGCAAGGGAGTGGTCTGCGGGGACAGACTGCGATCGTGACGGCAGCCGGCGGCGGCGCCGGTCGGGTGATCGCTGCGACACTTGCCGGTGAAGGCGCACGGGTCATCGCCTGTGACGTCAACGCCGATGGCCTTGCCGAAACATCGTCGCTGCATCCGTCGATCGAGACGGTCGCCGGCGACGTCGACGACGAGGGCGACGTCGGAAGAGCCGTGGCGCAGGCCGGGGACCGTGTCGACGTCCTCGTCAACAACGTCGGCATTGCCGGGCCGACGGCCCGCGCCGAAGACGTCACGCTCGCCGACTGGAACGAATCCATCCGCGTCAACCTGACCAGCCATTTCCTTTTCGCCCGTGCGGTCATCCCGGGGATGAAGGCCGTCGGAAGCGGCCTGATCGTCAACATCTCGTCGGGCAGCGCCAAGGTCGGGCTGCCGCTCAGGCTCCCCTACGTCGTCACCAAGGGCGCTGTCCTCAGCCTCACCATGAACCTCGCGCGCGAGCTCGGCCCGTTCGGCATCCGCGTCAACGCCATCCTGCCCGGCGCCATCCGCGGCGATCGCATCAACCGGGTGATCGACGCCAAGGCGAAGGCGCTCGGCGTCGACCGCGCCGAATACGAGAAGGGACTGCTGCGCTACATCTCCATGCGCACGATGGTCGAGCCGGACGATATCGCCGCGGCGATCGCGTTCCTCGCGTCGCCCGGCGGCGCCCGCATCTCGGGCCAGATGCTCGGCGTCGACGGCAACATCGAGTGGGAAGAATAGTGATGGATAGCCCGACGAAGACGGCCGCCGCGCAGCCCGCCCAGGGCCACAATTCGCTGTCCGCCGCACTCTCCGACGCCGTCGCCCGCTTCGTCGCGGCAAACCCGGCGAGCCAGGCCATGCATGAGCGCGCCAAGGCGGTCATGCCCGGCGGCAACACGCGCACGGTCCTCTATTATTCGCCTTTCCCGCTGACCATGGTGACGGGCTGGGGCTGCCGCCTGAAGGATGCCGACGGACATAGCTATGTCGATTTCCTCGGAGAATTCACGGCAGGCCTCTACGGCCACTCCGACCCGGTTATCGCCGAGGCGGTCGGCAAGGCGGTCGCCAACGGACTGAACCTCGGCAGCCACGGCCCGAACGAGGCGGAGTTCGCCGAACTGGTGCAGCAGCGTTTCCCGTCGATGCAACTCATGCGCTTCACCAATTCCGGCACCGAGGCCAACATGCTGGCGCTGGCGCTGGCCAAGCACGCGACCGGCCGGCCCAAGGTGATGGTGTTCGAAGGCGCCTATCACGGCGGCACCCTGACGTTCCCCTCGACCTCGAAGGTGCCGGTCAACATCCCGCACGACTACGTCTTCGCCCGCTACAATGAGATCGGGCCGACCCGCGCGCTGATCCGCCAGCACGGGTCGGAACTCGCCTGCGTCATCGTCGAGCCGATGATGGGCTCGGCCGGCTGCATCCCGGGCGACCGCGCCTTCCTCGAGATGCTGAAGGCCGAGACCGAAGCCGTCGGCGCGATCCTCATCTTCGACGAGGTCATGACCTCGCGGCTGAGCCCCGGCGGCCGCCAGGCAGATCTCGGCATCCGTCCCGACCTGACGACACTGGGCAAGTACATCGGCGGCGGCATGTCGTTCGGCGCCTTCGGCGGGCGCGCCGACCTGATGGCCAATTTCGATCCCGGCCGGCCCGGCAGCCTCTCCCACGCGGGCACCTTCAACAACAACGTGCTGACAATGGCGGCCGGCATCGCCGGCTTGAAGCACCGCTTCACGCCGGAAGCCGCGCGCGCGCTCAACGCCCGCGGCGACGCGCTGCGCGAGCGTCTGAACGCGATCCTCGCCGCCGCCGGCGCGCCGGTCCGCGCGGTCGGCATCGGCTCTCTGATGAACATCCATCCCGTCGCCGAAGAGCCGAAGCAGCCGTCCGACCTCGCCAGGGCCGATCAGCGGGCGCGAGATCTGATCTTCTTCGACCTGCTGGAGGACGGCTTCTACATCGCGCGGCGCGGATTGATGGCGCTGAGCCTGGCCATCGGCGACGAGGAAGCCGCGGCGCTGGCGGCTGCGGTCGAGAAGCGGGCGCCGCGCTGGAAGGCGCTCATGGGCGCAATGGACTGAAAGCGCGTCGAGTTTCTGGGGGTAAAATGCGTTTCGCCGTTGATACGGGTGGCACCTTCACCGACCTGGTGGTCGAGGACGACGATGGCGTCTGCCGGCTGTTCAAGGCCGCCACGACGCCGCACGATCCCGTCGCCGGCATGCTCGACGCGCTGTCGCTCGCCGCAGCCGCCGAAGGCCAGCCGCTCGCCGAGTTCCTCGCCCGCGGCGCGTCGCTGCTGCACGGCACGACCCACGCCATCAACGCCATCATCACCGGACGCACGGCGAGGACGGCGTTCATAACCACCGCCGGCCATGGCGACATGCTCGTCCTGCGCGAGGGCGGGCGCGCCGAGACCTTCAACTTCACGCACCGCTTTCCCGACCCCTACATCCCCAAAAGCCTGACCTTCGAAGTTCCCGAGCGCGTCATGGCCGACGGATCGGTACGCCAGGAACTCGACGAGAAGGCCGTCCTCGACACGATCGACAAGCTACGCGCCAGCGGCGCGGAGGCGGTCGCCGTCTCGCTGCTCTGGTCGATCGTCAACCCGGCGCACGAGCTGCGTATCGGCGAACTCTTGGCAACGCATCTTCCCGACGTCCCGTTCACGCTTTCCCACCAACTCAACCCGGCGATCCGCGAGTTTCGCCGGGCTTCCTCTGCGGCCGTCGACGCTTCGCTGAAGCCGATGATGGGCCGCTACATGCGCGATCTCGAGAGCCGGCTGCGGCAGGCGGGATTTGGCGGCCGTGTGCTCATCGTGACCTCCCAAGCCGGCGTCATCGACGCCGCCGACGCAGCACGGGCGCCGATCCACATCGTCAACTCGGGACCGTCCATGGCGCCGATCGCCGGCCGCTACTATGCCGCCGTCGACAGTGCCGCAGAGGACGCCATCATCGCCGATACGGGCGGCACGACCTATGACGTCTCGATCGTGCGCAAGGGCACGATCCCGACGACGCGGGAGACGTGGATCGGTCCGCGCTACCGCGGCATCATGCTCGGCTTTCCCTGGGTCGACGTCAAAAGCGTCGGCGCCGGCGGCGGCTCGATCGCTTCGATCGACAGCGGCGGGCTGCTCCATGTCGGTCCGGCGAGCGCCGGCGCGGTTCCTGGTCCGGCCGCCTACGGCCGCGGCGGCACGCGGGCGACGGTGACCGACGCGGCGGTGACGCTTGGCTATGTCGACCCGGCCTATTTCCTCGGCGGCGCGATGAGGCTCGACCCCGATTCCGCACGGCAGGCCGTTGAGCAGAACGTCGCCGAGCCCGCTGGGCTGCCGCCGGCCGAGGCCGCCAACGCGATCATCACCATCGCCACGGAAAACATGGTCCAGGCGATCCTCGACATCACCGTCAAGCAGGGCATCGATCCGCGCGACGCGGTGCTGATCGGCGGCGGCGGCGCCGCGGGATTGAACTCCGTGCGCATCGCCCGGCGGCTCGGCTGCCGCACGCTGATCATCCCCGAGACCGGCCCCGCGCTGTCGGCCGCCGGCGCGCTGATGTCGGAACTGAAGGCCGAGTACCACGTGGCGCTGGTCGCCCACACCGACGGCTTCGACCACGCGGCCGTCGACGAGGCCCTTGCCGGGCTAGAAGAGAAGGCGCGGCGTTTCGCGGAGGGACCCGGGGCAGGGGCGCTGGAGACCCGAATCACCTTCAAGGCCGACGCGCGCTACGCGACCGAGGTGTGGGAGATCGAGGTGCCGCTGCGCGGCGGCTCGATCGCCAACGCCTACGACCTCGCCGCCTTCGTCGAGGATTTCCACCGCACCCACGAGACGCTGTTCTCCTTCCGCGACGAGGGCTCCGCCATCGAGGTCGTCGGCTGGTCGGCCGAAGTCACCTGCCGCCTCTCCGAGGCGCGCGACCTCAAGCTGGCGCCGCCGGTGAGCCTGCGTGAACGCGCGCCGCGCGCCGCGTGGTTCCCCGGAGTCGGCTGGAGCGAGGTTCCCGTCCACCGCTTCGAGGCGCTGCAACCCGGGCACGTGCTGAAGGGTCCGGCGATCGTCGAGAACGACTACACGACCGTGGTCGTCGATCCGGGCGCGAGCGCCGAGCGGCGGCCGTCGGGCAGCCTCGTGATCGACGTCGGCTGAGAGGGCAGGAGGAAACCATGGATCTCGTCACGCTCGCCCTCTTGAACAACCGCTTCGAAGGCGTCGCCCGCAAGATGGCCAACACGCTCCTGCGCACCGGGCGCTCGGGCGTGTTGAACATCGCCCGCGACTTCTCCTGCTGCATCGTCACCGCCGATGCCGAGCTGCTGGTCGCCAACGAAGGCCTGCCGATCCACGTGCTCTCGGGTCCGGACCTGATGGCGAAGGTGATGAAGGAATACTGCCCGACGCTGAAGAAGGGCGACGCCTTCATCAACAACTCGCCCTACCACGGCTGCAGCCACGCCGCCGACCACACGATCCTCGTGCCTGTCGTCGACGACAACGGAAAGCACCGCTTCACCGTGCTCGCCAAGGCCCACCAGGCCGACATCGGCAACTCGATCCCGACCACCTATCACGGCTCGGCGAAGGACGTTTACGAGGAAGGCGCGCTGATCTTCCCGTCGGTCCGCGTCCAGGAAGACTACAGGACCAACGACGACTTCGTCCGCATGTGCCGCATGCGCATCCGCGTCCCCGACCAGTGGTGGGGCGATTTCCTCGCCGCGCTCGGTGCCGCGCGCATCGGCGAGCAGGAAATCGCCGCGATGGCGCGGGAGGTCGGCTGGGACGTGCTAGAAACCTTCTGCGGCGAGTGGCTCGATTATTCGGAGCGGCGCATGATCGAGGCGGTCCGCGCCCTGCCGGCCGGCCGCGCCGTGCGCACCAGCCGCCACGACCCGTTCCCGGGAACGCCGGAGGACGGCATTCCGGTCAAGGTCGACGTCACCATCGACCCCGTCGAGGCGCGCATCACCGTCGACCTGACCGACAACATGGACTGCCTGCCCTGCGGGCTCAACCTCAGCGAGGCCTGTTCGCGCACCGCCGCCATGGTCGGCATCTTCAATTCGATCGACCATACTGTGCCGAAGAACGCCGGCAGCTTCCGCCGCATCGAGCTCAAATTGCGCGAGAACTGCGTCGTCGGCATTCCCCGCTTCCCGATCTCGTGTTCCGTGGCGACGACCAACGTCGCCGACCGCGTCGCCAATCCCGTCCAGTGCGCCATCGCCGAAATCGCCGAGGGGCAGGGCATGGCAGAGTGCGGCGCCGTCATCCCGCCCTCGGTTGCGGTCATCTCCGGCATCCATCCGCGCGACGGTAAGCCGTTCATCAACCAGGTGTTCCTCGGCATGACCGGCGGCGCGGCGAGCCCGACCGCCGACGCCTGGCTGACTATCGGCCATGTCGGCAACGCCGGCATGTGCAACCTCGATTCCGTCGAACTCGACGAACTCCGCCAGCCGCTCTACGTCGCTTCGCGCCGCCTGCTGCCCGACACCGAAGGACCGGGCGAGCGCACCGGCGCGCCGTCGATCGCCGTCGAGTTCGGACCGGTCGATTGCGAGATTTCGGTCGGCTACGTCAGCGACGGCGTGGTCAACGCCGCGCTCGGCGTGCGCGGCGGCGGCCGGGGCGGCGCGGCAAACCAGTACATGATCGAGGCGGACGGCTCGCGCCAGCCGCTGCCGTCCTGCGCCCAGGTCTCCGTCCATGACGGCCAGCTTGTCCTGTCGGTCTCGGCGGGCGGCGGCGGTTATGGCGATCCGCGCCGGCGGCCGGTCGACGAGGTCGTGCGCGATGTCAGGCTCGGCCGGATCTCGGTCGAACGCGCCAACACGATCTACGGCGTCGCCGTCGATCCAGACGGAACCGTCGATCCGCAGCGCACGGCGCGCCTGAGGAATGCAGCTTGAGCAGTGACTTCCAATGGTCAAGGAGGGCCAAAAAATGATCAGATCGGGAACACGCATACTTCTGACGACCGCAATCGCCGCCACGCCGCTTGCTGCCTTCGCGCAGGATGAGGTGACGGTCGGCTTCGCCATCGCCCTTTCGGGCTTCGTCGCGCCGTACGACGATGGTCCCTACAAGGCGGCCCAACTCGCCATCGACGACATCAACGCCAAGGGCGGCCTGCTCGGCAAGAAGATCGTCCATGTAGCCGCCGACACGGCCTCCGATCCGGCCCAGGGCGCGACTGCAGCTACCGACGTGCTCAGCAAGGGCGCGGAACTGGTCATGGTCACCTGTGACTTCGACTTCGGCGCGCCTGCTGCCCTCGTCGCCCAGTCGCAGAACAAGATCGCCTTCTCGTCCTGCGCCGCCGACGCCAAGTTCGGCGTCCAGGGTATCGGCCCGAACGCCTACACCATGTCGACCGCGACCAACCATCAGGGCGCGATCCTGGCCGAGTTCGCCTGGAACACGCTGGGCAAGCGCAGCGTCTACATCCTCAACGACCTCCAGGTCGAATACAACAAGTCGCTCTGTGCGAACTTCGAGACGCGCTGGCGCGAACTGGCCGGCGGCGAGGGCGTCGCCGGCTACGACGAGTACAATGCCGGCAACGACACCGTCATCGCCGCGCAGGTCAGCCGCATGAAGGAAGCCGAAGCCAAGGCCGACGTCGTCATGTTCTGCGGCGCCATCAACGGTGGCAGCTACGTGCGCCAGATCCGCGCCGCCGGCGTCAACCTGCCGATCATCACCGGCGAGTCGATGGACGGCACCTACTGGCTGGAGGCGGTTCCCGACCTGAAGGACTTCTACAACCTCACCTACGGCAGCATACACGGCGACGATCCGAACGCGCGGATCAACGACTTCGTCGCGCGCTTCACCAAGGCGCAGGGCGCGGCGCCGGTGACCGGCCACGCGCTGACCGGCTACGGCGTCATCGAAGCCTGGGCGCTCGCTGTCGAGCGTGCCGGAACCTTCGACACCGATGCCGTTCGCGCCAAGCTCGACGAGTTCGCCGGCGAGGATCTGCTGGTCGGCAAGACGAGCTTCTCGAAGGACCTGCATATCAACAACAGCCGCCCGATGACGATCGTCAAGATCGACGGCGGCAAGGTCTCGTCGGTCGGCGTCTTCGACGCGGAGAAGACGCCCGAGATCAAGTTCTGACCACCGGAGTCGGCGGCCTGACGGTAGCAAACGTGGAAAATGTCGAGTCGCTCAGCGCCGCCGATATCGGCGTCCGCTTCGGGGGCGTCATCGCCCTCGAGGATGTCTCCCTCAAGATCGTGCCCGGCGAGATCGTCGGGCTGATCGGTGCCAACGGAGCCGGCAAGAGCACGTTTATCAACGTGATCTCCGGCTTCCAGCGGCCGTCGACCGGCACCGTCCGGCTGGGCGGTCGCGACCTTCGCGGGATGTCGCCTCACCATGTGGCGCGGACTGGCATCGTGCGCACCTTCCAGGCGGTCCGCCTCTTCTCCGAACTGACAGTGGCCGAGAACGTTGCCGCGGTCGCGGCGGTGCGCGGCGAGCCGGCTGCGGCGAGCCGCCGCCTGCTCGCGACCGTCGGACTTGAGGCCGCCGCGGACAGGACAGCCGCGGCGCTCAGCTATTCCGACCAGCGCAAGCTGGCGATCGCCCGGGCGCTGGCGCTGTCGCCGCGCTTCCTGCTTCTCGACGAGCCGGCCGCCGGCATGTCGCCCGACGAGGCGCTGGCGCTCGGCGCAGCGCTCCGCGGCCTGGTCGCCGAGCGCGGCATCGGCCTCCTGCTCGTCGAACACAACATGGATCTGGTGATGTCTGTCTGCCAGCGGCTGGTCGTGCTCGACGTCGGTCGCGTCATCGCCAGGGGAACTCCGGCCGAGGTCCGCGCCGATCCGGCCGTGAGGGCCGCCTATCTCGGCGGGGTGCCGCATGGCGCTGCTTGAACTGGATCGCGTCGCGGTGCGCTACGGGCCGGTGCCGGCCCTGCGCGACCTGTCGCTGCAACTCGCCGAGGGCGAGACGCTCGGCGTGGTCGGGCCGAACGGGGCCGGCAAGACCACGCTCACACTCGCCATTGCCGGCGCGCTGCCGCTATACTCCGGCGCGATCCGCTTCGAAGGTCGATCGCTCGCCGGCCTGCGCACCGAGGATGTGTCGGCGCTGGGCATCGCGCTCGTTCCGGAGGGCCGGCGCATCTTCGACGGCCTGACGGTGCACGAGAACCTCCTGGTCGGCATGTCGAAGCGATTGGGCGACCGCGCCGCGCGCGCGCGGGCGCTGGACGAGATGCACTCGATGTTCCCCATCCTCGCCGAACGCCGCAACGGCATCGCCACGCGGCTCTCCGGCGGCGAGCAGCAGCAACTCGCCATTGCCCGGGCGCTCCTGTCTCGGCCGCGCCTCCTGATCCTCGACGAGCCTTCGCTCGGCCTGTCGCCGCTGATGGTCGACAAGGTCTACGAGGTCCTCCTCGCGCTGCGAAAGACGGGGTTGACCATCCTCCTCGTCGAGCAGAACCCGATGCGCATTGGCATCGTCGCCGACCGGCTGATCGTGCTGTCCGGCGGGTTGCTGAAGCTCGAGGGGCCGGCGCGCGAACTGCTCGGCGACGTGCGCCTCGAGCAGGCCTATCTCTCCGGGGAAGGGGGCGCGGCATGACTTGGTTCATTCAGGCGCTCGTTGACGCGACCAGCATCGGCTCGATCTACGCGCTTACCGCGCTCGGTATCGGCCTGATCTTCGGCATCATGCGCCTGATCAATTTCGCCCACGCCGAGTTCATCACCATCGCCGTCTACATCGTCATGCTGACGATCGCCTTCGGCTTTCCCGCAGCGCTCTTCGCCGCGGCGGCCGGTGTGCTGATCCTGGCACTGCTCTCCGAACGCCTCGCCTTCCGGCCGGTGCGCGGCGCCGATCCCTCGACGTTGCTCATCACCAGCTTCGCGCTGAGTTATCTCCTGCAGAACACGCTTGTGCTGGTCTTCGGCGCGCGCCCGTCGGGCCTCAACATCCTGCCCGAACTGTCGCAGCCGATCCTCATCGGCGGCGTCAGGCTGCCGATCATCCATCTGGTGACGATCGCGGTGACGATCCTGCTGCTCGCCGCGACCGGCGCCTTCCTGCGCAAGACGCGCATGGGCATCGAGATGCGCGCGGCCGCCGCCGACTTCCAGATGGCGCGCCTTCTCGGCATCCGCGCCAACCGCGTCATCGCCGCTGCGTTCGGGCTCAGCGGCGTCCTGGCCACGGCGGCCGCCATCCTCTACGTGGCGCAGACCGGCGTCGTCGAGCCGCGGCTCGGCCTGCATCTCGCGCTGATCGGCTTCGTCGCGACCGTGGTCGGCGGCATGGGCAGCCTGCCGGGCGCCGTGCTCGGCGGCCTTGCGGTGGGCATGGTCACCGTCTTCCTCCAGGTCCTCTTGCCGGCGGAGCTGAGGCCCTACCGCGAGGCCTTCGTCTATCTGGCGGTTATCCTGGTTCTCGTCCTGCGGCCGCAGGGGCTTTTCCGCCCGGCCTCGGCCAGGGAGCGCGTCTGATGCCCGCGCGGTTGCAGACCTTCGCCATCCTCGCCCTGCTCATCCTGGCGGCGACGCTGCCGGGCTACCTCGGCACGGCGGCCACCCAGCGCTTCGCCACCGACATGATGGTCAAGCTGGTCTTCGTCATCGGCCTGTCGATCTTCGTCACCAACACCGGCGTGCTGTCCTTCGGCCATGCGGCCTTCGCCTCGATCGCCGCCTATTCGGCGGCTTGGTTCACCATCCCGCCGATCACGAAGAAGGTATTCCTGCCCGATCTCCCGGCCTGGATCATCTCCACCGATCTCGGCCTGTGGGGCGGAATGGCAGTCGGCGTGGCGTTCGCTGCGCTTCTCGGCCTGGCGATCGGCGTCGCCGTCGTGAGGCTCGCCGGCATCGGTGCCAGCATCGCCACGCTCGCCTTCCTCGCCATCGTCTACACGACCTTCTCCCACGCCACCGGCCTGACCAAAGGCACCGCCTCGCTGGTCGGCCTGCCGCTCACCGTCGGTCTCAAGACCGCGACGGCCGTCGCGCTCGTCGCCCTTGCCGTCGCGGCGCTTTTCTCGGCGTCCCGGATCGGCCTGATGCTGCGGGCGACGCGCGAGGACGAGGTGGCCGCATCGGCGTCGGGCATTGCCGTCCGCTCGCTGCGGCTCGCCGCCTTCGCTCTCTCGGCCGCGGTCGTCGGCGCCAGCGGCGTTCTCCAGGGCCATGCCATCGGTGTGCTCTCGGTCGGCCAGTTCTATCTCGAACTCACCTTCCTGACGCTGGCGATGCTGGTGATCGGCGGCCAGCGCAGCCTCTCCGGCGCCGTCGTCGGCGCGATTTCGATCTCCTTCGTCGCCGAGCTGCTGCGCATGCTGGCCGGCGGCGTCACCGTCTTCGGCATGGCGATCCCGCAGATGCCGGGTCTTCGCGAGGTCGGCCTCGCCGTCATCATGCTGGGCGTGCTCATGCTTCGCCCGAAGGGGATCACCGGCAATCGCGAACTGACCCTGCCGAGATGGCTTGGAGGCGGAGCGAAGACATCCGAAAGCCCGTCGTTATCTGAAATATCAGATTGACGATCGTCGCAAGGCGAGGTTAACTGCTATATCAAAAAGGGGGCGGCGATGCGGGTAGCGATAGTGGGCACGGGTCTCATAGGTCGTGGCTGGGCATCGGCTTTCGCGCGCGCCGGCTGGGAGGTGCGCCTGTGGGATCGCCAGCCCGGAGCCGCCGCGGCCGCTGTTGTCGAGGTGGGCAAGGCGCTGAAGGACATGGCCGAGGCCGGTCTTCTGGACAATCCCGACAGCCTGGCGGCGAACGTGCGCGTCGCGGATGATGTCGAGGATGCCGTCGCCGGCGTCGACTACGTCCAGGAAAGCGTCCCCGAGAATCCCGACGTCAAGCGCGGCGTCTTCGAACTGCTCGACCGGCACACGCCGCAGGGCGTCCCGATCGGCAGCTCGTCCAGCACAATGCCCGGCACCGTTTTCCTCGCCGGGATCCCCGGCCGCGCGCGCTGTATCGTTGCGCATCCCGCCAATCCTCCGCACCTGATGCCGGTCGTGGAGGTGGTTCCGTCGCCCTGGCACGAGGCGGCCACGGTCGAGAAGACCTGCGCCATTCTCGCCTCCATCGGCCAGGTGCCGGTCATCGTGAAGAAGGAGATCGAGGGCTTCGTCATGAACCGGCTGCAGACGGCGGTCGTCAACGAGGCCGTGGCGCTCGTCGCGCAGGGCGTGATCGAACCGGCCGACCTCGACAAGGTTATGAAATACAGCCTCGGCCTGCGTTGGGCCTTCATCGGCCCGTTCGAGACCATGGATCTCAACGCGCCGAACGGTTTCCAGGACTACGCCACCCGCTACGGCCATCTCTATCAGGCGATGGGCCGCGACCTGTATGTCGCCGCGCCGTGGCCGGCCGAGGCGTTGCAGCAGATCGAGGACAGCCGTCGTGCCGTCACCCCGCGCGGCGCGGTCGGCGACAGGATGAGATGGCGCGATCGGGCACTGATGCGCCTGCTCGCGCTCAAGGAAAAAGTTGGAGCAAACGAGAAGGCAGGGCGGAAATGACGGGCAAAGTAATCATCACCTGTGCGGTCACGGGCGGCATCCACACGCCGACCATGTCGCCGCACCTGCCGATCACGCCGCAGGAGATCGCGGCGTCGGCCATCGAGGCGGCCGAAGCGGGTGCGGCCATCATCCATCTCCACGCGCGCGATCCCGAGACCGGGCGGCCGACGCAGAATCCGGACCTGTTCATGCAGTTCCTGCCGCGCATCAAGCAGTCGACCGACGCGGTGCTCAACCTGACCACCGGCGGCGGTCTCGGCATGACCCTCGACGAGCGGCTCGCGCCGGCACACCGGGCAAGGCCCGAGGTCACCAGCCTGAACATGGGCTCGATGAACTTTTCGGTGGCCCAGCTCGGCTCCAAGTTCACCAAGTGGAAGCACGAGTGGGAAAAGCCCTACGTCGAAGGTTCCTGGAAAACGATCTACCCGAACAGCTTCGACATGATCGAGCGCATCATGGTCGAGGTCGGCCGCGCCTACGGCACCCGCTTCGAGTTCGAGTGCTACGACATCGGCCACCTCTACAATCTGAAGATGTTCGTCGACCGCGGCCTCGTCGACCCGCCCTTCTTCATCCAGGGCATCTTCGGCATCGCCGGCGGCATGGGCGCCGACTACGACAACCTGATGTTCTTCAAGCAGACCGCCGACCGCCTGTTCGGCTCCGACTACCGCCTGTCGTCGTTCGGCATCGGCAAGGCGCAGATGGGCTTCCTCACCATGACGGCGCTGCTCGGCGGCAACGTCCGCGTCGGGCTGGAAGACTCGCTCTACATCGGCCGCGGCCAGCTTGCCCGCTCGAACGCCGAGCAGGTGGCGAAGATCCGTCGTATCGTCGAAGAACTCGGCATGGAGATCGCGACACCCGCCGAGGCGCGCGCCATCCTCAATCTCAAGGGCGGCGACGCCGTCGGCTTCTAGAATCCACGTGCAGAAAACTGCCAACAATGGGAGAAGTGCCATGAAACGTCGTGATTTCTTTGCAGTCACAGCCGCCGCAGCAGCGGGGACGGTTGCACTCGCTGCGCCGGCCATCGCGCAGAATACCTTCCGCTGGCGGATGGCGAACCTCTATCCGCGCGGCGTCTCGTTCGGCGTCGCCTACGAGGCCTTCACCAAGAGGGTCGAGGCGGCGACCGGCGGCCGGCTGGTCATCGAGAACGTCTATGACGGCGAGGGTGTCGGCGCCACGGAAGTGTTCTCCGCGGTGAAGAGCGGTCTCGTCGAGATGGGTTCGCCCTACATGGCGCTGCACGCCGGCGAACTGCCGGCCGGCGTCGTCGAGCTCGGCCTGCCCGGCGGTCCCGAGCGCTTCGACCAGCTCTTCACTATGGGCTCGAAGGGCGGTTGGGGCGATATCCTCAAGGAGATTTACGGCGCCCAGGGCATCGTCCATATCGGTGACGTCCTGCAGCCCGGCGTCTATCTGCTGACCAAGAAGCCGATCAATACGCTGGCCGATCTCGCCGGCATGAAGCTGCGCGCCCCCGGCGCCTACGGCAGCCACATGCGCGAACTCGGCGTGGCGCCGGTGACGATGGCCTTCGCCGAGGTCTATACCAGCCTCGCCACGGGCGTGATCGACGGTTGCGCCAGCTCCAACCTCGTCGATTACCGCGACGGCAAGTGGTACGAGCAGGCGAAGTACCTCTATCCGCTGCCGCTGTCGGGTGCGCAGGCGGCGCCGGTGATCGTCAACAAGG